>NZ_JAVROT010000394.1:0-5984 GCF_032162605.1 Mycobacterium sp. | reverse complement strand
ACTTCATCACCTCGATCGCCGACCAGGTGCGCGACGGCAAGCTCGCGGGCATCTCCAACATCGAGGACCAGGGCAGCGACCGGGTCGGCATGCGCATCGTCGTCGAGGTCAAGCGCGACGCCGTGGCGAAGGTGGTGCTGAACAACCTCTACAAGCACACCCAGCTGCAGACGAGCTTCGGCGCGAATATGCTGTCGATCGTCGACGGCGTGCCCCGCACCCTGCGGATCGACCAGCTGATCCGCCTGTACGTCGTCCACCAGTTGGACGTCATCGTCCGGCGGACCACCTACCGGCTGCGCAAGGCCAACGAGCGGGCCCACATCTTGCGTGGCCTGGTCAAGGCGCTCGACGCGCTCGATGAGGTCATCGCGTTGATCCGGGCGTCGCAGACCGTCGACATCGCCCGCGCCGGGTTGATCGAGCTGCTCGACATCGACGACATCCAGGCGCAGGCCATCCTGGACATGCAGCTGCGGCGTCTCGCCGCTCTGGAACGTCAGCGCATCGTCGACGACCTGGCCAAGATCGAGGCGGAGATCGCCGATCTCGAGGACATCTTGGCCAAACCGGAACGTCAACGCGCGATCGTCCACGACGAGCTCGCGGAGCTCGTCGAGAAGTACGGCGACGACAGGCGCACCCGCATCATCCCCGCGGATGGCGACGTCGCCGACGAGGACCTCATCGCCCGCGAAGAGGTCGTCGTCACGATTACCGAGACCGGTTACGCAAAGCGGACCAAGTCGGACCTCTACCGCAGCCAGAAGCGGGGCGGCAAGGGTGTGCAGGGTGCCGGCCTCAAGCAGGACGACATCGTCCGGCACTTCTTCGTCAGCTCGACGCACGACTGGATCCTGTTCTTCACCACCCAGGGCCGGGTCTACCGGGCGAAGGCCTACGAGTTGCCGGAGGCGTCGCGGACCGCGCGTGGGCAACACGTTGCGAACCTGCTGGCCTTCCAGCCCGAGGAGCGCATCGCCCAGGTGATCCAGATCAAGAGCTACGAGGACGCGCCATACCTCGTGCTCGCCACCAAGAACGGTCTGGTGAAGAAGTCCAAGCTGACCGACTTCGACTCCAACCGCTCGGGCGGCATCGTCGCGGTGAACCTGCGCGACGGCGACGAACTCGTGGGTGTGGTGCTCTGCTCGGCCGATGAGGATCTCCTGCTCGTGTCGGCAAAGGGTCAGTCGATCCGCTTCTCGGCCACCGACGACGCACTGCGCCCGATGGGCCGGGCAACCTCTGGTGTGCAGGGCATGCGCTTCAACGAGGATGACCAACTGCTGTCGCTCAACGTCGTCCGCGAAGGGACGTATCTGCTGGTCGCGACCTCGGGTGGCTACTCCAAGCGCACGGCGATCGAGGAGTACACGCCACAGGGCCGCGGCGGCAAGGGCATCCTCACGATCCAGTACGACCGCAGGCGTGGCACTCTGGTCGGAGCGTTGATCGTCGACGAGGACACCGAGCTCTATGCCATCACCTCAGGTGGGGGCGTCATCCGGACCGTGGCACGCCAAGTGCGCAAGGCCGGGCGGCAAACCAAGGGCGTGCGCTTGATGAACCTCGGCGAGGGCGACACACTGATTGCCGTCGCCCGCAACGCCGACGAGGATGCCGACGACGACGCAGAGACCGACGCGACGTAATGCCGCGATGTTGGCAAGCCAACTGCCGCCTGGCAGCCGGCCCGAGCTAAGGAGCCCCCGGTGGGTTCACCGAATGAACCTGGACCACCGCGCACCAGCGATGGGACTGGCAGCGCCAACGGCTCGAACGGTACCCACAGCAGTGGGCCCACCGGCGGGGGCTCGCCGTCTGGCGACGTGCCTCCGTGGCAGCGGGGCACGGTACGGCCCGGGCCCAGGGCACCGCGTACCGGCGAGGCGTCACCCCCGGACGGGCCGCGGGTAGGGAAAACGTCAACCGGGCACTCCCCCGGCACCGACGCCCGGCTCAACCGGTTCATCTCCGGTGGACCGGCGTCTGGGCCGGTGCAGGGACCGCAGCGGGAAGCGGCACCGACACGTGAACCCGTTCCCGCACGTGAACTAGCTCCACAACGGGAAACGGACGCCGCACCGCCGGCAAATCGCACCGAACGCGTGGATTCCGGGCGTCCCGAGGTCTTCGCGAGTGAGCTGCCCGACCTTTCGGGGCCGGCGCCCCGTCCCGTCCGCAAGGCGGGCGGTGAACGGACTGCCCTGGAGCCGCCAGCGCGCTCCTCGGTACCCGCCACCCGCGCCCAGGCAGGCCGCTCACAGGGTCCGGTGCGCGCGAGCATGCAGATCCGGCGCGTGGACCCGTGGAGCGTGCTGAAGGTGTCACTCGTGCTCAGCGTGGCGCTGTTCTTCGTATGGATGATCGCCGTCGCGTTCCTCTATCTGGTGCTGGGCGGCATGGGCGTGTGGAGCAAGCTGAACAGCAACGTGGGCGATTTGCTCACGAGTGCCAGCGGCAGCGGCGAGTTGGTGTCGAGCGGGACCATCTTCGGCGGCGCCGCGCTCATCGGGTTGGTCAACATCGTCCTGCTCACGGCCATGGCGACGTGTGGCGCGTTCATCTACAACCTCACCACCGACCTCGTCGGCGGCGTCGAGGTGACGCTCGCCGACAGGGACTGATCGTCGGACCGAACCCGGCGGTTTGGGACGACGGGCGTCGTTACGGTAGATTCGTCCCTCGGCCGTATGTGATTACGGGCCTGTAGCTCAGGTGGTTAGAGCGCTTCGCTGATAACGAAGAGGTCGGAGGTTCGAGTCCTCCCAGGCCCACGGTTTGCCTTACTGAAAGAGGTGCGCTGTGAGGTTTCTCGTAGTGCTCGCCCTTCTCGCAGCGGGTGTGCTGATCGTGAGATCGCGCGGTCGCGTCGAGGTTTGGCATGTGGCCGCCGATCAGCGGAGCTGATCACGAGAGGGGCCTTAGCTCAGTTGGTAGAGCGCTGCCTTTGCAAGGCAGATGTCAGGGGTTCGAATCCCCTAGGCTCCACAATCAAAACAGCAGGTCAGGCAGGCTATCGCCGCCGACCAATCAAGCGGGAACGGCCTCCGTGGCCACACTTTGGACACAATCACGAGTCAAAAGGGCGTTGATGGCCACCCCGACGGCCTCGACGTCGGACCCGTATAGATGTCCGTAGCGGTCCAGCGTCAGCCCCGCGGACTCATGTCCGAGCATGTTCTGAAGCGCCTTTATGTTGGCGCCGGCCTGGATGGCCAATGATGCCGCAGTGTGTCGGAGTTCGTGGAGCTTGAACTCGTAGACGGTCTCGCCGTCCACCTTTCGCGGAAATAGCTGCGCGGCCGCGACGGCTTGCGACCACCACCGCCTCCGCACATTGCTCCCCGGCATGTGGCCACCCTCGGAGTCAGGGAACACCAGCGACGTGGGCTCCCCAGGCACCAGGAGGTCGGCGACGAACTGAGGCAAGCTGACCGTCCGCCCATAGGCGCTCTTCGGCGACCCAACCACGAACTTTCCGTCGACGAGCGTCACCGACCGCGCCACCCGCAGCCGCAGGCCGTTCAGGTCGACATCACGCCACCGCAGTTCGGCCACCTCACCGAACCGAAGCCCGCACGTCCCCAGCACGTACACCAACGGTCGATGCTCTCCTGCGGCGTCGGCCAAGGTGCGCAGCTGCTCCAACGTCAAGAATCTCTGCTCCAGAGCACTCACCGCGGGCAGCTCGACGCCGTCCACCGGATTCAGCACCAACCGGTTCTCCGCCACCGCCATCGCGAGGACCTGGCGCAGCACCCCGACCGTCTTCTGAACCGACGCCGGGACCATCGTCGTATTCAGGTCCGCCACCCACTCGCGGACGAACTGGCGGCTGATGTCCGCCAGGGGGACACCAGCGTGCCGGGTGATCGCCGTGTCCAGCACCACCTGATACCGGGCCCGCGTCGACGGCTTCAGCTTGTGCTTCGACTCCAGCCACTCCCGCGCGTACTCCCCCAGCTGGACGCGACCCGCGGCCGGCGCGACGTACGCTCCGCGGCGCTTGTCGACCTCCAGCTGGTTGGCCCACGCCTGCGCGTCCCGCTTGGTAGAGAATCCGCGCTTCCTCGTCTGGCGACGGTCCGGGGTGCGATACCGAACGCAGTAACGCGTTGCGCCCGTGCCGGTTCGAACTTCTCAATCGTCGCCATCAGTCTTCCTCCGCCGCCCGCCGCCCTGCAGTTCATCGAGCACTTGGTCGTGCCGTTGGATGCGCCGCTGTTCCTCAGCTGTGTACTGCTGCTCTCGCTCCCATGACGGCAAAGCGCGGTCGATAAACGTTCCCAGCTTGTCGCCGACAAGAGGCCTGGTACCCGTCAGCCAACGCCAAACATGTTGCGCCGGAATAGGAACGTGCCACCCAGATATCTGAACCAGGTCCCCCTGGGCCACCTTCGGGAGATCAGGCATGAGAAGGCTCGCTGGTGACACATTGAGCGCGACGGCGAAGGCCAGCAGGTCATCTGGCGTCACGCGCCGCTCACCCGACTCGGTGCGGCGGACCCCAACCGCGTTGATACTGCGGCCCAGGATCTGCAGTTGCTCAGACAGCTCCGTGTAGTTCATGTTGCCCAGCCCGCGCAGGTGCTTGATGTTCTCGGCCACCGTGCGAGCGGTGGGGCCAGTTTCCGGTTCCTTACCTACCATGTGCCCATACTGTCATACCTTGTCAATAGAGTCACAAGACTTGACACCGCATCACGCGTGCGGTTCAGTTCAATAACTGTCAAAGTATTGCAGTTGATCGACAGGAGATGACAATGGCCGACTCGACAGCCCTAGGCGATCTGCCACCACTCGCGACACCGTCCCAGCTTGCCGAGATCCTCCAGACCACCGTGGACTCGCTCGCGCAGGACCGGTACCGCCGCCGTGGCGTGCCCTGGACCAAGGTCGGCGGACGCGTCCGGTACCTCCGCGAGGACGTCCTGGCGTACCTGGTCGCCAACCGGTCCGGCGGTACCGCGGCCTGATGAACACCACACCAAAGAGTGAAGGCCCCGGGGTTGCCGCCCCGAGGCCTTCAGAACCCACCCACCAGGAGAGAGGCCCTTACATGACCATGATTACACACACCACCGACAGCTGATCAACGACGTTCAAGTTCAAGGTCGCTGGCTCGGAACGCGTGGCATCTTCCGACACTTTGCGCCGCCCGTCGAGCAGGCGATCGAGTATTCGAAGGAGAATCCCGATGAGTTCTTCTTCGACACGATGTCCACGGCGGTCTCTGGCGAGTTCAGCGGCGATGTCGTCGGCGAGCTAATCCGCTGCGTCGTCGACGGCGAAGTGGGCTACGAAGTTCGCATCAACGGCACCGAGGATCACGCCGGCATCTGCGACATCGCCGCATACAGCTACCGCAATATCTGGGCGCTGTCCAAGGTGACCAACGACCTCCGCTACGAGTGGGCCGCCATCCTCGAGGGGAGACGGTGATGGCTGACTCCTACCCCACCCAGCTCCGCCGCCGGCGCGCCTACGCGGACAAGAGTTGCCACCTACTGGCCTGCGGCCGATGTACGGACCCGTGGACCTGCCGCTGCTACGACGACCCAGAGATGTCCGAGCGGTACATCGACGGATACCGGGACGCCGCCCTTCACTTGCTCTCCGAAGGACTGACGCCAGCGCCGAACGTCGAGGCCATGCGGATCTTGTGGCGCCGAGGTGGAAATGACCAACGCCTAGCAGTCCGCTTGGCAGAGCTATGGGAGGTGGCGGCTTGACCACGGATCTTCACGCCGAGGGGGTCGCGTCTCGGACGCGACCCCCTTCGGGGGACGTCATCCCCAGCCGCCACCTGACCGTCACCCGCGGATCCCAGGTGAAGGCCAAAAAGCTGGTCTGGTGGGAACCGGGCCTCGTCCTCCAGTACGCCATCAACCTGCTGGCAGCCCGCGAAGGCAAGGGTAAGAGCACAGTCGCATCCTCCTGGGCCGCACGCGAGACCCTCAACGGCGGAACCGTCCTCT
>NZ_JAVROT010000393.1:0-11573 GCF_032162605.1 Mycobacterium sp. | reverse complement strand
TCCTCTCCACCTTGCGATACACGCTCGCGGGATTGTCGGGTTCATTCCACAGGTCCCAACCCAGAACACGATTGTCATTGCGGAACAGGCTCAACACTCCCGTCACGTAGTCCTGCAGAACACCCTTGTAGCCGGGGTCGGCGAGGTGCTCTGCGCCCGGGCTTTGCACCCACCCGGAGTTGTGCACGCCGGGGGTCGGTGCGCGCTGAGGTCCCAGTGCGGGGTGCGGGTCCCAGCAGGAGTCGAACAACACGAAGAGTGGTTTGATGCCGTGGCTCGCCGCGATCGTGACGAACTGTCCAAGACGGTTCGCGAAGCCCTGGCGATCCTGGGCCCACAGCAGATCGTGCAGGAAGACCCGCATGGAGTTGAACCCGGCCAGTTGGGCTACGCGCAGCTCACTGTCTATGCGCCGGGGGTCATAGGTTCCTGGCTGAAACATCTCGAGCTGATTGATGGCAGTTGACGTGATGTAGTTCGCGCCGACCAGCCAACCTTGGGCCTGATACCAGGCGTTGGCGCGGTCGACTGACCACCGGCCCGGGTCGGCCGAGGCGAGGGGCAGTCGCATCAGCGCCGCACCTGCTGCCAGTAGCAGCGGTAGCTGAAGGGCTGTTCGACGGCGCACTGAGCAAACCTATTGTTCCGCGGAGGTGCGCCCGGGCTTGCGTATCGATTCGCAATCATTTGAAGTTGAGATCGTTACCCGGACCCTACGACCGGCGGACGACGTCGTCGTGAACTTCGGCCTCGGCCGGTGGGGTGAATGAGTGTTGGACGAACGTGGATCGCCGCCATGGTGGTGGTGTTCAGCGGAGTGTTCGGGTCGACTGAGTGGAGAACGTGGCGGGCGTCGCGCAATCCCCTGCCCGCTGCAGCTACCGATCCTGGTCGCATCTTTGCTCGTGAGAGCAGCCAAGTCCTAGGAACCGCCCGGGGTTCCACCCCTCCAAGAAAACTGACAAGTTACCGCTCCTTTCGCGGCAGTGTGAACACCGTCAACGGTGAGGACCAAGGTCCTTCCTGTGAGCCCGATGCCGGCGACAATGGGCGTATAGCTGATTCGCATTGCAGCTCCAGGCTTTTCGTAGCCTGAAGGCGCTGAATGAGGGGTAGCCGGATTACGACAGTAGCCGGATTGCGACATCTGCCCATGGGATTGCGAAGCCACCTTGAAGGCAGAGAGAAGGGAGGAAGGGCAGAATGAGCACCACCTTAGTCAGGAGGTTGCGGCTGTACGCCGCAGTCGTTGGTTGTTGCGCCGCAATCGCTCTGGTTTGTCTAGCGGCCCACCTCACACAGAATTCGCAAATTCATGCAGCGGGCAGCTCGGAGGGACAAGCAGTCACCGTCTCTACGCCGTCAGCCACCCCCGCCATCACAAAGGCCGTTCCGAGCATCACCGGCCCCGCACCGCTGTACGCCGGCGAAGCGCCCGACTCGAATCCACAGGCGCAGATTCCCTGATGCAGCCACGTCATGCCCGATGCGGAACCCTATGCACCCCAGAGTATTCGGGAGACCCAACGCCGGCCCGTTGGTCTTCGGCGGCGATGATCGGTACACAGCACCTTCGCCGGGCTACCGGAAACGCGCCGCAAGCCTTCGCAAGGTCCGTCGGGTCGTTGAAAGGAGATCTCGGCTCAACAGCCCTGCTCGAGGGGAATCGGCCTACCCTCGGTTGGTCGTCCTACCGGCGGGCTCGGTTTACTTCGCTCGGCCGGGACGGTGCCGTTTCACCCAGTTGAGCCCGCGGCCGTTCCAGCGAGTCCGCTACCCGTTCGCCCACTGGTCCCACGGCACGCTCCAGTCGCCGTTCTGCCAGAGCTGCAACGCTTTACCGCCCGAATTGCGCACCTCGACGACGTCACCGGGGACGGAGAAGTCGTAAAACCACGCTGCGTTGTCGCGGTTGAGGTTCAGACAGCCGTGACTGGTATCGGTGTGTCCCTGTGCCCACACCGTGCTGTCGAGCTCGTGCAGATAGACGCCATCGGTGCTCACGCGCACCGCGTAGTTGATGCTCTCCTTGTAACCGAGGTGCGAATTGATGGGCAACCCATAGGTCGAGGAGTCCATGACCACAGGGTTGCTCTTGTCCAACACCGTGTAGACACCGGGCTGAGTCCAAAAGCTCAGCGTCGTGTTTCCGACATTGTCGGTGCCCCCACGGCCCATCGAGGTGGGCATCGTGCGCACCAGCGTCCCGCCGTCGTAAACGCTGACCTGCTTGGTGGCATCGTCGGCGATCGACACGTGTGAGGCCCCGACGGTGAACGTCACGGGTGGTTGCTGCCCGGTCGTGATGGTGACCGTGGTTCCCGGCAGGTAATACTGCGGCGGTCGCCAATGCGCGGTCTTGTCGTCGACCCAGTGCCAGGCACCGGATACCGGCGGCGACGTGGACACCACGAGCTGCTGTTCTGCCGTGCTGCGGTCCCCGACGGGGGCGTCGAAGTGCGCCACGACGACAACGCCGACACCGTAGGTGCCACCGTTCTGCAACGCGGCACCCGACGTGGTGGTCAGCGAAGCCCCAGGCAGGCCAGCATCGTCAGCGCGGGACACACCCGCAGCTACGAAGAGGAACGCCACCACGATTGCCGCCACCGCACGCAGGGTCATTGGAACGCGACACGCACCGGTCATTCACAACTCCAACGATTCGACGTGCTCAGCTCTCACACATGGTAGGTCTGCAATCTGACCGCGCTCTCTCGCCCGGTCCTCGACGTCGGTAACCACCCACCTGAGAGCCATTCATCGCTCACAGCCACGGCGCGTCTTGCTCACCGCGCCATTCCGTCGGGCTGAATAGCGGTGCGTCGTGATATGAGCCTCGAAGATCGCGCTGATCCGGTCGCACCATTACTACAAAGTCTTCACGTTTGATCCCGATTGAACCGGTCAATCGAAATGGCATGTTCTTCCACATGTCATAACTGGTTATACCTGCGGTGGATGATGTTCCGCGGTTCGCTACGTGCCACGGGCGACTCCGAGATTGCTAGCGCCACTATCCAACTCGCAATCCGCAATGCGACGAGAAATGCGCCGGATGCTTCCGGAGATATCCCGTGACGGTATTATCCCGACAACATTATCCCGACAACTCGAGATCTTTGACACGACGCGCCACTACCGAAGGACCAGCCATGGCTGAACGCATCATTCGTCAACTCATCGACGATCTCGATCAGACAGAGATCGTCGACGGCAAGGGCGGCTCGGTGCAGTTCGCCCTCCGCGGCACTACCTACACCATCGACTTGACCGACGCGAACATCGCCAAGCTCGACAAGGCGCTCGCGCCGTTCGTGGAGGCGGCCGCCAAGGCCACCGGCAGCGCCGCCCCGATGACAGGGTCCGCGGCCTCATCGACCCGTAAGAAGCGAGCGGGAACGCGGACGGCCAAGCACACCAGCACCAACTCGACGGCAACGGTTCGTGCATGGGCGGCGGAGAATGGCCACGAGGTCAGAACCCGGGGTCGGATTCCCGCCTCGGTAAGCGAAGCCTACGACTTGGCGCACCGGCCCACGAAGTCGTCGCCGACCCGCTAGAGCCCTTCCTTCGGGTCCACATGGTCTATGTAGCCAGGCCGCCAGATCCATCGCGGTTGTCGGCACCTCTTCCTGGGTAATCGCTGCCTGTGACGATGCAAGCGAGGACGGTGCCCGCGACGATCGAGCCCCTGCTGCCGACTGCGGTCGGACCGATCTCAGCGTGTGTCCTGGACCTGCTGGGCGGCGCATGGACATCCTGTGACGATGCCGTCAACGTCGATGGCGCCGATCCGTACGGCCTGGACCTGCAGCTGGCGCTTTACGTCTGTTACGAACTGCACTACCGCGGCTTCGCCGGAGTAAGTGGTTCGTGGGAGTGGGATCCCGTCCTGCTCGGCCTCCGCGGACGCCTCGAGCGGGTCTTCTTCGACGCGGTGTGGCGCGACGTGGGTGACCTGGACGAAGGCGAAACCGCCGCCGATGCAATGGCCACGTTGTCCGTGGAACCTGTCGGCGGCCAGGGCCTCTCGTACTTTCTGCGCGACGAAGGCACGTGGGAGCAGATGCGGGAGTACTTCGTGCACCGGTCGCTCTACCACCTCAAGGAGGGCGACCCACACGCATTCGCCATACCGAGGCTGGTCGGAGGCGCCAAGGCTGCGTTCGTCGCCATCGAATACGACGAGTACGGCGCGGGTCGCGGCGAGCGGTCTCATCAACAACTCTTCGCGGATCTCCTGAAGGCAGCGGACCTGGATGCAACCTATCTCGGCTATCTCGACGACGTCCCTGCCGACGCCCTGACGGTGGTCAACCTCATGTCGCTGTTCGGGCTGCACCGCGATCTGCGGGGCGCGGCGGTGGGGCACTTTGCCTCGACGGAGATCACGTCGCCGCCGGGATCGGCGCGGATCGTGCAGGCCCTGCAGCGATTGGACGCACCCCAACGCTGCGCCGGGTTCTACCGCGAGCACGTCGAGGCCGACGCCGTGCACGAACAGGTGGTGCGCCACGACGTCGTTGCAGACCTCGTCGCCCGTGAACCGGCCCTGGACCGCGACGTGGTGTTCGGCATCCGGGCGCGCGGCGTGGTCGAGGACCGACTGGCCGACCACATGGTTGCCTGCTGGCGGGCCGGCAAGTCGTCGCTACGGCCCCGGGTCGCGGCTCGCTCGGCGTTGCGGTAGCTACCCTGCACCGTTACCGGGTCCGACGGGACCACTCGGACCGCCCGTGACCCGTGTCGGTCACGACCGGTCTGCGCGCACGACGGCGAGGCGCTCCTCGCGCCTGCCGACCTCGAGCAGCCCGACGCGCTCCAACCAGTGCGCGCGCGCCGTCAACACCGGACCAAACGGGATCCACTGCTCGGCAACGACATCGGCGTGCAGTCCGGAGGCGCGTAGCCCCTCGACCGTCCGGTCGACGTCGGCGAACTCAGAGTGCACGATGAGGATCGTGCCCCCTGTGCCACACATGCCCCGCAACGCAATCGTTGAACCGTGAAACGTGGATGATCATGAGTGAACCGCTGCTGGCGTCACAGCTCTCGGCATGGCGCGGACACTGCGCGCCGGGGTATCCAGCTGCCGCGGCGTACGCCCAACGTTCTCAGCAGCGGGTGATCGACTTCTCGATGACGACGAAATCGCCGACCACACGACCGCCGCTCGGTTCGAAACTGCCGGTCTCAGCGCCCAGAAGCGACGTGGCGGCCTCCAGCGCGCCGGCGATCCAGTTGAGCAATTGAGCGGGCGGCATCTGGACCTCCCGTGCGATCCGCGCGCGAGACGATTCGCTCACACCGGCCGAGAGCACCAGGTGCCGGACTGATGAGCCCAGCGCGCGGCCTTGCGTCTCCACGCCGGCACTGAAGTCGCGGATAGCGCTCGATACTTCTGCAGCTATAGCTGTTGTCACCATGACACCTCCTCCGTTCCCAACGCAATCCGGCCGAGCGTTCATACCCGGCTGCCATGCCCTGCAAACAAGTGCTTGCCATGGCTAGCGGTCACGTGACCCACTGGTCCCCATTGAACAGGGCATTTCGGCGCCGGATCGTTCGGGCGGTGCGCCACGCGCCCCGGCGTGACGGGGGACGAGGCGCGCTCAACGCCATTGATGGTCGCGACGGGTGTGGGCCGGACGTCGCCACTTACTGCTTCACGTCACGCTTACGTCGGCTCCTCGGTGCCGAACAGTCCACGCCATTCCGTATCCACGGTGGCCATGACCGGCAGATCCTCGAATCCTGACGACGACCACCCGTGACTCTCGGCGTCGACGAACGCCTCGGCGATGGTGACTGGCGAGAGGTCGGCATCCCGCGCGGTCGCGATCAGCCCTGGAACCACGCCCGATGGAGACTGCTGCCCGACGAGGAAGCCCTCCGCAACCTGCAGCATGCGAGCGAGCTCGTCATCGATGTTGCCGAGCAGACCTGACGGGATTCGAGTTGGCTTTGACACGCAGCTCACCTTTTTCTGCTAGCACACCGACGCGTTGTCTCGACGCCTACGGTGGACGTCTTACCCAATGATCACAGTTCAATCACGGGCCATCCGTCAATCCGCAAACACGGCACGAGCTGGGATGCCAGCCTGACACGGATTCGTCGTCGGTCGACCGATCGTTGCGTGGCGGATTCGGGGCCAACGACGCGCGAGATTCTGACGACTGCGACTCCGACTGCGACTGCGATTGCGCTGGAGTACTGCCGCACAGGGATACCTGCGCCAACTACCAGCACTCGCTCTTCTCGACCGATTACCCACCGCCATGCTTGGTGTCGGACACCTCGGCGACATCGCCTATGCCAATCCTGCGTGCGCCGAGATGCTCGGCTACCCAGACTGCGGGACGGTCACCCGGCTCCAGCTGCCTGCGTTGCTGACCGGGCACGAAGCTCTCGCGCCCGCGGACTGTCTGACCACCTTGCGAACGGCCGCCGCGGTGGTCGAGTGGAACCACAACCAGAACTATGTGGTCCGGACCATGGTGTCAGCACCGCTCTTGCTGCGCGAAACGGGAACGCTGCTACTCATAGGCGTCACCGACGTCACCGCCCGGCTGTGGGAGACCAGTCGAGTCGCGGACGCGCCGCGGACCGAGGGGCACGGGCCCTCGAGACGGACCGATCGAGGGTAAGCGGCCTTCGCCCGACCGAGATCAGCAGAAGCGAACAATGTCGCCACTTCCGGTCCACCTCACCGGGATTGACGAGATACTGCCGGTGTTCTCAACACTGCCGCCCGCAATCACCCCGTTGACCGCCCTCCAACGGCATCGATCAGCTAGCACGTGATTAGCACGCTACGGGCGGCAAGAGTGAACGCTCATCGCGCTCCGTCCGAGACGGGGAGCGGGTACGTGCCCGTCACTTTTCCTGGGCTGCAGGGAGATACGACGATGCCCCACTCCCCCGGTCGTCTCGACCACCTGCGGGTCTCGGGGTCACGCTGTGTGGTCGGGGTCAGGTCGAGGCTGATCAACACGGTGTCCTCGCCACCGGCGGGCAGCTCGACCCGGCGGAAGCCGACTAACTGCGACACGGCGTCAGGGGCGTCACTGACGGCGTAGACCTGGGCGACGGTGGAGCCGGCGCGTTGCCCCGTGTTGCGGACGTGGACGGTGGCGCCCGCCTCGTCGTCGGACACGCGGTGATCGACGAGCTCGAGGTCGAACGTGGTGTAGCCCAAGCCGAATCCGAACGGATACGCGGCCCGGTGGCCGTCGCGGTCGAGTTTGCGCTGGCCCCACCAGGAGTCGTAGACGATCGTCTTGGCCTTTGCGTCGAAGAACGGCAGGTGGCGGGCATCGGTGGGAATGGCGACCGGCAGCCGTCCGCCCGGCTCCTGTGCACCGGTGAGAACGTCGGCGATCGCGCGACCGCCTTCCATGCCCGGATACCAGGCCATCAGGATCGCCGGGACCTGATGTCTCCAGGCTTCCATGATGATCGCGCTGCCACCGATTACGACCACCGCGGTCCGAGGGTTGGCCGAGGCGACGGCCGAGATGAGTGTCTCGTCGCCACGATGCAGCGTCAACGATTGACGGTCGCCGCCCTTGGCGAACCGCTTGCCGAACGTGGCGAGCTTCCCTCCGATGAACTGCAGAACCCTTGAATTGAATGGGAACCCGAGCTCTTTGAGGCCGTCGGCGTTGGTGTTGGTGAGGTACTCGCCCTCGTCGGTGAAAGTCATGCCCGCCACGACGATGGCGGCTTCGGCTTCGGCCGCCGCACGTGCCGCCGCGGCGTGGTCGCTGCCGTCGACGTGCACGATCACGGTGTTCGGCAGCGCCTCGCGCAGACCGTCCAGTGGTGAGGACACCGCGGGAGGGCGCACTCGCGAGGACCCGCGGTCGCCGAGGTTGACCTCGGTGGCCAGTGCTCCGATGACGGCGAGACGACGGATCCCCTGCGGCAAGGGCAAGATGGCAGTGCCGTCGACGGGCTCGTTCTTGAGAAGGACGGCTCCACGGGCGGCGACGTGACGCGCGAGGACCCGGTGCTCGGCCTTGGCGACCACCGATGCGGGCGGTTCGCCCTCGTCGCGGATTGCGTAGTGCCGCAGAGTGGTCGTCAGGATGCGTCGGGCCGACCTCAGCACCGTGTCGCGGGACAGGCGGCCGCTGGCGAGGGCCTTCGGCAGTGCGCGGGCACGAAGCAGCCGCAACGGCATCTCGACGTCCAAACCGGCTTCCAGGCTCCGCACTGCTTCGTGGGTGCCGAAAACCCAGTCGCTGCTGACGAATCCATCGAAATCCCATTCGTCGCGAAGGATCTCGGTCAGCAGCACCTTGTTGACGTCGAGGAAGTCGCCGTTGACCGAATTGTAGGAACTCATCACCGAATCAGCGCCGGCGTCGATCACCGTCTTGAAGTGCGGCAGATACACCTCGTGCAACGCATGCTCGTCGACGGTGACGTCGATCGTGAAGCGGGCGTTCTCGATCGAGTTGAGCGCAAAGTGCTTCACACAGGCCATCACGTTGCGACGCAGCCCACGCGTCAGCCCCGCCCCCATCCGGCCGGTGAGGACCGGGTCTTCGCCGTAGCACTCCTGCGCGCGCCCCCAGGCAGGGTGTCGGAGCAGGTTCACGCAGACCGCGCCCAAGTAGTTGGCCCCCGCCGCACGGCCCTCGAGGCCCATTACCTGCCCGACGCGTTCTTCGAGGTCGGGCTCCCACGTCGCAGCGCGGGCCATGGTCACGGGGAATGCGGTCGAGTGGCCGATGACCACGCCACGCGGACCGTCGCTGAATCGGATTCCGGGGATGCCCAGCCGCGGCAGCGCTCCACCCTTCAGCGCGACCGTCCTGAACTTCTTGGCCATCCCGACGATGTCACGCAACGGCGTGTCACCGTCGAGCAGCCACAGCAACTCGTCGTCGGTCAGTTGCGCCGCCAATCGCTCGGCGGCTTCGTCGGCCGTGATTTCCCCAGCGCGAAGCAGGCGCACGCCGTCGTCGAACGTGAAGTTCGTGGCCTGCGCCGGGGATGTCGACATCGTTGACCGGGTTCCCATCACGTCTCTTATCCACCATTGGGTAGTTGGTATCTACCGATTGGTAGATTACGCTCGTCGACATGCCGCCGTCCAGTGAACCCACTCGCACGCGCACCAGGTTCGCCCGCGAGACCAGACGGCTGCAGATCGTCACCGAAGCAACGCGGTTGATCTCGCTCTCGGGATTCAATGCCGTCTCGCTCAACGACATCGCCGAAGCCTGCGGAATCCGCAAACCCTCCGTGCTGCACTACTTCCCGACGATGAACGACCTTCTCACCGCAGTCCTCACCCAGCGCGACCTCGACGAGTACGCATCCGGTGAACTCTTGACCTCTGCGATGAGTCGGCACGATCTGCGGGCACACCTGCGCCAGGTGGTCCAACGGAATCTGCAGATGCGGGAGATCATCACGCTCTACGCGGTACTGAACGTGGAGGCCACGGATCCTCGACACCCCGCCCACCACTACTTCGTCGAACGCACCCGGTTCGCACTGCAGACGTTCGAAGGCCTCCTCGAATGGAAGTCCGATCCACCGACCGCGGCGCGGCAGCTACTCGCGTTCTGGCAGGGCCTCGAAGTACTGTGGGTCGGCGATCCGAGCACGGACTTCCTGTGCGTATGGGATGCGTTCTGCGACGACTTCTTTCGATAGCGATCCCCCTCACACAGCCTGGGCGGTGGCCCGTTTGCCATGTCCAGATTTCACGCAGGTCGTCGACGGCGATGACTGCTGCGTGTCTGGGAAGATCGAGGCGGTGAGGAAGGCGTGGGTGTCCGGATCGGAGTCAGCGGTGGCGTCTTCGAGGACCACGATCCGGTAGTCGCAGTCCATCGCTTCGCGGACGGTGCTGAGCACGACGCCGCTGGTGCTGATTCCGGCCAGGACAAGCGTGGTGATCGCGCGGTCTCGGAGTTGTCTGTCGAGATCGGTGGTGGTGAAGGCGCCCACGCGTGTCTTGCGGACGGTGATGTCCTGCGGTTGCGGGCTGAGACTGGAGTGGATCTGGCTACAGGTGCATCGGCGCGGCGGTCGGGGCCAGCCATGCGGGCCATCACGCTGCAGGGTGGAGTGCCATCGAAGTCAGCGGTGTCGAAGGCCACTCGGACCCAGGCGACGTGCCCGCCGTGGGCGCGGACGTCGGCGACGGCATTGTTGACCCGAGTGAGTAGCGCTCCGGCGTCGGCCACGCGATCCACCAGGCCGACCTGAAAGTCCATGACCAGCAGCGCGGTGCCTGCCGGGTCGATGTCGAGTTGATCCGTCACGAGCTATCGCCTTAGCATTCGTCAAGGGGGGTGCCCTTCATCGGGAATACTCTGGTTCCGACGACGGCTTGTCTGATGGTGTCGACTGATGGGAATGGCGGATGAAGATCGGGATCTCCACGTTTGTCACCGACGACGGTATCGACCCGGTATCGCTCGCACAGGCGATTGAGGAGCGGAACTTCGACTCGCTGGTGATCGCCGAACATACGCACATTCCGGCGAGCCGGGAGTCGGCGTACCCAGGCGGTGGCGAGTTGCCCGACTTCTACTACCGGACGCTGGACCCGTTCGTAACCCTCGCCGCGGCCGCCGCCGTGACTTCGAAGATCGAACTGTTCACCGGGATCGCACTTCTCATTCAACGTGACCCGATCACTACCGCAAAAGAGGCCGCGAGCATCGACCTGATCTCGGGCGGCCGTTTCATCTTCGGAGTGGGCGCGGGGTGGAACATCGAGGAGCTGCGCGACCACGGCACGAATCCGAAGACGCGTGGCGCACTGCTGGACGAGCGCATCGAGGCCATCAAGGCGCTGTGGACGGCCGACCCCGCTGAGTACCACGGCAAGTACGTCGACTTCGATCCGTCTTACAGTCGTCCCAAGCCGGTCCAGCAGCCGCATCCCCCCGTCTACATCGGTGGCGACTCCGACGCCACCGTCAAGCGGGTGATTCGGCACGAAGCGGGCTGGATCTCCAATCCGCTCCCCGTGGAGCATTTGGCGAAACGCATCGGTCAGATTCGCGACGGTGCGCGCCACGACTTCCCGCTGGCACAGTTCGGCACGCCCGCCGATCTCGACTACTGGAGCGCCGTCGATGAGCTGGGGTTCGGACAGGTCGCGCTGCTCCTGCCCACCAAGCCGCTGGATGAATCACTACGACTGCTCGACGAATACGCCGCGCTGGTAGCGCAGTATCGCGGCTGAGAATCAGCCATGTGATCGCGCGCTCACGCAGGACGTCGCAGTAGGCGTTCGGGTTGGTGCCGATACAACAGTCGTTGGCGGCACACTTGGCCGAACTGGGCGTGACCGGAACCGACGCCGCGCTCCTCTTGCGAGCCGTACAGGTCCACGTCATTTCGTCTGCGATGATGCAGTTCTCGGCGATGCGTGGGGTCAAACACGACGAGGAGGACCCAACGCTGTGGGCAGACGCCTGGCCCGATCAGGCGCTCGTCGAAGCACTTCAGTCCCCTACCGACTACGACGCGGTGTTCGAGTACGGGCTCGAAGCATTGCTGACACCGCTGCGTGCGCGACGCTCCACACCACG
>NZ_JAVROT010000392.1:0-9955 GCF_032162605.1 Mycobacterium sp. | reverse complement strand
TGCGCTTGGCCGAGCGTGACCTGCACGGTCTGCATGGCGCCGGTCGAGTCCGCATATGTCAGAGCCACGTTGTCCCCGGGCGCCTTCGAACGCACCGATGCGACCAATGCCTCAGCGCTGTCGATGACGTGGTCGTCGACCTTGGTGACTACCGCGCCGTTGGGCACGCCGGCCGCAGCGGCGGGTCCCCCGTCGACCACCTGGGCGATCGCAGCACCGTTGGCACTGGCGTCATTGCTGAGCTGCACACCCAACGAGGCGTGCGTCGCCGTGCCGGTGGAGACGAGCTCGTCGGCGACGCGCTTGGCTTGATCAGACGGGATGGCGAAGCCGAGTCCGATCGAACCACCCTGTGCGCCAGGAGAACCTCCGCTGCCACCCAGAGAAGCAATCGCCGAGTTCACCCCGATCAGCTCACCGTTCATGTTCACCAGGGCACCGCCGGAGTTACCCGGGTTGATCGACGCGTCGGTCTGAATCGCGTCGAGCACCGTGTTCTGATCGGAGCCTTCGCCACCGGTGGAGACGGGACGGTCCAGCGCACTGATGATGCCGGTCGTCACCGTCCCCTGCAGACCCAGCGGTGAGCCGATCGCCACGACGTTCTGACCGACCTTCAGATCCTTCGAGGATCCCAGTGTGATCGGGGTGAGACCCGAAAGACCCTGGGCGCGAACGACGGCGATGTCGCTCGATGGATCGGCGCCGGCGACGGTGAACGGCGCGGTGCGGCCGTCGGACAGCGTCACGGTGGCCTTCATGGCTTGACCACCGGGGGCTTCCTGCCCACTCGGCGCCGCCTCGTCGCCGGGGACGCCCTGGCTGCCCGATCCGCCGGGAAATTGCGGGCCGTCCGGAGCGTTCGCGCCGGCGGCGCTGCCGTTGAGGGCGGCCACGACGTGGTTGTTCGTCAGGATCAGTCCGTCGGAGCTCAGGACGATGCCGGAACCCTCTTCGCTCTGACCGCCGCCCATGTCGAGCTGCAACTTCACCACGCTGGGCATCACCTTCGCGGCGACCTGCTCGACCGAGCCGGCGGGCGCACCGGCGACGGGCTTGCCTGCGGGGGTTTGACTGGGCGCCGCTGCCACCGCGCTGGCGAGACCGCTTGCGGCAGAGCGGTCGGGATGGTTTGCGAGTACGACTGCGCCCGCGCCTGCCGAGACCGCGACGACGGCCGCCGCACTGGCCACCACGATGCCCGCTCGAGAACGCTTGCGCGGAAGCTGAATCGGCGCGGTGATCGCCGACTCCGACTGACGCGGATCGCGGTAGTACGCCGCCGATGGTTGCTGAGCGTAGCGCCAGTCGTAGGACTGCTGAGGCACGTGCGGAGCCGGGTAGCCCGGGTATTGCTGCTCCACACCCTGATTCGGACTGGACGCGTGGTCCGGCTCACGCAGGGGGTACCGCGGGTGATTCGTCATGTTTTCGTGTGTTCTCTCTTCGAGTGGACAGCAAAGCCGTTGCTTCATGGTGCGCTACCCGCCTGAGACTGAACTGAGATTACGTTCTGTGCAGACCAAGACTTTCGGCTACCGGCGGATCAATCCACCGAGACCGGCACCGGACGCTGCCGTCCGAACTCAACTGGCAGGTGACGGCGGGTGTGCACCCGGACGAAGACACCGCACAGAGCCGCCAGGATACCGCCGGCCCCGAAGATCACGGGATAGGTGGCGATCCCGGGCCACCGTTCGGTCAGCGACGACAGCAGTGCGGGGATGGCAAAGCCCAGATAGGTGAGCGAATAGAAGACTGCCGTCAGTCCCGCCAGTCCGTCGGGGCCCGCAATGCGTTGCACTTCAAGCAGTCCGGCGACAAGCGTCATCCCGTAACCGCATCCAAGCACCACGGCGGCGATCAGCGCAGCCGCGACCGTCAGCACGGACGCCGCCCATGCCGCCAAGAACATTCCGACCGTGAGGATGGTCAGTGCCACGATGGCTCCGCGTGCACCGAGTGGGGTGTCGATCCTTCGGGCCAGGGACTGGATCGCGAGACCCGCCCCGAGTGCGGTGACCGACATGAGCGCCGAGAACGCAATCGGGTGGTGCCCGCTCTCGTCGGCCATCAACGATGGCAGGACCGCGTAAGCGACACTGGCAGAACCGAACACCCAGGGCGCCAACGGAACCACGATGAACAAGAAGCGCCGGTGCGACGCCGTCGGAATCTTGAGATCGTCGATCAGTCGACTCCGCTCGCGAACGGGAACTGCAGGCCGGGTCTCGGGCACCGCGAACATGGCCGCCCCCGCGGCAACGCAGATGGACACGTGCACCAGGTAGGCCAGGTGCGCCGGCCACGGCGCCCACTGCGCGAGCGCTCCTGCCACGCCGGCACCCAGTGCGAAGCCCGCAGTCAAACTCATGGCCGCGCGTCGGGCGCCAGTGCCCAGCGACGACGTCGGATCCTGGGCCGACAGCTCCTTGACCCAACTTCCGCCGACGGCCATGCCGATCCCCAACGAGACTCCGGTGAACACCCGGCCGGCAAGAAGCAGCGTCGACGAGTCGGCGCCAAGCGCGATCAGTATTGATCCGACGGCGGCGATTGCGGTCGCGGGAAGCATCACGGGGCGCCTGCCCATGCGATCCGACAGCGGGCCGCCGATCAGCAGGGCGGGCACGATGCCGATCACGTAGGCAAACAGGAATGTGTACACGGTGAACGCGGAGAAACCGTGCTGCAAGCGGTACATCACCAGCAGCGGTGTGAATTCGTTGCCACCCCACGCCACCGCGAACATGCCCGCGGCAACCAACATCCATCGGCGCGGCGCCCAGAACCACGAACTTAGTTGTGCCTCATACGCATTCACAGCCCGGTACCAACGATCCAGCCGTGCACACGTCGCATGTGGCGGTCCACGGCGATCTCGAACCCTTCGACATCGCCGGCCTGAATCAGACTGATGAGCCGATCGTGGTCTTCGATGATGCCTGCGATCTGGCCTGGGTCTCGCGCAAGCGAGTGGGTAGTCATGCGCCTCTGTCGCTCGCGAAGGCCGCAGTAGAAGGTGTCCAGCAGCGGGTTGTCCCCCGCGTTGACGATCGATTGATGAAAGTCGGCGTCGACGGCACTGAACGCCGTCGCGGGACCACTGCCCGCTATCTCCCGCTGCAGGGTGAGATTCCGGTTCAGTGCGAGTGCCAACTCGGCACGGGTCTGCACCGTCATGGCCTTGACACTGCCCGTCTCGATCATTCGGCGCGCCGACACGACGTTCTCAGCTTCATCGGCGGCGATGGGAACGACCAGTGCACCTCGCTTTGGATACAGCCGCATCCACCCCTCCGCCTGCAGTCGCAGAAACGCTTCGCGGACCGGAGTGCGGCTGACCCCCATCCGGGTCGCGATGTCGCCCTCGCTGATGAGCTCACCACCGGGCAGTTCACCGGTCACGATGAGCTCCTTGACCGTCACGTAGGCCTCTTCCGAGGCGGAGAGCGCGCTAGACACATCATAGATACTAGTTGTATCTATGATGAAACACGGCACGAATGTCGGTAAGAACACATCGCCGGTCTGGCGCGGCGTTACTCGGTGTCGAGTCGCGGATGGAGAATCTCCAGCGTCACTCGAGCTCATCTCAGCCGCGCGTTGTTCGGCGCCGGCCACCGGGCCCAGCCGCGATGGTCAGACGTCATCTTCGTCGCGGAGTGACGATACCCTGATCACCCATGACGGCCCCGGTAGATACAGCAATGCCATTGCATTCGAATCCGATGCGTTGACCTAGGCGTTCAACCAAATCGCTGGCCCCAAGCGAAACAATGCCACGAAATGCTCCCGCTCCCTCCCAAGGAAATCGGTCGGCGCGTTCCGCGACTGGCTTGCGCAAGATACGCACACCGCGCCGTGCGTATCATGCGGAGACCAAACATAGAAACCCGGAGGATGCCGTGAAGCTCGGGCAGGCATTCGATCCACGACACAACGCTCTGAACGCGTGGCGGCTCATCCTCGCAACCGGCGTGATCTTCTGGCACTCCTTTCCCCTGACCGGACGCACAATCAGTTACGAGCCGGTGGTGCGACTGCTAAGCGAAGCGTGGGTGGACGGGTTCTTCACCGTGTCCGGGTTCCTCATCACCGCCAGCTGGATGCGCCGCCCTCACCTGAAGGAATTCTGGACAGCCCGCGTCTTGCGGATCTTCCCCGGCCTCTGGGTATGCCTACTGGTCATTGCGTTCGTCATCGCCCCCATCGCCGCCGCGATCCAGCACCGCTCCATCCCGATGTCATCCGAGGTCGCATACGTCCTCTACAACGCAGTGATGTTCCCGTACTACGTCGGCATCAACGGAACGCCCATCGGTGTGCCGTGGCCTGGGGTGTGGAACGGGTCCCTCTGGACCCTCCTCTTCGAACTGCTCTGCTACATCGCCGTTTGCGTGCTCGGGATTCTCGGCTTGCTGAAGCGACGCTGGGTGATCCCGGTTCTGTTCGTGCTCGCCGTGGCATGGTGCGGGTGGGTGTCACCCGACCGCCGCGCTGCAAACCATTCCGCAGATGCTGGCGCGGTTCGCGGTCGTGTTTCTCGCCGGGGCGCTCCTCTACCAATTCCAAGACAAGGTGCCGGCCCGCTGGTCTCTGGTCGCACTGAGCGTCGCCATCGTCGTGGCCTCCGGGCTGTTGCAGAACTACCGGGTGATCGCCGCCCTACCGTTGGCGTACGCCATCATCGTTTCCGGCGCCCTCATCCGAAATGTCCAGTTGCGCAACGACCTCTCCTACGGCGTGTACATCTACGCATTCCCCATCCAACAGTTGCTGGCCACCTGTGGCCTTGCCCGTCTAGATCCGTTCGTCTTCTTCGGCATCGCCACGGCAGCCACCGTGCCCCTGGCCGCGCTGAGCTGGTTCCTGGTGGAAAGGCATGCGATGTCCCTGAAACGTCGCATCGAGCGAAAATCGGACAAGCCGACCACCGCAAGCGCGGCGAAGACGCCGTGAGAACGTTGGGTCACCCCGCAGTCGGCGAAGAGTAGGAACAGGCCCGCCCACGTGTATCCGACCATCAGCAGGACGCTGGGCAGTTCGTCTGCGACCACGAGTGCGAGAGGGCTGCCGGACGCGGCCCGCAGTGTCGTCCGCTTGACGCTGAGCACCGCCGAGTAGCCAAACCCGCTGCCGTAGCTAACGCGTGGGCCGATGTCGAAGTAACCGCCGCCGGGTCGTCCACCGGCGCCTAGTCGTTCGGTGTGATGACGGCGCGGCCCTGGATCTCGCCGTCGTGCAGCAGGTGGTAGGCGTGTGCTGCGTCGTCGAGCGGGAAGTGTTCGACGAGCATCTTGATCTTGCCGGCCTGCGCCAGCGAGATCACCTCTATCAGTTCGGGGATGGATCCCCAGAACGGTGAGGCCACGGAGCATTCGTGCGGCGGGCTGGAGAAGTTCACCGGCAACGTCGCGCTTCCGACGCCCACGATCGTGAGGTGCCCGAGGACCCGTGCCACCTGCGCAGCCATGGCCAAGGTGGGATTGACGCCGACGAGGTCGAGGACGAGTTCGGCACCTTGGCCCTTGGTGATGCCCTTGATCGTCGTGACGGCTTCCTCGCCGGAGAGAAGCGCTTCGTCGGCGCCGAACTGCTTCGCGATCTTCAGCTTGTTTTCCGAAGTGTCCACCGCGACAACGGTTGTCGCCGCGGTCAACGCCTTGAGCACCTGGATCGCCATCTGACCGAGGCCGCCCGCGCCGATCACGACCGCGGTCGAGCCTGGCCCCAGCAGGTGCACAGACCGTTTGACCGCGTGATAACTGGTGAGTCCGGCATCGCTCAGCGGGGCGGCCTCCCTGGGGTCCAGGTCACCCAGCGGGATCAGGTAGCGCGTCGAGGGAACGAGGAGGTATTCGGCCATCCCTCCGTCGGTGCCCCCGAGACCGCCCGGGCTGGGCTTTCCCGGTGTAGGGCAGTAGTTCTCCATGCCCTGGCGGCAATTCATGCACAGGCCACAACCCCATGGGCCGTACACGATGACGGGATCACCTGGTGTGAAGCCCGTGACGCCGGGGCCCATCGTCTCGATCCATCCGGCGTTCTCGTGTCCCAGCGTGAACGGCAGGGTGAAAGACCTTGCTCCGGCGGGTAGTTCGAGCAGGTGCAGATCGGAGTGGCAAGCGCCGGCTCCGCCGACCTTGACCAGCACCTCTCCCGGCCCCGGCTCGGGCACCGGTACGTCCCGGAGTTCGCCCGGCCGTTGCCATTCGACGAACTGGAAGGCCTTCACCGTCAGTCCGTGATCCGGTCGAAGGCAACCTCCAGGTGTCGAGGCCCCCGGAAGACTTGGCTCTGCCGGTAGGGCGGCGGGTCGACGACCAGGCGGGGGTTCTCGACGCGCCGCAGGAAGTTCTCCACTGCGAGGTTGACTTCCAGGCGCGCCAGCGGTCCGCCCATGCAGGTGTGGATTCCACTGCCCCAACCGAAGTGCTGATTGTTGCGGCGTAACGGATCGAACTTGGTCGGGTCGGGGAACATCTTGGGGTCGCGGTTGGCCGCACCGTACATCAGGTGCACCGCCGAGCCGGCGGGGATGACGGTCCCGCCGACCTCGATGTCGGCGGTAGTACTGCGACTCGGGAAGAACTGTACGGCCGACTGCAGACGCTGCACCTCCTCGATGGCCCGCGGGATCAGCTCGGGCCGGTGCCGCAGCAGGTCGAGGGATGCGGGGTTGCGCAGCAGCGTCAGCACGCAGTGGGCGATGGTGTTCACGGTCGAGTCGTGTCCCGCGATCAGCAGCAGGACGGCGTTGGACGCGGCTTCCTGTGGTGGCATCGGTCCGTCGGGCCCGTCGTTGTTCACCAACTTGGACAGCAGGCCGTCACCAGGCTCCTTCAGGTACCCCTGGATGAGATCGGCCAGGTACTGCGAGAGTTCGGCCGTGCTCTGCTTGCCCTTCGCGGCGCGGGCCTGCCCCTCTTCGGTGGCCGCTTCCGGCCCAAGGTCCAGGCCGGCCATGAAGTCGAAGATCCAGGCGTGGAACATGGGTTCATCCTTGAGCGGGATGCCCAGTAGTTGGCAGATCACTGCCACCGGCACGGGATATGCGTAGTCGTCGACGACGTCGAAGGTGTTGGCGCCCTTGGCCTTGATCCCGTCCAGCAGCTCGTTGCAGAGCCGCTGGATGTTGGGCTCCATCTTCGGAATGACGTCCGGCGAGTGCGGCGGCGCGAAGTGCCGCATCACCTGACGGCGCGCACGGTCGTGATCGGCAGGGTCGGACAGGATGATGGTCTTCGCCCGGCCATAGGCCTGGATGTCTTCCGCGCCAGGTGCCGGCGCAGCCCCGGCCGCCTGCGCGGCTCCCAGCGGGCTGCGGCTGATGTCGGAGCTGATCCGCGGATCGTGGGCCAGCGTCATCAGCTCGCGATACCCGGTGACGACGTACGTTCGATCGGCCACCTGAACGACGGGTGTCTCTCGGAGTTGGTCGAAGAACTCATACGGGTCGTGGCGGTTCTCGAATCTCATCGCCTCCGCCCAGGCGGCTTCCGGAGTCGTCATGTCGTCGATTCCCTTCCGGGGGCTAACGGGCTTTGGGGCGGTACTCGGCGCCCCGAGAGGTCGGGTCATGGCCGGTCAGAACGACATCGGGGATCCCGGTTGGCTCGCGGGGATCCGGGAAACGGGCCGACATCGGTTCGGCGTTGGCCGGTACGTCGTAACCCGGTGGGGGTGGCGGGAACGGGGCGGAGCGTTCGATCAAGTCTGCGTAGTACGGCAGCCACTTGCCGTGATTGAAGGTGAGCGCTCCGACGATGCGGCCGTTCTTGCCGAACGCCGCGGCGAAGCGCAGGTCCTCGGGTGAGCCTTGGGTGAAGACGATCTCGTCGCCGAAGGAACACACGCCGACACCCTTGATGCTGACGCCGAACTGGCCGGACCAGAACTGCGGTAGCGGTAGGTGCGGGCGGCGTCCCATCTCGAGGTTCACCATGTTGTGGGCGGCGGTCTGAGCGCCCAGTACCGCGGCGTCCACGTGCTCGATCGCCATGAACTGGTACTCGTAGAGCACGTGCGGCGCCCGGGCGATGTCGCCTGCGACGAAGATGTTGTCGGTCACCACGCCGTTGATGTCGAACGCGCGGCACCCCGCGTCGCAAGCCACCCCCCAGAACCCGGAGGCGAGGTCGGCGCCTTCCAGCCATTCGATGTTGCGGATCGAGCCAAGGGATGCCACCACCACGTCGACGTCGAGGAGGGTGCCATCCGACAACTGAGCCTGCCGAACATGACCGTCGGCGTCACCCTTGAGCGCTTCCACCGCCACCCCGGTACGCAGGTCTACGCCGGCGTCGCGCTGCATCTTGGCCGCAATGTCACCGATGACACCGCCGAGTGGGCCGACCAGCGGCGCGCTGGAGCGCTCCGCCACGGTCACGTCCAGACCGAGGTCACGACAGACCGAGGCCATCTCGGACCCGATGAAACCGGCGCCGACGATCAGCACCCGTTTGGGCCGGGCCTTCAAGGCCGCCTGCAGCTTGGCCGCGTCATCGCTGGTGCGCAGCGTGTACAGCCCCTTGAGCTTGGCCTCTTCCTCGTTGAACCACGCGCGGGACCGCACGCCGGTCGCGATCAGCAACCGGTCGTATGGCACCTTGTCGCCGTTGGCCAGCACCACTTCCCGATTGGCGCGGTCGAGGGCGGTGGCCGCGACGCCGAGACGCCAATCCGCGTCGACCTCCCGCAGTCGAGGGAGTTTGGTGTTCTCGGCGGGCACCCACCCCTTGAGGACCTGCTTGGACAACGGCGGGCGGTCATACGGCTCGTGCACCTCGTCGCCGATGATGGTCAGCGAGCCGGTGAATCCCTCGTCCCGCAGCGCTTCCGCGGCGCGTAGCCCCGTCAGGGATGCGCCAACTATGACGATCCTGCCGTTGGCCTTGAAGCTGGTGACGAGGTCGGAAATCAGTGATGCCGTGGTCATTTGGTCGTCCTGTCCGCCGGCGGATCCATCTCGGCGATGATCGCCTGCACGGGGCAGGACGCAACGGCGCGCGCCACCCGTTGTCGTTGCGAGTCATCGGGATTCGGGTCGTACGCGAGAGCTTCCTCGCCATTGAGTTGGAGCACCTCCGGCGCCAGCGGAACGCACTGCGCGTATCCCAGACAACGGTTCAAGTCCACCACGATGCGCATGTCGATTCGGCTCCTTCTCGACCGTGCGCGGAGGGCTGCTCAGCGCAACTCCGTAACGGAGTAGTGGCGCTGACGGTACGGTAAATTTGCCGTATCAGGACGGAATTCCACCACCGCATCAGCGACGAAGATTCTGCTGACGGGGTGGCCGTCGGGATGTGTCCGGTTCTCGTCGAGCTCGATGACCCGCAGCGCTTCGTCGGGACCGTGGTCCTCCAGGAGCGTCGTGAACCGCTCCGCGGAAGGCAGGTTCTCGAGGTGAGCGCGCGGTCAGCCGTCCGGTGACGTTCTTCGGGGTGTGGATGCTGCCACGACACCTGACGTCAGGCGACGTAACAGGCTGACTCGCCGGCGCTGATGTCAACACCCGCATCCTGAAGAGCGTCTGTGACAGCCCTCGGTGTCACAGGCGGCGGGTGACTTCGGCGACGGCTGACCAGTCCAGCTTGGAGAGGTCTTCGTCGGCCAACGCGGACTCGAACAGCGACCGCAAGGTGGAACTGGTGGGCAGCGCAGTACCGGTGTCGGCGGCGGCCTGCTCGGCCAGGCCGAGATCCTTGAGCCCCAGGGCGACGGTGAATCCGACGGGTTCGTAGGTGCGCGTGGCGATCATCGGCCCATATCCGCCGTACGCACTTCCGGTATAGGCCGCATCAGTGAGGATTTCGATGAACGTGTCGCCGGAGACGTTGCCGCGTTCGACCATGGTCACCGATTCCGCGAGTGCCTGCAGCGTGTGGATGAGGTTGTAGTTGACGGCGATCTTGACCAGGTTGGCGCGGGCGGGTTCGTCTCCGACGGA
>NZ_JAVROT010000391.1:0-17301 GCF_032162605.1 Mycobacterium sp. | reverse complement strand
GGGACGGCGTCAGACGCATCGTGGAACGATGCAGACCCACGACCGCGCAGGCGCGGCGTTCAGACACCCCGAACCGCTCACGCAGCACCGTGACGGCACTGCGCTTGGCGGCCGGGGTCAGAAGTTTCCAGTGATGATGGTTACGGACGCGGATCCGATGGCCTGACCCGGAATTTTCCTGGCCGAGTTTTGTGCCTTTCATTGGACCTGTCGACCCTCGGGTCCGCGCTCACCACACAGAGGAATTGGGTACTGCGACAGATGTGACCTCATAGGAGCGTGTTCGTCTGCAGCCCATCACTGGCCTGTCCATCTGGCCGTGGTGCCCAACTTAGGAGAAAGGGGCACGGCATGGGCCGGCGGACCACAATGATCCTCGGCGGTGTCGACACGCATACGGCAACGCACCACGCCGCTGTCATCGATTCCCACGGAAGACTGCTTGACGACGCCGAATTCCCCGCCACGCTAGCCGGTTACGCGGCGATGCTGACCTGGATGCGTAGCAAGGGACGTCTGAGCCAAGTTGGCGTGGAAGGAACCGGCGCCTATGGAGCCGGACTGGCCCGCTACCTGCACGAGCAGAACGTGGAGGTACTCGAAGTGCCGCGCCCTGACCGTCGGCTGCGACGGCAGCGCGGCAAAAGCGACCCGATCGACGCAGAAGCAGCCGCTCGAACCGTACTGGCGGGCAAGGCAAGCGGAGCGCCCAAGCTGGCTGACGGACCGATCGAGGCGATCCGCATGCTGCGCGTGACCCGTCTCGGTGCCGTCAAGGCCAAGACCGCCGCGATCAACACTCTGCGTGCGATGGTCATCACCGCCCCCGACGCGCTTCGCGGCCAGCTTGACGGCCTGTCTGCCGCAAAGTTGGTCGCCGCCTGCGCACGGCTGCGCCCGGACCTTGCTCGACTCGGCGATCCGGTCCAAGCAGCCAAGGCGGCCTTGCGCTCTCTTGCGATCCGGGCCCAACACCTCGAAGTCGAAACACGGTCATTGCGAAAGCAACTCGACCAACTAACCGTGGAGGTCGCGCCCACAACCAGCGCGGTGTTCGGCCTCGGACCCGACACCGTCTCCGCACTGCTGATCACTATCGGGGACAACCCCGACCGATTGCGCAGCGGAGCCGCGTTCGCCCACCTGTGCGGCGTCGCCCCGATCCCCGCCTCTTCCGGAAAGACCAACCGCCACCGGCTCCATCGTGGCGGTGACAGGTCCGGAAACAGTGCCCTGCACATCGCCACCATCGTTCGTCTGCGCTACGACCAACGCAGCCGCGCTTACGCCGAGCGCCGCACCACCCAGGGTCTGTCGATGCCCGAAATCATCCGCTGCCAGAAGCGCTACCTCGCTCGCGAAGTGTTCCACGCATTGCGGTCCGACTACGCCAAACTCACTACTTGACATCTATAGGAGCGTCCGCCGAGATCTCCTTGAGCATGTCGATGTCGAGGGCCTGGTTGGCGACCAACTTCTTCAGCCGGGCGTTTTCGGCTTCGAGTTCTTTGAGCCGCTTGGCCTCGTTGGCTTTCATGCCGCCGTACTGGGCAAGCCAGCGGTGCCACGTCGACTCAGCGATCTGCAGGTGCCGGCACACCTCGTTGAGTTCCTGGCCGGCCCCGAGGAGTTTGTTGCCCTCGGCCAACTTGCGGATGATCTGATCCGGCGTATGCCGCCGGCGCTTGTTCGATGCCATGTCGTTGTCGATTCTTCCTCGCCCGAAGACCGGGCAACAGAGTCCCACAACGACTGGACCACTAACACGGGCTCACCTCACGGCCAACACGGCAGCCGAAACACTGTCGCCCATCACCCGAAGCAGAAATGTCAGCCATCACCCGACGCAATACACCTCTGACGTAGGGCGGGTGGGGCTCGAACCCACGACCAACGGATTTCCGATCGGCGTTTCCTAAGAGATCCGATGACTGCTTGTCAAGTATTGCTGCACAACGGTTTTGGCCGCATCGGCATTACCGACGCTCCCGGGCGATTCTTGCCGTTTCTCGGACATATCCGCCGAATAAACGTCGACTGCCTAAGAGCGTCTGTCGCTCAGCGAATCGTCGGTAGGACTCGCGGGCGCTAGGGCCAGTGTCCGGCCCCGCAGCCGCCTTCGTTGTGGCGTTAGCCAAGCGAAGGATTCCGCTCGCGCGACAAGTATCCGGAAGTCCAGTACATGCTCTACAGCCAATGGTTCACGTACATATACGCCCTGTGTGAGGAGTCATATCGTCGACGACTCGCGACGGCACACGGATCAGACGGTGATGGTGCGCCCTGGACTCGCTTTGATATACGGAGCCCCTTGTTTGGAGACATACGGAACATCCGAAATGACGTCGTTCATAAGCACGGAGTCGTTGATGCCAGCGCCGGTAACCTTCTACTCGACTGGTTCGCTGAAGGACAAAAAATCGAGATCGCACTCGAGCAGATGATGTCTCTGTCAGATCCTTCCCTCGCCAGGAGTTGCTAACTACTCCGGTGCGGGCCCAGCCGGGCAACGCCCAAAATCTGCCATGGTCTGTGGCTCCCGAACTGGTGGACGCGGTCCGCCAGATCGCGAGCTCCCGCGCGATGACGCGAAAGCAGAGCCGTGACATAGGAAATGAAGCGCTAAGACTGTGGATCGCAAGCTACCGCGAATAAGACGGACCGGCATACCGCCAAGAGGTCGGACACGTCGTGCCGTGTCCATCTCGGTTCGAGCGCAACCAGTCGACATCTAGCAGGCCGATAGCCTGCTGCGCTGCCATCAGGCCCGGTCGCCGATAACACCCGATTTCGTCGTGCTAGTAAGCAGCCGTTGAGGCGCTTGCGCAACCACCAATCCGCCTTGACGCTCGCAGTGAACCACTGCGGACCGGGTGAGCGGCCGCGTGGTGTCGCAGACACTCCACAGACCACGATCGTGCGCGCATTGCTCGCACAGCGGGGAGGCTCGGTTGTACGTATCACCAATGGTCAATACGATGGTCGTCGTGTCCCTCGAACCCTCGGTCAGTGATTCGCAGATGCGCATAACGCGAATCGCGCTGTACGTCGCGATGTTGACGCTTGGCACGCTGATCGCCTCATGGGTGACTCGGACGCCAACCATCCGAAATGACGTTGGCGTATCCACTGTGCAGCTAGGTCTTGTGCTTTTCGGGGTGTCGATCGGATCGATGGTCGGCATTCTCAGTTCTAGCCGCGTCGTACGCCGTTTCGGCGGACGTCGCGTCTTGGCGACCGGCACGGGATCTGCCGCTGTGGGCACAGCGATCATTGGACTGAGCGCTCTCGTGTCGAGCCCGTTCGGCGTCTTCGCTGGCATGGCAGCCTTCGGTTTCGGCATCGGCGTGGGTGAGGTCGCGTTGAATATCGAGGCTGCCGCCGTCGAGGGGCGGACGGGACAGATCATCCTGCCCATGGTCCATGGCTTCTTTAGCCTGGGGACCGTAGTGGGCGCGGTGATTGGCATCGCAGCGAATGCATTTCGTACGCCAGTCCCCCTTCATCTGACCATCGTGTCGGGGATGGGGGCCGTGGCGCTCGCATTGACTCTGCGGTGGATTCCGCCGGGGACAGGGCGTGCGGCCTCGACGCAGCGAGCGACGCCCCAGCGCCGTCGGGCACGTGGAGTTTGGAAAAACCGAACTGTCCTGTGCATCGGCGCCATCGCGATGGCCACCGCGCTTGCCGAGGGATCGGCTAACGACTGGCTGCCATTGATCTTCGTCGATGGCTTCCATGTACCTGCGGTGATTGGTTCGGTGCTGTTCACCGCCTTCGCCGCATCGATGACCGTCGGACGATTCGCCGGTAACCGCGCCTCGGCGTACTTCGCCCGGCTTGCGCTACTCCGACTCAGCATCGTGGCGGCGATGATCGGAGTGGGCCTCGTGGTGTGGGCACCGAACGTCTACTTCGCCGCGGCGGCGGTGGTGCTTTGGGGCCTAGGTGCCTCACTAGGATTCCCGCTGGCAATTTCGGCCGCAGGCGATCATCCGACCGATGCGGTGGCACGCGTGAGCGCTGTGTCGGTCACTGCCTATGGGGCATTCCTGATCGGGCCACCGATGCTCGGCACCGTGGGCGGCCACGTGGGACTTCGTTACGCCCTGATCATCGTGTTATTGATTCTCGCGATTGCCTTGATGTCCTCTAGCGGAATGCAGCAAGGCCCGTCGCCCAGTGGAGGCTCAACGATGTCGGGGCACGACGAGGTGGGCCGGCCTAGCGATGACGGTGTCGCCAGCCGTAACGGGTTCGACCCCGTTGCTACGCCGCACGATTCGCCTTGCCGGCTGGGAACCCCTCAATGACGGACACCGGCGGTGGCGGCGAATGGACCTCGGTAGGTGCGCCCAGATTTCTTGACATCCTCGTGGCGCGCGCGAATGCGAATGCGCCTGTCATCGTCGGCGTGAACGGGCGCAGCAGATCTGGCAAGACAACCTTGGCTCAAGTGTTGGCAAGATCGGGTGAGGGCATCGCGGTAATCCACACCGACGACATTGCCTGGCACCATTCATTCTTCGACTGGTCGGATGTGCTGATCGACGGACTGCTGCAACCGTTGAGACGCTCTGGGCCGCCGCAGTCGTTCATCCCAACGCCGTGGACCGAACGGGGCAGGCCAGGCTCCCTCAACATTCCGGCGGGCACCCGCGTCGTCATTGTGGAAGGTGTCGGCGCCACCCGCCGCGAATTGATGCCCTGGCTCGATGCGACCGTATGGGTGGACACCGACGAAGCCGTCGCCATGGAACGGACCGTGGCCCTAGATCGAGACCCGCCTGGCTTCGTACGGGACTGGATGGCCGCCGAACGCACGCATCTCAGTCAGGACCAGGCGTGGACACGAAGCACCGCGACCGTGTCGGGCGAGCGACCGTTCGGCCGCCATCGCGACCTGTGGGTGCGGATCGCCGAACCTTCGTCGCGAGAGCACCGCCAACTTCCATGACCTCCTTCCAGGTGAACGCGATCCTGTTCGACAACGACGGTGTGCTCGTCGACTCGCACGACGCCGCCGCAGCCGCTTGGAACCGATGGGCCCGAACATGGGCCCCGGCCTTCGACTTTCACCGTGACATCCAGCACGGCCGCCGCCTCGCTGACGTCGTTGGCGATCTCGTGGCCGCCGAGCACGCCGACGTGGCTACTCGCGATCTGCTGGACTTGGAGATGCGGTGCGCAACCGACGTGCCAGCCATCCCTGGAGCATCAGACCTCCTGCGGTCGATTCCGACGAGTTCGTGGGTGGTCGTGACATCCGGGGCACGCGAGATGGCATTGGCCAGAATGTCTTTCGCTGGTCTACCCCAGCCACGCGCGATCATCTCGGCCGATGACGTGCGGGCTGGCAAACCAGCGCCGGATCCTTACGTGGCTGGCGCAGCAGCCTTGAACGTCGATCCGTCGGCATGCGCCGTCTTCGAAGATGCGCCGCTCGGCGTCGTGTCCGCACGTGCTGCTGGCGTCCCAATCGTGGTTGGCGTGGGGCCAGCGACGATCGGATGTGAGATCGACGTCGGCATCTCGACACTGCTGGGCATCACTTTCGACGGCACGACGTTAGTCATTCCCGACGCCGTGAAGATCAGTTGACGACGGCAGGCATCCATCGTGAGCAACCTGGTGATCCCTCCCGCCGAGGGCGTAAGTATTTATTCGTATCACCATTCCTGCTAGCGTTGCACTACGATCGGAGCCTCTTCGAAGCGTTCACCTTCCCATGGCTTCGACGGCGGGGCACCGGCGGTGAGCGTGATTGACACCATAGGCTAGCTGCGGCGATGCGCCACGGAAAGGACGGTAAGCAGTGACCACCATGCACGACATCGCACGGGCAGCCGGAGTCTCGCAGGCCGCGGTCTCCTACGCGTATAACCAACCGCAGAAGCTTTCAGCTGCTCGGCGCGAGCACATCTTGAAGGTCGCCGCCGAATTGGGCTATGCAGGACCCAACCCGGCCGGTCGCAATCTGCGGACCGGCCAGGTCGGCGCCATCGGCCTGATGATTACCGACTCGCTGCAGTACGCGTTCGACGATCCAGCAGCCGGAGAACTGCTCAAGGGCATCTCCCACGTCGGTGAGCTCGCGGAGATCGCACTGACCTTGTTGCCGTGCCCACTGGAGTCATTGCGCGGGGCTGAGGGGTCGGGCGTGTTGGTGCGCGGCGCTGTCGACGGCTTCCTCGTCTACGCCATGCCCGAGGGTCATCCGGGGATCCAGGTAGCCCTGACACGTCAGCTGCCCATGGTGATCGTCGACGGCCCCAACCCCGGCGGATTGTCGCGAGTGGGCATCCAGGACCGGACCGCAGCAGAGGCGGCCGCCGAACACGTTCTGTCACTCGATCACACGGAGGTAGGCATTCTTCTTGAACGCCTCGTCCCCGACGGCAAGTCAGGACGCGTATCCCGGGCGCGAATTACTGCCGCACGTGACCACGTCAACCGCGAACGACTCGCAGGCTACTCAGAGACGTTGCGCCGACACAAGATTCGGTCATCCACGGTGCCGATCTTCGAAGCCGGCGGATACGGCGTCGAGGCCACCCGCGCGGCAGCCCGTGACCTGCTAGCCGCTCAACCGCTGACCGCGGTCATCGCCGCCAGCGATGCACTGGCTCTGGCGGTGATCGCCGAGGCCCGCGAACGAGGATTGCGTGTTCCACAGGATCTCTCGGTCATCGGATTCGACGACATCCCCGCTGCGGAGGCTGCAGGTCTGACCACCATGCGCCAACCCCTAGTCGAAAAAGGCAAGCAGTCCGCCCGGCTGCTGCTCGACATCATCAACGGAGAACCGGGGCGAGAGATCCTCCTGCCGACCGAACTCGTCGTGCGCGACACCACCGCCTTGGCACCGGTTCGGGCGAAGGCCGGCTGACGGTCTGGCGTCTCCTAGGCGCGTTCGATCAGGTCGGTCAGGTAGGTGAAGCTCTTCTGGGCCGCATCCAGTGAGGCGCATTCCACCGAGAGCACTACGTCGTGGTCGGCTGCCGCCAATGTTGCGACGATGCGCTTCCAGTCGATGACGCCGTCTCCGCACGCGCAGCCGAGCATCCCACGGACCTTGCCCCGATACCGCCGCGCATCCTCCGGCGAGATGTCCTTGGCATGCATGTGGGTCACGCCGCCAATGATGTTCTCCAGCCACTCATGTGGATCGTTCTCGCTGAGGTAGCTGTTGCCGGTGTCGAGGTTGATCGTCAGGACCTCCGGATGGTCGGTGAGGTCCATCAGCTTGGCGAGCCGCGCGGGGGTAGCGGTGTACTCGCCGTGCGTCTCGATTGCGATCTTGATGCCCCGCGGCGCGGCGACGCGGGCGGCTTCCTCCAACGTGTAGCGCATCAGCGTGTAGTTCTCGGCCTCGGTGGTCCAGGACGGGACCGGGCCGTCGTCGACCATGATCATCGGTGCACCGACTTCGGCGGCGTATCGGATCGACTGCCGCAAATATTCGACGCTGACCTCGGGTTTGGCCAGCGGGGCATGGCTGGACAGCGAGGTGATGGTCAAACCGCGATCCTCGGCGGCACGCTTGAGGATCAGCGGGTCGTCCAGCATGGACCGGCTGTGGAAATAGCCTGCGGCACTGAGTAGTTCCCGACCCCAATGGACCATGGGTTCGACGTACCGGTAACCGATCTCCGCGGTGCGGTCCATTGCCCAATCGAATGAGCCGTTCTCGTAGCGGGCGAACTCGAGGTTCAGACCCAGCTTGATTTCACCCATGGTGCTCGTTCCCTCGTTGGTAGGTGCGAGTTCGGTTGTGCGGGATCAGAAGCCGCGCTTGGCGACGTAGTCGTCGCGGACCTCGCCGTGATAGGCGGGCACAGTGATGTCCCACCACCCCGTCGGATGCATCTCGGTCCACGGCAATTCTCGGGCGCTTATGGCCTCGATCACCACCGGGCCAGGAGTCGCGAAGCCACGCTCGACCGCCGCCGCCAGCTGGCCGGGGTCCTCGACGCGTTCTGCGGTGGCGCCCAGCGAGCGAGCGAAGTCGGCGATGTTCGCGAAGTACGGCTTGCCATCCGGCGTCGTCCAGCCCGACACGATCTCCCGCTCTGCGCCGAACAGGTTGATCTGCAGGTCCTTGATGGCCTCCCAGCCACCGTTGTTGAGCACCACGATCACCACTGGGACGGCGTTCATGACGGCGGCGGCAAGTTCGGTGCCGGTCTGCAGGAAAGCGCCATCACCCACCATCGCCAGAACCGGGGTGTCGGGGGCACCGATCTGGGCGCCGATGGCGGCCGGAACTCCGAAGCCGATTCCGGAGAACCCGCCGGCGACGATGTTGGTCCGCGGTCCGTAGATCGGGAACTCATTGAACGCTTGGTTGGCCGGGTTGCTGGAGTCCGTGACGAGAATACCGTTGCGGGGAAGGGCCTTTCGGATCTCGACCATGGCGCGCGAGTTCGTCATCGGCAGGTAGTCGGTAGTGCGCATGGGAGCCAGGTGTTCTTCCCAGCGCTTCTTTAGGTCCTGCAGCTCGGCGAAGTATGCGCTGGCGCGGAAGTCCTCGCCAGGACCGATCTCTTGCAGTTCGTCGAGGAGGGTGGCTAGGCAGGACTTGGCGTCACCGACCACGCCGACCTCGACCGGGTAGTTGCGTCCGATCTCGAAGCCGTCGATGTCGATGTGCACCAGCTTGGTGTCGGGGATATTGAAGGTCACGCCGGGCCGGTAGGACGAAGTGACGCGGTCACTGAAGCGGCATCCAACGGCGAGGATGACGTCAGCGGTAGTCGTAACACCGTTGCCCGGTATCGAGCCCATGTCCCCGCATGGCCAGGCGTAGAGGTCGTGGTCGGCCGGGAAGGCACCCTTGCCCTGGAAGGAATGGGTGACCGGCGCTCCGAGCCGCTCGGCGACTGCGAGGAGCTCCGCAGTGGCCTCAGCGGCGATGACTCCACCGCCGGCCAGGATGACGGGGCGCTGCGCGCCGGCCAGCAGAGCGGCCGCATCTTTGAGCGCCTGTGCGTCACCAGTAGGACTAAAGTGGGCATGCCGCGGTCCAGTGGGCGGGGTGTACTCGCCGTACTCGGCCTGTAGGTCCTGCGGGATGTCGACGAGCACGGGACCACGACGACCTTCGTTCATGGTGTTGAAGGCCTGCGCCAGTGCCACAGGGATTTGCTCGACGCGGTTGGGCTGCCACCAACGCTTGACGACCGGTTCGGCCATCCGGGGAAAGTTGTTGCCGTGCGGGCGATCCAATTCCTGCAGGACGCCGTGGTTCTCCATGTAGGTGTGCACTGCGCCCGTGATCAGCAGCAGCGGCTGCGAGTCGACGAACGCGGTCGCGACACCGGTGAGCGTATTGGTGGCACCCGGTCCGATCGATGTACATACCGCGGCGATCTTGCCCGAAGCGCGATAGTAGCCGTCGGCCATGTGCGCGGCGCCCTGTTCATGGATGGCGGGGATCAGCTCGATCTCGTCGGCGCGGTCGACGAAGGCATCGAGTAGCGCGGTGTTGCCGTGTCCTGGGATGGCGAAGACCTTTTCCACGCCTTCGCGAATCAGGTGTTCGACGACCATCTGGCCGCCGGTGAGCTTCTGTGTGGTCATGGTGAGCGTCCTATTTCTCGGTTGGTGTTACTGGGCGGCCGGCGTGGTCGAGTCGTGGTTATTGGTGCTGCAGCGACCGCATTGGCTGGCGATGACGTCGGCGACGCGGAAGGCGTTGGCGGCGATTGTCAACGCAGGGTTCATCACCGGCAGTGAGGGAAAGAACGAGGAGTCCACCACGAAGAGGTTCTCCACGTCGTGGCTGCGGCAGTCTGCATCAAGCGCGGAGGTCTCGGGGTCTAGCCCGTACCGGATGGTGCCTGCCTGGTGAGAGTTGACTTCGATGCCCGTGCCCTCGCTGATGACGAGCGGATAGCCCGCCTTGCGCAATAGCTTGCGGACTTCGCGTACCAGCACGTCGTGTGCCCGGGTGTTGTTGCGCTTCCACGCGATTTGCACCTGTCCGGACGGAGTCAGGGTGACCCTGTTGTCGGGATCGGGAAGGTCCTCGGTGAAGAGCCACCAGTCGACGCTGCGGGCGGTTGCCTGGTCCAGAGCCCAGGTCGGGATGTGGGGCCGTTGAGCCTTGATCATCGCACCTTGCAGCTTGCCGATCAGCTGAACGTGTCCGAGTGGGTAGGGATGATCGGGAGTGCCTTCGAGGTAGAAGTCGTTGAGATACAACGTCTTCTGGAATACCGAATGATTCTTGCGCAGCGGGTTGATCGCCACCATGATCGAGTTGTTGTGCACCATGTAGTTACGGCCGACGTCGCCCGACGAGTTGCCTAGTCCGTATGGGTGAGCCGGGGTCGCCGACCTCAGCAGCAGAGCCGCGGAGTTCACCGCACCACAAGAAGCGACCACCACGTCGGCGTCCACATGCTGAACGCGGCCGCCGACAACGAGCTCGACACCGGTGGCGCGAGCCCCTTCCTCGTCGGTCAGGATGCGACGGGCATACGCGTTGGTGAGCAACTCCACGTTGCCGGATTCCACGGCAGGTCGAACACAACGCACGTCGGCGTCGGACTTGGCGTCGACGAAACAGGGGAACCCGTCACAAGTCTTGCAGCGGATGCACGCGCCGCCCTCGCGAAGGTCGATGCCTAGCGGGATGTTCGAAGGCGTGAATCCCTGTTTCGCGACGGCGTCAGCCAGCTGGGCAATCGGCGGTTCGTGTCCGATCTGTGGGTACGGAAAGGCGCTGTCGCGGCGCAATGTTGGGTCGTCGTCCTGCTTACCGTGTACCCGATAGACTTCCTCCGCTCGTGCGTAGAACGGGGCGAAGTCGTCGTATCCCTGCGGCCATTGTGGTGAGGTGCCGTCGGCGTGCCGCACGGCCTGGAAGTCCTCGCGACGAAACCGCACCAGCGAGGCGCCGTAGAGCTTGGTGTTTCCTCCGACGTAGTAGTAGGTGCCCGGGTTGAACGGAAGCCCGGCGGAGTCGAGCCACGGTTCGGCGTTGTAGTAGCGCTTTTCCTCGAAGACAGCCTTGGGGTCCCAATTCTGCGCCTCTCGGGGCAAAAAGCCGCCTCGTTCGACCAACAGCACTTTTACCCCAGAGTCCTTGAGGGCGTACGCCAGCGTTCCGCCGCCCATGCCGCTACCGACGACGATCACGTCGTAGCGCTGCTGATGGGGTCCCGCATTGGCGTCGGCCGTGGCCTGGGTCATTACTGCCGCCCTCTTCGTCTGCGAATCAGGAGCTCGATGGGCAGCAAAACACCTCGACGTTTCTTTGCCGGGCTGGCTGATCGCCCGACGAGGACCCGCATCGTGACAGCATCACTGATGAATTGGTTATTCGTATAAGTCAAGGATAGCGCTGACGCGACCCCTGTCAAGACGAACATCACATCTGCTCGCCGCCGGGCCTCGGCGCACCTGACGGCACGACGGCCTGGACGTCGGTGGTCACCACCGACGTACTACGGGTCAGATTCTGCGGCAACATTATTCGGTCCAGCTGCTCGGTGCTGAGAAGCCGACGCTCGAGCACCAGTGCTGTGACGTTCCGGCCCGACGAGAGCGCGTCGGCGGCGATCGAGGAGGCAGCGACGTAACCGATATGCGGATTGAGCGCGGTCACCACACCGATCGACGCCTCGACCATGTCGCGCATGCGCTCGACGTTGGCCCCGATTCCGGAGACACAACGCTCGGCGAGCACCCGACAACCACGGTCGAGCAATTCGATGGTCTCGAAAAGGCAGTGCGCGATGATGGGCTCGAATGCGTTGAGCTGCAACTGTCCCGCTTCGGCGGCCATGGTGATCGTCAGGTCATTGCCGACGACCCGGTAGGCGATCTGGTTGACGACTTCCGGAATGACGGGATTGACCTTGCCCGGCATGATCGAGGAACCTGCCTGTACAGCCGGCAGGGTGATTTCCCCGAAGCCCGCGCGCGGGCCCGAAGACAGCAGACGCAGGTCGTTGCAGATTTTCGACAGCTTCACCGCCGTACGCTTGAGCACCCCGGACAGCTGCACGAATGCACCGACGTCCTGGGTAGCCTCGATCAGATCCGAGGCGATCGTCATGTCGATTCCGGTCAGCGCGACCAGATTGTGGCGCACACGCTGGGAGTATTTGGGGTGGGCGTTGAGCCCGGTGCCAATCGCAGTACCGCCGAGATTGATCTCGGTGATAAGTTCGGCGGCCTCTTCCAACCGCTGTGAATCCTCGCCGATCATGATCGCGAACGTCGCGATCTCCTGCCCTAGCGTCATCGGTACCGCGTCTTGAAGTTGGGTTCGCCCCACCTTGACCACGGCGGCGAAATCGGCTGCCTTGTCGGCGAAGGTATTGGACAGCAACGACATTGAGTCGCGCAGCCGGTTGAGCGCGGCTTGCAGCCCCAGCTTGATGGCCGTCGGATAGACGTCGTTGGTGCTCTGGCTGAGATTCACGTGATCCAACGGGTGCAGGCGGTTGTAGTCACCCTTGCCGTGACCAAGGAGTTCGAGGGCCCGGTTGGCAACGACTTCGTTGGCATTCATGTTCGTCGACGTACCAGCGCCGCCCTGAATGACGTCGACGACGAACTGATCGTGAAACGCACCAGAACGGATCTCTTCGCACGCGATGATGATGGCGTCGGCACGATCGGAACTGAGCAGTTCTAGCTCCGCATTCGTAAGCGCTGCAGCCTGTTTGATCGCCGCCAGAGCGACCACCAGGTCCGGGTGCGCAGCCACCGGAATCCCAGTAATCGGAAAGTTCTCAGACGCGCGCAAAGTATGGATACCGAAATATGCGTCTCCAGGAATCTCCCGGTCGCCAAGCAAATCGTGCTCAACCCGCATCAGCGGCGTCCTGCCTGCGGAACGCCCAGTTCGGCCCACGGCAACGGCCGACCGCCATATTTGGCGGCCCGCAGATCACCGGACCGCGCGTGGCCTTCGAAGCGCTCCAGTCGCGAGAGCCGTCCACAAATTTCCCCTAGTTGCGCGCTGGTCTCGGTGTTGCGGACCTCCTGATACGTCAGCGTCTTGAGGAACTTGCCCACCCAGAGCCCACCGGTGTAGCGCGAGGCGCCAAGTGTTGGGAGCACGTGGTTGGTCCCGATTAGCTTGTCGCCATACGGAACACAGGTGCCCTCGCCCAGGAACAACGCACCATAGTTACGCATGGCCGTAAGCGCATCGCGCGGCTGGGCGGTGAGGATCTGGACGTGCTCGGAAGCGAACTGGTCAGCCAGTGCGTAGGCCGCCGCCGTGGAATCGACGACGTGCACCTGGCCGTGGTCGCGCCAGGAGGGGCCGGCAATCGGATTGGTTGGAAGACCGGGTAGAAGAGCCTCGATGTGACGGAGCACCGCGCGACCCAGGTCTTCCGACGTGGTGATCAGCACGCAGGGTGAGTCCGGTCCGTGCTCAGCCTGACTGAGCAAGTCCACTGCGACGGTGAAGGGATCGGCAGTCTCGTCGGCCACGATCAACGTCTCGGTGGGGCCGGCAAACAGATCGATTCCGACCTCGCCGAACAACTGACGCTTGGCCTCGGCCACGTAGGCGTTGCCAGGCCCAGTCAGGATGGACACCGCGTCGATGCTCTGCGTTCCGAGCGCCAACGCGGCGATCGCCTGCACACCGCCCAGGACGTAGATCTCGTCAGCGCCGGCCAAGTGCATTGCAGCGACGCTGATTTGGGGGGCCTCCCCCAGACTCGGCGGGGTCGTGGCGGCGACCCGTTCCACGCCGGCGACCTTGGCCGTCAGCACTGTCATGTGCGCCGAGGCCGTGAGCGGGTAGCGACCTCCGGGGACGTAGGCTGCGGCGGCGTCGATTGGCACGTTGCGATGCCCGAGGAAGACTCCGGGAAGCGTCTCGACTTCCACGTCGCGCAGCGAATCCCGTTGCGCCTGGGCGAATTCGCGGACCTGCCTCTGTGCGAATTGCAAATCGGCAAGCGTGGATTCAGGCACCGAGGCCACGATGCGAGCCACCTCGTCCTCCGACAGTCGGAATGACTGCGGGGCCCACCGGTCGAACTTCTCGGAGTACTTGCGGACCGCATCGTCGCCGTCAGCGCGGACTTCAGCGATGACTGAAGCGACCGTGTCCACCACCGCGGGGTCACTGGCACGACCCGCAGGCGTGCCCACGGCTTCCTTCAACACGAACGACATCACGGTCTCCTCGACGACTGGACTATTGGCATCGATACTGCCGACTCTCGACCCGCAACGGCAGACACAAAACGTGACAGAAAGTCCAATCTTCCGCTCGTTTCGTATACTTTGTGGGTGACGCTGACCGTGCGAGACGTGCTTGCGCTCGACATCGTCGTGAAGGCGGGGCCCGAAGTACTCGCCGGCACGCACTTCCTCGATCGGGAAGTGAAGTGGGTGCACTCCTCCGACATCCCCGACATCGCCCGATTCCTCCGCGGTGGGGAATTGCTCTTGACGGCTGGACTCGGCATGGGAACCAGCGCCAAGGACCAGAAGGCATACGTGAATAGCATCGCGAAAGCGGGAGCGGCCGCGCTGGTCGTCGAGGTTGCAGGCCGGATGTTCGATCACCTGCCCGACGCTGCGGTCCGCGCCGGTGAGCGCGTCGGGTTGCCAGTCATCGCGCTGGTACGCGAGGTGTCCTTCGCGGAGGTCTCTGCCCGCGTTCACACCTTGCTGACTGACATCCAGCTGCGCGCGCTGACACGGGAACGCCGAATCGAGTCAACGTTCTCCGATGCATTGCTCGGGGGCGCCGATTATCTGACCATGGCCCAGACGTTGGCTGACCTGACCAACTCGGCGGTCATCTTGGAGGACGTCACGCACGGAGTGCGCGCCGTCGCCGGCGTGGCGGACATCGAGGACGCTGTCGGAGCCTGGGAGATCCATGCCCGAGAAATTCATCACGACGACCAGGGCTGCGTGCGCCGCCCGGTGCTAATGCGCGGCGAACCGTGGGGATGGCTGCACGTGATCCCCACGGCCGAGCCGGCAGGGATCGGCTTCGCCGCCGAACGCGCCGCGGCGGCGATCGCGATCTCCATGCTGACCGACCGCAGCGTTCAAGCCCGCCACGACCAACGCAGCACCGCCCTGATAAGTCGACTAATGCAACAGGACCTCAACGGATCTGACTTCGTGGCCCAAGTCGCCCGCCTCGGAGTGCGGTTGTCCGCGCGGCGGCTCACCGTTGCGATGGTGAACAAGACTCCTGACGCGGCCCCGGTGCACGTTCATCACGCGGCCGACGAAGTAGCCGCAGACATGGGTGACTACCTGGTGGTGATCGGTACGCCACCCGCGGAACGGGACGTCGACCCACACCGCTGGGTCGAGGGCAGTCATGCCGGTGGTGGCATCAGCCGTCCCGCCACCGCGGATACTCTCCATGCGGCGGTATCTCAGGCCAAGAGCGCTGCGGCAGTAGCGCTTTCGCTGGCACACCGACCCTTCTTGCGGTTCGACGAGCTCGGCGTCGAACGACTCCTGGTGGCCCTGGCGCCGGGGCCGGAGCTTGCTAGTTACGTCCAGGACGAGTTGGGCCCGCTGCTGGCCGTCGACGCCAAGACGCAAAACCCGCTACTGCCGACGTTGAGGGAGTACCTGGCGGTGGGCGGCAACAAGACCGAGGCAGCGCAGCGGCTGTTTGTGCAGCGCCGCACGCTCTATCACCGCCTGGATCGGATCTCGGCGATCCTGGAGCGCTCCCTGGAGGACCCGACCACCCAGCAGAGTCTCCTGCTGGCCGTGCGTGCTCTCGATTTGCTCGACGGCAAGGCAGGATCCCCGCGCGGAACAGCCAACCCACCCCGCACTCACGAATCAGGGGCTCAGGCGTAGATGTCGGCGTAGATCTTCTCGATCTGTGCGTCGGTGGGGACAATGGGGTTATTTGCTGGCGAGCCGGAGGCCAAAGCCTGGCTTGCCATTAGCGGGATCTTCTCGCGCCATAGTGCTTCGTCGATGCCGTAGGAGCGAGGCGTCGGCACCTCCAGGTCCTCGCATAAGGCAACCAGTTCCCCGACGAAGCTCTTCGCAACACTCACGTCGCTGCCGTCGGTCGGCATGCCGTAGGCACGCGCACAGTCGGCGTAGCGCTGCGGCGCCGCGGCGACTGAGAAGGCGGTCACCGCGGGAAAGAGCATCGCGTTGGAAAGACCATGCGCAACGTGGAAGTGTGCGCCGATCGGCCGGCTCATCCCATGAACCAAGGCGACACTGGAGTTCGAGAATGCCATGCCGGCCTGAGTCGACGCCGCCATCATCGCTTCTCGGGCATCCCGGTCCGTGCCGTCCTGGTAGGCAGGACGGAGGTACTTCCCGATGGTCGCAATAGCGGCCAGTGCCAACGCGTCCGAGACAGCGTTGGCCTTTCGGCTGACATATGCCTCCACAGCATGGGTAAGTGCGTCGACGCCGGTGTCGGCGGTCAACCGTGGCGGCATGGAAAGGGTCATCTCGAAGTCGACTATCGCTGCGACAGGCAGAAACGACAGGCCTGGACACAGCATTTTTTCGTCCGTAGCGCTGTCACTGATGACGGTGAACTGGGTCGCTTCGGACCCCGACCCGGCGGTAGTGGGAATCGCGATGATGGGCAGAGCCGGACCGGTGTAGGTGTGGGGAGCCCGGTAGTCCCGCATCTGCCCGCCATTCGTGGCCAAGACCGCCAGTGCCTTGGCGGAGTCCATGGGGCTGCCGCCGCCGAACCCGATAACCGAGTCCGCCCGGTGCTCGCGGATGAAGCGCATGGCGTGATCGAGGGAGTCCGTGGTGGGGTCCGGCACCGTGTCGGAGAACACCAATGGATCAGTGCCGGCTTTGGTCAGGATCTCAACGACGCGATCGACGAGTCCGGTCCCGACGAGGAACTTGTCCGTCACCACGACGGGGCGCCACACCGCCAAGGTGCGGACTACGTCACCGAGGTCGTTGAGTGAGCCGCCCCCGATTTTGGCGATGCGAGGAAAGGCGATCTGTGTGCTCATCGTATTCCGTTCTGTCCGCGCCGTGTTCAGGTGTTTTGGGGGAAGCCGAGTTCGATGCCGCCGTGGCTGGGGTCGAGCCAGCGGCTGGTGATGGCCTTGGCGCGGGTGAAGAAGTGCACGCCCTCCATGCCGTGGGCATGCGTATCGCCGAACAGCGAAGCCTTCCAGCCGCCAAAGCTGTAGTACGCCATCGGTACTGGAATGGGCACGTTGATGCCGACCATGCCGACCTCGACCTCGTTCTGGAACCGCCGCGCGGCGCCGCCGTCGTTGGTGAAGATCGCGGTGCCGTTGCCATACGGGTTCGAGTTGATCAGGTCCATCGCCT
>NZ_JAVROT010000390.1:0-13685 GCF_032162605.1 Mycobacterium sp. | reverse complement strand
TCCCTCAGGTCAACGCCGAGGTGCGCACCGCGCTGCAGGCGCGCTGGCCCGACGCCCACGTCCTGGAGCAGCCGATTCTGCGGCCCGGCTCCTGGATCGGAGGCGACCGCGACGGCAATCCGAACGTCACGGCCGACGTCGTCCGGCTGGCCACCGGCAGCGCTGCCTACACCGCACTGGCGCACTACTTCGTCGAGCTGACTGCCCTCGAGGAGGAGTTGTCGATGTCGGTGCGGCTGGTGCGCATCAGCGACGAGCTGAGTGCGCTGGCCGACACCTGCGCCGAGCCCGCCCGCGCCGACGAACCCTACCGGCGCGCGCTGCGGGTGATCCACGGCCGCTTGACGGCCACGGCGGCCGAGATTCTGGACCGGCAACCGGAGTACGAGCTCGATCTGTGCATGGAACGCTACGCGGCCCCCGGCGAGTTCCTGGCCGACCTCGACGTCATCGATGCGTCGCTACGCAACAACGGCAGCGCGGTGCTCGCCGACGATCGGCTCGGCAGGTTGCGGGAAGCCGTGCACGTCTTCGGGTTTCACCTCTCGGGGCTTGACCTTCGCCAGAACTCCGACGTGCACGAAGAGGTAATCGCCGAGCTGTTGGCCTGGGCGGGAGTGCATCCCGACTACCGATCGCTGTCCGAACCCGACCGCGTGGAGCTGCTCGCCGCGGAGTTGGCGACGAAGCGGCCGCTGGTGAGCCCGGGCGCCCAACTGTCCGAGCTGGCCCGCAAGGAACTCGACATCACCGCCGCCGCGGCCAGGGCCGTCCGCGTGTTCGGCCCGCAGGCCGTGCCGAACTACATCATCTCGATGTGCCAGTCGGTCTCGGACATGCTGGAGGCGGCGATCTTCCTGAAGGAAGCCGGCCTGTTGGACGCCTCGGGCACGGGATCCGAGGTGCCGTACAGCCCGGTCGGCGTGGTTCCGCTCTTCGAGACCATCGACGATCTGCAACGGGGGTCGTCCATTCTGGAAGCGGCGCTCGACCTCCCGCTGTACCGGGCGCTGGTCCACGCCCGCGGCGAGCAGCAGGAGGTCATGCTCGGGTACTCGGATTCGAACAAGGACGGCGGATACCTTGCCGCCAACTGGGCGCTCTACCGCGCCGAGCTGGACCTGGTGGAGTCGGCACGCAAGACGGGAATTCGCCTGCGGCTCTTCCACGGTCGCGGCGGCACCGTGGGCCGCGGCGGCGGGCCGAGCTACGACGCGATCCTGGCGCAGCCTCCCGGTGCGGTGAAGGGCTCGCTGCGCATCACCGAGCAGGGTGAGGTGATCGCCGCCAAGTACGCCGAGCCGACCATCGCGCACCGCAACTTGGAGACGCTGCTCGCCGCGACCCTGGAGTCGACTCTGCTCGACGTCGAGGGACTCGGTGACGCGGCGGGTCCGGCCTACGAGGTGCTCGACGACCTGGCCGCGCGTGCCCAGCGCGCCTACTCCGAATTGGTGCACGAGACACCCGGTTTCGTGGAGTACTTCAAGGAGTCGACGCCGGTCAGCGAGATCGGTGCGCTGAACATCGGCAGCAGGCCTGCGTCGCGTAAGCCGACCACGGCGATCTCGGATCTGCGGGCCATCCCGTGGGTGCTGGCCTGGAGTCAGTCGCGTGTCATGCTGCCGGGTTGGTACGGCACTGGCACCGCGTTCGAAGACTGGATCGCCGAGGGAGACGGCCGGCTCGAGGTGCTTCAGAACCTTTACGAGAAGTGGCCGTTCTTCAGGTCCGTGCTGTCCAACATGGCCCAGGTGCTCGCCAAGGCAGACATGGGTCTGGCTGCGAGGTATTCGGAGCTGGTCGCCGATGAGGCGTTGCGGCACAGGGTCTTCGACAAGATCGTGGCCGAGCACGACCGGACCATCAAGACGCTGCGGCTGATCACGGGTCAGGACGACCTGCTGGCCGACAACCCCGCACTCGCCCGGTCGGTGTTCAACCGCTTCCCGTACCTCGAGCCGCTCAATCACCTGCAGGTGGAGTTGTTGCGACGGTTCCGCTCCGGCGACGACGCCGAGTTGGTGCAGCGCGGCATCCTGCTCACCATGAGCGGGCTGGCGACCGCGCTGCGCAACAGCGGGTGACTCGACCACCATGACGGTGGGCATGATGTCGCCGAACATGGAATGTCGATGTCATGCACGACGTTGCCTCTGTGGATTCAGGGTTTCAGCGCCGAGAGTACTCGGCGCGGCACGGTCCGGCGGAGCGCGCGATGCCGCCGAGGTGTTGAGCAGGAGAAGCAGCGTCGCGATCGCCTAGCCCGGTGCCACCTCGACGATGCCCGCACCGGCGTCGAAGGTGTCTCCGTCGGCGCAGCCGGCCCGGCCCATGACGTGACGTCGTCGCGCCAAAACAACGCGCTCGGTAGCAGGCATCTGCCCACGAACACCTCGTCGGGCAACTTGCGCCGCAGCATCATGTAGTCCGCGAGGCCCTTGCTGGCGGCATCCTCCGGAAGGGCGTAGAACGATTCGACGCCGGTGGGGGAGCCGGTGGGGGAGAACGTGATCAGGTAGTCGTTGCCACCCCTGCGCACGACGAACGAATCTCCGTACGAAGCGCGCGCCGTGGCCACGGCCTCGACCGTGTCGTCCACCGGGACGTCCCGGGACAGGCCGACGCCATCGGCCACGGATGGGACGTCGAGCGGTCCCGGGACTTAGCTAAGCGACCTGACGCATAGTCGTTGATGAGTCATCGGACTCGTGCGATGACATCGAGTTCGACGCCGCGCGCTTTCGCCAGGTGGACGGGATGCCGCGCTGATCCGCGATGGAGGTCGACCGGCCCATGCGGGGAATCCCATCCCCATTTACTGAATGCGCGCCGCGCATCCTGCACCGTCGGTACCGAGGAGCTGGCGATACCTGCCAATAGGTGGACCGCCGAGTATGTCGTCTCGGCCATTGTGCCGGGGGGCGGTGCCGCTGACTCGCCGATGAGTGCGGTCCCGTTCACCAGATCGAAAGCACGGGTGAAGCCGGCGGTGAACTCGGCGGCCGACGCGGATCCCAGGCCTGCGAACCACCCCGCGGAGATGAATAGGTTCGCGGTCGCGTCGGCACCGCTGGCGAGGATCACGGTCTCGTCGGTGAAGGGACTGAAACGAGTGATCGTCGCGTCCAGTCCCTTGCGTCCGAAGGCACGGTTGAACCGCACCGCGTCTGACCCCACGAGCAGTGACATGACGCCTTCTGCCCGACTGCGGACGACTTCACCGAGTGCTCGATCCCAGGTCGCTGAGTCATCGGTGCCCAGCGCCAGGAACCGTTCACCTAGGATCGAGATGTCCGTGTCCTGCAGTCCGATTCGAGTCGCAGCGGCCGTTCCGCGGGGCCACACATAGTCGTTACCGACGATGAACCACCGGCGCAGCCGCGCCTCGGTGCGCAACCAATGCAGTGACGCCAGAATCTGATCGCCGGGAACCTCCCCGCTGCACAGCACGCCGTCGCTGCACTCACCGCCTTCGTAGGCGGCAGCGTATACATACGGCACTCGCCCGCCGACGACCTTGGCAATGGCCTGGCGAGCGTTCGAGAGATGCCACCCCGTGACGGCGTCGATCGAGCCGGAGTCCAGAAGCGCCATGATTGTGGCGGCCGTCGTCGCGGGGTCGCCGCCAGCATCGACGTGGACGAATTGCACAGTACGACCAGCGACTCCGCCCGACGCATCGATTTCGGCGGCCGCCAGCTCCGCTGCGGCGTGACACTCGAGCCCGAATATGCCGGCCGGACCTCGTCGCGGCAGCGCGAGAGCGACCCGGAATTCCGTTGGTCGAGTTGCTCTGGTTTCGAATACCGGCGCACTATCTGGCATGGTGGTGCTCCTCCGGGTGCAGTATGAGCACGGTTGGAGCACTCGTCTCAGAAGGCAGGTCATGGAAGCTGTCGCGGACACGCTCGAGTTGCTCAGACGAGCGTCCCTCATCGCCGCGAAGATCGAAGACGCGCTCGCCGGTACCGATCTCACCGTGGATCGCTGGCGGGCTCTCGCCTACATCGAGTCCAGCCCAGGCTGCTCGATGTCCGATGTGATCGACGCACTCGTTATCCCGTCGACATCGGCGACTCGGATCGTCGACTCCCTTGTCGAGATCGGCGCCGTGTTCCGGACATTGTCGCCGCGCGATCGTCGCAGGACTACCTTGCGCCTGTCTTCGCATGGTCAGGCTCTCCTCCGTGATGTCGAGCCAACGATCGTCGGTGCCAGTAGGCGTCAAACGTCAGAGCGTTTCCCCACTGTAGATCTCGCGTCCTCGTAATCCTCCGCGGTTGACCTCACCGCGGACGTTCGCCGGTGTCGCCTGCTATAGCGCGCGTCCTGCGAAAACGTCGTTGTGTGATCGGGTTGTAAACAAGCGCCGTGACGCACGGCAGGCTGACCGCTTTCTCTTGACGCAGCTGGAGCAAGGTGTAGGTTCAGCCAGAAGATGTTCCCATATGGGAGCAATTCCCTCGCTCCATGAGAGGCGTCATGGCTGGTTACCAATACCGTTGTGCCACACACGGACTCGTCGATTCTCAGTTTCCCATCGGCACTGCCCCCGCGTCATTGACATGTGAATCCTGTCGCGCACCGGCACAACGGGTGTTCTCGTTGCCGGCCCTGACAGCGCGGTCAACCACGGGCCTGAAAGCTCTTGATATGCATGAGAAGTCGAGATCCTCGCCTGGGCTGGTCGTGAGATCGACCGACGACTCCGCTCACAGTCCACGGCGCGGCACCGATCAGCGCCGCACTCGCCTCCCACGACCCTAGAAACCGACCACCCCGCTCCAGCGTCGCCGACCCGTCGGTTCGCCACATCAATCGAGGAGACAACCCATGCCCGATGTCATATTCCCCGTCGATCAGAGCAAGCCCTTCCGGGAGCAGGAAATAGTCGGCCACAACCGGTGGCATCCGGACATTCCAGCCGTCGCGACAGTCAAGTCCGGTGACACTTTCCGTGTCGAGTCCAAGGAGTGGTTCGACGGAACAATTGTCAACTCGGACAACGCTAACGACATCCGCGACTGCGACCTGTCGATGGTCCACCAACTCTCCGGACCGTTCGCCGTCGAAGGAGCCCAGCCGGGCGACCTTCTGGTCGTCGACATCCTCGACGTCGGTCCGGTGCCGCAGGAGAGCGGACCGGTCGCCGGCCAGGGCTGGGGATACACCGGGGTCTTCGCGAAGGAGAACGGCGGAGGCTTTCTCACCGACTGGTTCCCGGCGGCGTACAAGGCCGTATGGGACTTTGCCGGACAGAAAGCGACGAGCCGTCACATACCCGGCGTGGAGTTCACCGGGCTCATCCACCCCGGCCTGATGGGGACGGCGCCAAGTGCCGACCTACTCGCTAGCTGGAACACCCGGGAAGCGGCGCTGATCGCGACCGACCCCGATCGTGTCCCCCCACTGGCGTTGCCTCCACAGCCAGTCAACGCGGTGCTCGGTGACCTTACTGGCGCCGAGTATGAGCGTATCGCCGCCGAGGCAGCGAGAACGGCGCCCCCGCGGGAGAACGGCGGCAACCAGGACATCAAGAACCTTTCCAAGGGAAGCAGGATCTTTTACCCGGTGTTCGTCGACGGAGCCAACCTGTCGCTGGGCGACCTGCACTTCTCGCAGGGCGACGGTGAGATCACATTCTGTGGCGCCATTGAAATGGGCGGACACATCGACCTCCGCGTCGAGGTCATCAAAGGCGGAATGCAAACCTACGGCGTCACCACCAACCCGATCTTCATGCCCGGCAACGTCGAACCGCGGTACTCGGAGTTCCTGACCTTTGTGGGCTTCTCAGTCGACAAGAACGGCAAACAACACTTCCTCGACACTACGTTGGCCTATCAGAACGCCTGCCTGAACGCGATCGAGTACTTCTCGAAGTTCGGCTGGACGCGCGAGCAGGTGTACCTCATGCTCGGGGCCGCCCCCGTCGAGGGTCGTCTGTCCGGTGTCGTGGATGTGCCGAATTCCTGTGCAACGCTCTATGTTCCGACTGCGATGTTCGATATCGACGTGCGGCCGTCCGCGCGAATCCCGCAGCGCATCGACCGCGGCCAGTGCGCGGTCAGCACCTGACTCTCAACCGTATTAGCCCGCCAGGAACGAACTGAAAGGACCTCATCATGCCTGCGCCCACAAACGCCGAGTACTTCGACCTCGGCGACTTCACACTCCAGAGTGGTTTCACCCGGCGAGACGCGAGACTCGCGTATTAGACATACGGCACGCTCAACGCCGACAAGACCAACGTCATCGTCTATCCCACGTGGTACTCAGGGTGGCATACGGACAACGAATGGCTAATCGGCACCGACAAGGCGCTCAATCCGGACGAATGGTTCATCGTCGTCCCCAACATGATCGGTAACGGACTCTCTTCGTCGCCGTCGAACACCCCGGCGCCGTATGATCGGGCCCGCTTTCCCGACGTGACGTTCCACGACCAGGTACAGGCACAGCACAAACTGGTCATCGAGAAGTTCGGCATCTCGTCCATCGCGCTCGTCACCGGGTGGTCGATGGGTGCGGGTCAGACCTATCAGTGGGCGGTGAGCCACCCGGAGATGGTGCAACGCGCGGCACCGTTCTGCGGGTCTAGTATCACCGCTCCGCACAACAAGGTCTTTCTGGAGTCGTTGATCTACGCGCTCACCGCGGACGCCGTGTGGGCCGACGGCGACTACTCCCCGGATGCGCTACCCATCAAAGGATTACGCGCTTTTGCTCGGGTGTACTCGGGCTGGGGTTACTCACAGGCGTTCTACTGGGAAGAGGCGTGGCGTGAACTGGGGTTCACCTCGTTCGACGACTTCCTGTACGGGTTCTGGGAGAACTTCTTCCGCGACGGGCGCGATCCCAACAACCTGATCACCATGCTGTGGACGTGGCACAGTGGAAATGTCGGCAACACACCGGGATTCGGTGGTGACGTGGAGAAGGCGCTGGCTTCGATCCGGTGTCCGCTGCTGGCGATGCCGGCCGAGAAAGACCTCTACTTCCCCCCGAGGACGAGCACTGGGCGTCTCAGTTCATCGCTCGAGGTGAAGTGCGAGTCATTCCCGGCATCTGGGGCCATTTCGCCGGAGGTGGGGTGAACCCCGTCGACACAGCATTCATCGACGCCGGCATCCGGGACCTGCTCGCCAAACCGGCTTACTCCCCCCAGAACTGAACATCCCCGCCAGGACGCGCACGCGCGGTACGCGTCCTGCCGGATCGCCGCCGTGGTTGCGCCACGAGAAAGCATCCGCATGACTGAACGCATCACCTCGACATTGGTCATCGGCACACTTGCCGCCACGTCGGTCTTACTCACCAACTACCCCTTGAAGCAACGGGCCGTCTCATCACCGACCCCCCACATTCAGCCACTCGAGCGTGCTGGTGTTCATCGCGTTCGTCGTCGGCACCGGGTTTGGCATCGCATCGGAATTCATCCCGCGAATGTTGGCATCAGGCCGGTCTGCACCCACCCGGGCCTGAGGACTCTTGCCGGGGCGGACCGCCCTTGCTAGACGCCTACGGTGCCGACAACTGCCTGACGGAACGGTCGTCTGGACGACACCAGACGGACAGACCTACACCACCACGCCGGGAAGCCTCCTGGGCAGCGCTCGAGGCGTCGCGCTTCTTGCCGCCGGTCGTCTTCTCGTGCTCGCGAGCACGGCCTTTTCGACCTCACCCCACCGGAGTGCGACGTCTTGGTCGGGGGACCGGCCCGTTTGTCCTCGCGGGGCACGCTCCGCGCTGATGCGGGCAAGTGCCTCTTCGAAAACCGATGCCCTTAGCCCACGAGGAGGCCGAGGTTCTCAAGGACGAGCGACTCACCCGTGCTTATTAGATGCCGGTGCTCTTGCGGACTGCCTTCACGGCTCCACGCACGACGTTCTCGGTCGCGCTCCACGGCGCCATCACCGACTCGCCGAGCCCTACGATTCGTTCCACGCGGTCGACGATCGTCTCGAGGCGTTCGACGACGCCGATCAGCCGCGGCGCCAACTCGTCGATGCGGGTGATGGTCGCGTTGAAGCGCTCCAGCGTGGCGTCGAGGCCATTGGTCGACTTGTCGAGGTCGGTCAGCGTCTCGCTGAGCTCGATGAGTAGCGTGTCGACCTGCGCAACGGTGACGTCGGCGTTGAGCGCGGCCTGCGTCAGTGTCTTGATGCGCTGGCGCCCGGTGCTCGTACGGCTGCGTCCACTACTGCCTCCGGCAGTGTGGCCAACCCCTTTGTCTGCCATGGCGATCAGTATGCGACCGTTACAGTTCTGTCGCGGCCGCTTCGTCGAGGAGCCACACGGTCTTGTCCTTGCCGACCGCCCCCGCAGCGGGTACGTCCTGCGCTGCCGCGCCACCCACCGCCGCCGCCACTGCCTCGGCCTTCTCCGCGCCAGCGACCACCAGCCACACCTCGCGCGACCGGTTCACCGCGGGGAGGGTCAACGTGATGCGCCGGGGCGGCGGCTTTGGCGAATCGGTGACGCCGACGACGAGCCGTTCGCTCTCACTGGTGGCGGCAGTGTGTGGGAACAGCGAGTTGACGTGCCCTTCACCGCCCATGCCGAGCAGGTGCACGTCGAAGTCCGGCGCGGGCGCGCCCTCGTCGGCGTTCGCCGCGAGCACCTGCTCGTAGGCCAGCGCTGCGGCGTCGATGTCGTCGCCGAACTCGCCGTCGCTGGACGGCATTGCGTGCACGTTGGCGGCCGGGATGTCGATGCCGTCGAGCAGCGCCTCGCGGGCCTGCTTGTCGTTTCGGTCGTCGTCATCGGCAGGCACGTAACGCTCGTCGCCCCAGAACAGGTGGACCTTCGACCAGTCGATGGCCTCGCCGTGATCGCCGAGGTGTTTCAGCAGCTTCACTCCGGTGCCCCCGCCGGTGAGCACGACAAAGGCGACGCCGCGCGCTTCGATGGCCCCGGTGATGGCGCCCACCAGTCGCTCACCTGCCGCGGCGACCAATGCGTCGGCGTCGGCGTACTTCGCGATCACCGTGGTCACAGGTACTTCACCTTGTCGATGCCCTTCAGCGCCTCGAGGTAGATCTCGTCGGCGTCGAGCCTGCGCAGGTCCTCGGCCAGACACTCCCGAGTCTCCCTGCGCGCCAACAGAAGCTTGGCGTCCGGTTGGGCGGTCCGGGTCAGGCTGGCGGTGATGCCGTCCTGTGGTCGGCTGAGCCTGATCGTCTCGCTCGCACGCACCAACTCGACCTTCAGTGCGCCGACGGCCCTTTGCACCGGACCGTCGATCCGACTCGCCAGCCAGCCCGCGAGAATGTCGAGCGCCGGCTCCTCCTTGCGGCCGGACACCAGGGCCGACTGAATCGGCTCGTGCGGTCCCTGATCCAGCGCCGAGGTCAGCATCGCCCGCCAGTAGGTAACCCGGCTCCATGCCAGATCGGTGTCGCCGGGGGTGTACCCCTCCAACCTGCTCTTGATGCAGGCCAAGGGATCGGTTCCGTAGGTGGCATCGGTGATCCGACGGATCGCCAACTGTCCCAAGGGGTCATGAGCAGGCACGCGGGGGGCGACGTCCGGCCACCACGCGACGACTGGGGTGTCCGGCAGCAGGAAAGGCGTCACGACGCTGCTGGCCTGTGCGGCCAGTGGGCCGGTGAGCTTGAGCACCACCACCTCACCTGCGCCTGCGTCGTGGCCGACCCGGATCTGGGCGTCCAGTTTGGGATCGATGGCGTCGCGATCGACGGGAAGGACGACGATGACGCGGCAGGGATGCTCGCGGCTGGCGGCGTTCGCTGCCTCGATGGACTCCTCGAGCACGGTCTCGCTGTCGGGTGCGATGACCAGGGTCAGCACTCTGGCCATCGTGAACGCGCCACCTTCTTCGCGCAGCCCGTCCAGCTTCTTGTTGACCACGTTGGTCGTGGTGTTCTCAAGGTCGACGATCATCTGTACCTCGGTTCTTCGCGCAAGCGCTCATCAGCGCCGGATGGTTCTTCGCGCAAGCGCTCATCACGGCCTCCGCCATTCCCGGTCGGTCCGCTGCAGCATCTCGAATGCCGAATCGGGGCCCCAGCCGCCAGCCTCGTACGGATCAGGTTTGCCAAGTGATGCCCAGTACTCGAGGGCGGGATCAAGGATCTCCCAGGACAATTCGACCTCCTGGTTCACCGGGAACAACGACGGCTCACCGAGCAGGACGTCGAGGATGAGGCGCTCATAGGCCTCGGGGGAGTCCTCGGCGAACGCGGACCCGTAGGAGAAGTCCATGTTGACGTCGCGGACCTCCATGGCGTGGCCCGGCACCTTGGATCCGAATCTCAGCGTGATTCCTTCGTCCGGCTGCACCCGGATCACGAGGGCGTTCTTGCCGAGCTCGTCGGTCATGGTCGCGTCGAAGGGAAGGTGCGGAGCCCGCTTGAAGACCAGTGCGATCTCGGTGACTCTGCGGCCGAGGCGCTTTCCGGTGCGGAGGTAGAACGGCACACCGGCCCAGCGCCTGGTGTCGACCTCGAGGGTGATGGCGGCGAACGTCTCAGTGGTGGACGTCGTGGAGAAGCCCTCCTCCTCGAGCAGCCCGACCACCTTCTCGCCGCCCTGCCAGCCCTCGGTGTACTGACCGCGAGAGGTGTTCTCGTCCAACGGTTCCGCCAGCCGGGTCGCCGAAAGCACCTTGATCTTCTCGGCCTGCAGTTCGGCGGGACTGAAGCTGACCGGCTCTTCCATCGCCGTCAACGCGAGCAGCTGCGTCAGGTGGTTCTGGATGACGTCGCGGGCCGCGCCGACACCGTCGTAATAGCCACCGCGCCCGCCGAGGCCGATGTCCTCAGCCATGGTGATCTGGACGTGGTCGACGTAGTGGGCATTCCAGATCGGGTCGAACAGCTGATTCGCGAAGCGCAACGCCAGGATGTTCTGCACCGTCTCCTTGCCGAGGTAGTGGTCGATGCGGAACACCGACGACTCGGGAAAGACGCTGTTGACGACATGGTTGAGCGACTTCGCGCTGTCGAGGTCGTGGCCGAACGGCTTCTCGATGACCACACGGCTCCACCGGTCACCGTCGGGCCGGGCCAGCCCCGACTTCGAGAGCTGCTCGCACACCGTCGGAAACGCCTTCGGCGGAATCGACAGGTAGAAGGCGTGATTGCCGCCTGTCCCACGCTCGGCATCGAGCTTGGCCAGCGTCTCTGACAGTCGCACGAAACTGGCGTCGTCGTCGAAGGTGCCCTGAACGAAGCGGATGCCCTCCTTCACCCGGTCCCAGACCTCCTGACGGAAGGGCGTGCGGGCGTGGGCCTGCACGGCCTTGAGCACGACGTTGCCGAAGTCCTCGTCGGTCCAGTCCCGTCGGGCGAACCCGAGCAACGAGAACGTCGGCGGCAGCAGGCCGCGGTTGGCCAGGTCGTAGATCGCCGGCATCAGCTTCTTGGTGGCCAGATCGCCGGTCACGCCGAAGATGATGACCGCGCACGGTCCTGCGATGCGCGGCAACCGCTTGTCCAACTTGTCCCGCAGCGGGTTCTGCCACTCGGCGGCAGGCGTGTTGCTCATTTGGTGGCGGCGTCCAACTGACCCTGGGTCGCCTCGAGCAATTCACCCCACGACTTCTCGAACTTGTCGACGCCCTCGTTCTCCAGAACCAGGAACACGTCGGTGAGGTCGATGCCGATCGCAGAAAGCTTGTCGAACACGATCTGCGCGGCGCCCGAGGTACCGCTGATCGTGTCGCCCTTGACCTCGCCGTGGTCAGCCACCGCATCCATGGTCTTCTCCGGCATGGTGTTCACCGTGTTCTTGGCGACCAGCTCGGTGACGTAGAGCGTGTCGGAGTAGTCCGGGTTCTTGACGCCGGTCGACGCCCACAGTGGCCTCTGCGCTCGAGCTCCGTCGGCATAGAGCACGCCGAACCGATCGCCACCCACGAACACCTGCTGGTAGGCGGCGTAGGCGAGACGCGCGTTGGCCACGCCTGCTTGACCGCGCAGCGCCCGTGCCTCGTCGGTCCCGATGTCATCCAGTCGCTTGTCGATCTCGGTATCGACACGGGAGACGAAGAACGAAGCGACCGACTGGATCTTCGACAGATCGTGTCCGGCTTCCTTGGCCTTCTCCAGACCCGCGAGGTAGGCATCCATCACCTCTCGGTGGCGCTCGACGGAGAAGATGAGCGTGACGTTCACCGAGACGCCCTCGGCGATGACCGCGGTGATCGCGGGCAAACCCGCCTTGGTCGCCGGGATCTTGATCAGCACGTTCGGCCGGTCGACGATCTTCCAGAGCTCGACGGCCTGCAGGATCGTCTTGTCGGTGTCGTGGGCCAGTCGCGGGTCGACCTCGATGGACACCCGGCCGTCGGCGCCGCCGGAGGCCTGGTAGGTCTTGGCCAGCACGTCGCACGCATTGCGGACGTCGTCGGTGGTCACCGTCCGAATGGTGGCGTCGACGTCGGCACCCCGCTCGGCGAGTTCCTTGACCTGGTCGTCATAGGCACTGCCCTTGGACAGCGCGGCCTGGAAGATCGACGGGTTGGTCGTGACACCCACGACGCTGCGCGTGTCGATGAGGTTCTGCAGGTTGCCCGTCTGCAGCCGCTCGCGGGACAGGTCGTCGAGCCACACGGACACACCCTCGGCGCTCAGCGCCGCGAGGTTCGGATTCTGAGTCATCAATGCTCCTAAGTTGTCTTCTAAGTTGTCTTCGACATTCAGTTTTCGAGTGATCGTTCCGCGGCGGCCGCCACTGCCTCCGCGGTAAAGCCGAACTCGCGGAACAGGGTCTTGTCGTCGGCCGATTCGCCGTAGTGCTCGATCGAGACGATCTCGCCGGTGTCACCGACCAGCTTGTGCCAACTCTGCGCGACGGCCGCTTCGACCGCGACGCGGGCCGAGACCTCGGGGGGTAGCACGCTGTCGCGGTACTCCTTCGGCTGGGACTCGAACCACTCCACGCACGGCATGGACACGACGTACGCGGTGATGTCCTTCTCCGCCAACAGCTTCTTGGCCTCCACCGCCAACTGCAATTCCGAACCGGTACCGATGATGATCACGTCGGCATCGTCGGCGGGGGTTCCGCCGCCCAACACATAGCCGCCCTTGGCCACGCCCTCGGCGTCGGTGCCCTCCAGGACTGGGATGCCCTGGCGTGTGAGAATGAAACCGACCGGCCCGCTGCCGTTGCCCCGCGCCAGGATGCTGCGCCACGCGTAGGCGGTCTCGTTCGCATCGCCGGGCCGAACCACCGAGAGGTTGGGGATCGCCCGCAACGCGGCGAGGTGCTCGATCGGCTGGTGGGTCGGCCCGTCTTCGCCCAGCCCGATGGAGTCGTGCGTCCAGATGTAGATGGTGTCGATGTCCATCAGCGACGCCAACCGCACTGCGCCGCGCATGTAGTCGGAGAACTGCAGGAACGTGCCGCCGAACGCGCGGGTCGGCCCGTGCAGCACGATGCCGGACAGGATCGAACCCATGGCGTGCTCGCGGATGCCGAAGTGCAATACGCGGCCGTACGGATCCGCGGTGTAGTCCTTGGTCGAGATGGACGGCGGGCCGAAGGACTTCACGCCTTCGATGGTGGTGTTGTTGCTGCCCGCCAGATCGGCCGAGCCGCCCCACAACTCAGGCAGGTGCGGGCCAACCGCGTTCAGCACCTTGCCGGACGCGGCGCGGGTCGCCAGCGCCTTGTCGCCCGGTTCCCAGTGCGGAATGTCAGCGTCCCAGCCG
>NZ_JAVROT010000389.1:0-14023 GCF_032162605.1 Mycobacterium sp. | reverse complement strand
AGGTCGGCTTCAGTGACAGCGAAAGAATCCACAGCACGGGGAACAGTGCGTAGAGCACCACCAGCACGTTGACGACGGTCCAGCCCGTGGCGCGGCCAGGACTCACCCGCTCGCTCATCTAGCGACCTTCCTCGTCCGCGCCAGGTGCCGACGCGCCGAAGAGCTTGATGTAGATGAACGCGATCACGGCCACGGTCAGGAAGATCAGCACGCTGATCGCCGAACCCAAGCCCAGATTGAAGGCTTTGAACAGATTGTCGTAGCCCAGGATCGATACGGAGCCGGTGTCGTTGGCACCACCCGTCAGCACGTAGATGTTGTCGAAGATGCGGAAGGCGTCGAGGGTGCGGAACAACAGCGCCACCAGGATCGCCGGCTTGATCAGCGGCAGGATCACCTTCGTCAGACGCCTCCATGCGCCTGCGCCGTCGATCTGCGCGGCGTTGAGCAGATCCTGCGGCACCAACGCGAGGCCAGCGAGCAACAGCAGCGCCATGAACGGCGTCGTCTTCCAGACCTCGGCGAGCACGACGATGGCCAACGACGGGAGCTGCTCGGTGAGGGGGGCCGTCCCGGCGGGGAGCAGGTTCGCCAGATAGCCGGTGCCCGGCGTCCACGCGTAGTACCAACTGTAGGAGGCCGCGACGGTGACGATCCCGTACGGGATCAGGATGGCAGTGCGGACGACGCCCTTGCCGAAGATGGTGCGGTGCATGACGAGTGCCAGTGCCATGCCGAGGACGAACTCGATGGCGACCGACACGACTGTGATGGCGAGCGTGACGACGAACGCCGTCCACCAGTACCTGTCGCTGAGGATGGTGACGTAGTTGTCGAACCAGACGAACTTGGTGTCATCCGGCGCCGCCAGGTTGTAGCGCTGCAGGCTGAGCCACACCGCGTAGGCGATGGGATAGGCCGTCACGGCGAGCATCAGGATGACGGCCGGGCTGATGAGCCAAAACGCGAGGCGTCGATCGGACTTGTCGTTTTCGGTGGCGCCGGCGGCCGGGGTGGTCGACGGGGCTGATGAGCGCTCGTGCGAAGAATCAACCTCCCCGGTGGGTGCGGTCACGGGATCAGCCCCTTGCCGTCGATGGCCTTCTGCACCTGGTCGGCCAGGACGTCGGCGGTGCGCTCCGGATCGATCGCGTTGATGGGGGCCAGCGCCGCGGAGATGCGCGTGGAAACAGCCTGGTAGACCGGGGTCGCCGGACGTACCGCGGCGTTGGTGAGCTGTTCGCGGATGATGGCGTACTGGGGGTACTTCTTCTGGAACGCCGAATCGTCGTACAGGGACGTGCGGACGGCGGGCAGGCCACCCTCGACGGAGGTGTATCGCTGGTTCTCGACGTTGCGCAGGCACCGGATGGCCTCGAACGCCTCGGCCTTGTGCTGGGTGTTCTTGCCGACCGCGAGGTTCAGCCCGCCGAGCGTCACCTTCGCTGGCTCGCCGGGCAGCACGCCGGGGTAATTGGCGAAGCCGAACACCTTCTGACTCGCCTCGTATGCCGTCGTGAACTGCTCGTCGGTTGGCGAGAAGGTGCCTGCGTCGTTGATCGAGCCCTCGAGTTCGGGACGTTCGTTGAGCGGCAGGAACCCGACGCCGCCCTTGACCGCGTTCTCGAGCAAGGAGGGCAGGACGAACGGCCAGTTCACCTCGAGGGCTGCGTTGCCCTGTTCGAGCGCCAGCCGCGCCGTCGCCTCGTCGGTCTGGGTGATGGACGGATCGGCACCCGGCGCGGTGGCAACCGCCTTGATGATCTCCAACGCCTTCACCGTCGCCGCGCGATGTTCGGGGGTGTCGGTCAGCGTGACCGTCTTGCCGTCGTCGGAGAGCACCTGCCCCCCTGCGCTTTCCAGCAATGTGTTGAACCACACCACCAGACCCTCGTACTGTTTGGCCTGCAGGGCGATCCAACTCGGCTTCCCCGCGGCGTGCAGGCGGGTGGCCTCGGCGACCATGGCGTCCCACGTCGCGGGCGGCTCCTGCATCAGATCCGCTCGGTACCAAAGCAATTGGGTGTTGGTAGTGATGGGCGCGGCGTACAGCACGTCCTGCCACTCGGCTGTCTTCAACGGACCGGGAAGAGTGTTCTCCCTCGCGTCGGCCTCGGCTTCGCCCGCCGGATCGTCGGACAGCGGCAACGCCCAGCCGGCTTCGGCGAACTCGGCGGTCCACACCACGTCGAGCGCCATCAGGTCGAGGGTCTTGTCGTTGCCGGTGAGTCGGCGCGCCAGCTGCAGTCGCTGATCGTCAGCGCCCTTGGGCAAGCTGATCTGCTTGATGGTGAAGCGTCCACCGAGCTCTTCGTTGCACCGCTTGGCCACCGCGGTGAAGGTGGCCATCTCATTGGCGGGTGTGTAGTAGTTGATGACGGTGCCGCCACCCTGGGCGCTGCACGCCGACATCATCGACGCCGTCGTCAACCCAGCCAACGCTGCAGCGCACAGCCGTCTAACGCGCACCACCGTCTCCTGTCCGGGTTCGATGTCGCCGCCGGGGCGGCTCCGGGCGAGGACGTCCCCGCGCGCAAACCGTAGAGCGAGTTACGCGTGATGTGCAACACTATCGAACCCGCGCGTCGGAATCGTGACGCGGCAGCAACCTTCGCGCGGTGCGCGGGCCACAAATGCGCAAACACCTGCCACGCCCCGGCGTGTCGGCCGCGGGCCGACCGCCACCGGTGGCCTGGAGTCAGATCGTCAAGCGCGCCAATAGGTCCCGGCCCTTCTCGGCGCCTTGCGGATCGCACAGCACGTCATACCGGCCGGCAACCAATTGCATCGTCGAGCTGAAATCTCTTGTGCCCCGCGCCATCGCGTACTGAAGCCCGGAGGTGATCAGACCGAAGAAGATGCCGGCCACCAGGCCGGCGATCAGCGCGCTCCACGGACTCGGCCCGAAGAAGCCGAGCACCAGGCCGATGAAGAGGCCGAGCCACGCGCCCGTCAGCGCTCCCCCGCCCAGCACCCGCGGCCACGTGAGCCGGCCCGTGACCCGCTCCACCTGCATCAGGTCGACGCCGACGATGGTCACCTGCTGCACGGGAAACTCTTGATCCGACAGAAAGTCGACCGCACGCTGCGCCCCGGCGTAGGTGGGGTAGGAGCCGATGGGCCATCCCTTCGGCGGGGTCGGCAAGCCGGCGAATCCACCGCGTCCCGGATTCTGGCCCGCCCGCCCTTGATTCTGAAGTGGGTTCGTCATCTTCGTGTCCCCGTTCGTCTCGTGTGCGGTGGAGCGTCTTCATTCTCCATCGTTCGGCCCCTGTCGACGTGTCCAACGTTCGACGTTGCCCATTTGGTGCCGTCCGCCGGAGAAGTACTGGTTGCCCTTGGCTCCGGTACGTTGACCCAATGAGTTATCCGGGAAGCTTCCCAGGTGATCCGGGAGGTCGGCGGCCGGGTGGGCAGCAGCACCCGGCAGCTGGCGCGTTCGAGTACCCACCCGCTGGCTACGGCGTCCCACCACCGCCCCCGTTTTCAGGACCGCCACCTGGGTATTCATCGCCACCGCAGATGCCGCCCGGGGCCTTCCCGCCTCCGCCGCCGTACCAGGCGTACAACACCGCCTACCCCCATCCGTCCGGCAACCCGTACCCGCCCGCGTACGGCAACCAGCCCGCCACCAACGGCATGGCGATCGGTTCGCTGGTGAGTTCGCTGGTCGGCATTCCGGCCTACTTCCTCTGCCTGCCGTTCGTCGGCTCGATCATCGGCGTCGTCCTCGGGATCATCGCGCTGAACCAGATCGGCAAGCGCCATCAGAACGGCAAGGAGATGGCCATCGCCGGAATCGCGATCGGGGGCGTCACCCTGCTCGGCTCGCTGCTCCTGGTGATGGTCTACTCCTCGAAGTTGTTCTTGTACTGACGGGGCTCCCCGGATCCCCCGAACGGTAGGTTGGAGACCATGACACCGCCCGACGGACTCGGCGAATGGTGAACCCCGGACCCGACGAGCCGCCGCGCGGCAGTGAGTACCCGCCGCTGGAGGAATCCCCGGCGCACGCCGACCCCTATGCGCCCGTGGACTATCCGTCGGACACCGGGACGACGCCGCAGTACCCCGCGCCGCCCGGCTACCAGCAGCCCGGCTATCCAACACCCGGCTACCAGCAGCCCGGCTATCCGGAGCCCGGCTATCCCCCACCCGACTATCCGCAGCCCGGCTATCCGCAAGTGGGATACCCGCCGCCCCCCGCGGGTTACCCGCCGCAGTACCCGAGCGGATACCCGTACGGTTACGACCCCTACGCCCCGGTGCGGCCGACCGGCACCAACGGCAAGGCGATCGGTGCGCTCGTCACGTCTCTGGCCGGCCTTATGTTGTGCGGTGTGCCCTCGATCGTCGGCGTGATCCTCGGTGTCATCGCGATGCGCGAGACGAAGCGGACCGGGCAGGAGGGATACGGCCTGGCCCTGGCGGGGGTCATCGTCGGTGCGCTCGCCGTTGTGGGCTGGCTGCTGTACGTCGTCGTCATCATCATCGCGCTCGCCGTCTCCTCGCCGTCCTACTACTAGCTCGGCGGCTCGAACCGATCCGCCGCACGGGTCATTCCGGCGGCCCGCCCCTTTCCGGCGATCACCAGCGCCATCTTGCGGCTCGCCTCGTCGATCATCTCGTCGCCGAGCATCACAGCGCCGCGTGCTCCGCCATCTCGCGACGTGTGCCACTCGTACGCCTCGAGAATCAGCTCGGCATGGTCGTAATCGGCCTGGCGCGGGCTGAAGATCTCATTGCCCGCCTCGACCTGGCCCGGATGCAACACCCACTTGCCGTCGTATCCCAGTGCCGCCGCGCGACCCGCGATCCGCCGGAATGCCTCGACGTCGCGCACCTTTAGGAACGGGCCGTCGATCGCGTTGATGCCCCACGTGCGCGCGGCGACGAGGATCCGCATCAGCACGTGGTGGTGGGCGTCGCCGACGTCGTATCCCTCGGGTTGCTCACCCACCACCAGCGTGCGCATGTTCAGACTCGCCATCATGTCGGCGGGGCCGAGAACCAGCGCCTGCATCCGCGGCCCCGCAGCGATCGCGTCGACGTTGGTCAGACCCCGGGCGTTCTCGATCTGCGCCTCGATGCCGATGCGTCCCACCGGCAGCCCGTGGGTGACCTCCAATTGGGTCAGCAGAAGGTCGAGGGCCTGCACGTGTGCGACTTCGGTCACCTTCGGCAGCACCACGACGTCCAGATGCGCGCCCGCCGCGGCCACCACCTCGATGACGTCGGCATGCGTCCACGGCGTCGTCCAGTCGTTGACGCGCACCCCGCGCAGCTGGCCCGCCCAGCCGTCTGCCGCGAGGCTCTCGGCCACCTGAGTACGCGCTTGCGCCTTGGCATCTGGTGCGACCGAATCCTCGAGATCCAGGAACACCTGATCGGCGGGCAGTCCCTTCGCCTTCTCAATCATCTTGGCGCTGCTGCCCGGAACCGAAAGACACGTTCTACGGGGGCGATATCGATTCTCCACGCCAACACTCTCTACTCTTTGAGTCATGGTGGCGGTGAACAGGGTCTATGCGGCCCGACTATCGGGGATGTTGGTGCTCGGCCCCGACGGTGAATCGATCGGCCGCGTCCGCGACGTGGTGATCAGCATCGGCATCGGTCGTCAGCAACCCCGAGTGCTCGGTCTCGTTGTCGAATTGCTCACCCGCAGAAGAATTTTCGTCGGCCTCCTGCGCGTTACTGCGATCGAACCAGCTGCCGTGACACTGACCACGGCCAACGTGTCGCTGCGCCGTTTCGCCCAGCGGCCGGGTGAGGTTCTGGTGTTCGGCCAGGTCCTCGACACGCGCGTGCGCGTGCAGGATCCCGAGCTGGCGGACCTGGCTGGCGTCGACCTGGTCGTCGTCGACCTCGCCCTGGAACAGATCCGCACCCGCGACTGGGTGGTCACCCGCGTCGCGGTGCGCAGCCATCGCAGGCTGGGCCGTCGCACCTCGATGCACATCGTCGACTGGCAGAACGTGACGGGCCTGACCCAGTCGGCCATGTCGTTGCCCGGTCAGGGCGTCGCCCAGCTGCTGGCCCAGTTCGAGGGACAGCGGCCGATCATGGTCGCCGACGCCATCCGCGAGCTGCCCGCCAAGCGCCGCTACGAAGTCGTCAACGCCCTCGACGACGAACGCCTGGCCGATATCCTGCAGGAGCTGCCGGAGAGCGAGCAGGCGGACCTCCTGGAGAGGTTGGACGCCGAACGGGCGGCCGACGTGCTCGAGGCCATGGACCCCGACGACGCCGCCGACCTGCTCGGCGAGCTCGGCGCCTCACGGGCAGAAGCCCTGCTGGCCCGCATGGATCCGGAGGACTCGGAACCGGTGCGACGGCTGCTCAAGCACTCGCCCGACACCGCGGGCGGTCTGATGACGCCCGAGCCGGTCGTCGTCGGACCCGGCACGACCGTGGCCGAGGCGCTGGCCCGGGTACGCGATCCCGACCTGACGCCGGCACTGGCTTCGCTGGTCTTCGTCGTTCGTCCGCCGACGGCCACTCCGACCGGCCGCTACCTCGGTTGCGTGCACCTGCAACGCCTGCTGCGCGAGCCGCCCGCTGCACTGGTCAGCGGCATCGTCGACTCGGATCTGCCGACCCTGACCCCCGAGACGTCCCTGGCCGCGCTGACGCGCTATTTCGCCGCCTACAACCTGGTCTGCGGTCCCGTGGTCGACGAAGAGAAGCACCTGCTCGGCGCGGTCACCGTCGACGACGTCCTCGACCATCTGCTGCCCCACGACTGGCGGGTGCGACCCGAGGACCCCGAGTTGCCCGACACCGGTGACTTCACCGACGCCGCCGGGACGCCGGGAAGTCGACCGTGAGCGATCTATCCGCCCGGCAACGCCTCGACACCCCGCGGAAGTCGAGGCGACGATTCCGGCCGCGGGTCGACATCGAGGCCGTCGGCCAATTCAGCGAGTCGATCGCGCGCTTCCTCGGCACCGGCAGGTACCTGGCCATGCAGACGATCCTGGTGATCGTGTGGATCGCGCTGAACCTGTCCGCCGTCAGTCTGCGATGGGATCCGTACCCCTTCATCCTGCTGAACCTCGCGTTCTCCACGCAGGCGGCGTACGCGGCGCCGCTGATCCTGCTGGCGCAGAACCGTCAGGAGAACCGCGACCGGGTGTCGCTGGAGGAAGACCGCAGGCGCGCCCAGCAGACCAAGGCGGACACCGAGTACCTGGCCCGCGAACTCGCGGCGCTGCGCATCGCGGTCGGTGAGGTGGTCACCCGCGACTATCTCCGGCGCGAGCTCGAGGAGGTGCGCGATCTCCTCGATGAACTGCGGCCCAAGAAACCCAAGAAGAACTCGGCCTCGACGGCCGCGAGCAACTGGGATGAGTCCGACTAGTGCATTGCTGCAACACGCGCACCACTAGTCGGTATGGTGACTTGGTTCATGACGTTTGCCGGCACCTCGTTCGGCGACCGCGGATCTAGGACGGTTGAGTGCACATAGGGGCTGGCACCGCTTACGCGGCCGTGCGCCGCCGCGCAGGCCGCATCGTCCGCACGCCCGCGTTCGGCGTCGCGGTGATCGTCCCGCTCGTCCTGGTTCTGGCCGTCGGCGCGTCGGCTCCCACACCGAAGCACGCCGTCGCCGACGACGGGATCACGCCACTGGCGGCGGTGGCACGCACTGGCGACGACTCCGGTGTCGTCGTCGTCGCCGCCCCGCGGGCCCCGACCGCGTTCCGCTTCGCCGCTGCCACGCTGTTCGCTCCGCCGCCGCCGATCGTCGTGAGTTCGCCAGGCACGCTGAAGATTCCGGCGGTCGCGCTGAGCGCCTACCGCAACGCCGAACGCATGATGGCCGGCGCTTATCCGGGATGCGGGGTGAGCTGGAACCTGTTGGCGGGCATCGGCCGCATCGAGTCACTGCACGCCTATGGCGGCGCTACCGATGTCCGTGGCACCGCAGTGCAGCCGATCCTCGGCCCCGCCCTCGACGGCACCCTTCCGGGCAACGAGGTCATCGTGCACAGCGTCCAGGCCGGCCGCGTCACCTACGCCCAGGCCATGGGTCCCATGCAGTTCCTACCCGGCACCTGGGCGCGCTACGCCTCCGACGGCAACGGCGACGGCAAGGCCGACATCCAGAACGTCTACGACGCGTCGCTCGGGGCCGCGAGGTACCTCTGCAGCGGCAACTTGAACCTGCGCGACCGGTCTCAGGTGCTGGCGGCGATCCTGCGCTACAACAACTCGATGGCGTACGCCCAGAACGTCTTGGGCTGGGCCGCCGCCTACGCGACCGGCGTGGCGCCCGTCGACCTGCCGCCGATCGGAACTGCTCCTCCGATCGGCGACGCGCACCTCGACGCCAACCCGGAGGGCCTGGGACCGGGGATCGGATTGCCTGCCAACGATCCCCTGGCCTCGCTGCAGGTGATGGTCGCGACCGGGGCGAATCAACTGGGGATTCCGCCGGGCCCGGGCGCCGGTGTCCCCCCGGCTCCGGTCCAGAACTGCCAGGTCTTCTGCCTGACACCGCAGGCGCCGGCTCCACAGCAGAACTGCCAGGTCTTCTGTCTGACTCCCGCGGCGACGGCGCCCCTTCCCGACGCGCCGCCCGCACCGCAGTTCCCACCCCCGCTGTTCCCGCCCCCGCCACCTCCTCTGCCGCCGCCGCCGCCAGCGTTCGGTCCTCCGCCGGTGGATGCTCCTGCGCCGCCCCCACCGGCGGGCCCGGTGCCCGGTCCGGTCAACTGACGGCTGCGCCTACAATCGCTGGTGATGTCTCCGTCAACGCCCAGTGATTCTGGGGCCCTGGAATCTTCCGTGCGATCGGCGCTGTCCAAGGTCATAGACCCTGAGCTCCGGCGGCCGATCACAGAGGTCGGCATGGTCAAGGACGTGTCGATTGACCCCGGCGACGGTGCTGTTCATGTCGAGATCTACCTGACCACGTCGGCCTGCCCGAAGAAGACCGAGATCTCCGATCGCGTCAAGCAGGCCGTCGTCGACGTGCCGGGCACGGGCGCGGTGAAGGTCACGCTCGACGTGATGAGCGACGAGCAGCGCACGGAGTTGCGCAAGCTGTTGCGCGGCGACTCCCGTGAGCCGGTGATCCCCTTCGCGCAACCCGGATCCCTGACCCGTGTGTACGCGGTCGCGTCGGGCAAGGGCGGGGTCGGCAAGTCGAGCGTCACGGTCAACCTCGCGGCGGCACTGGCCGCGCGTGGCCTGTCGGTGGGTGTGCTGGACGCCGACATCTACGGACATTCGGTGCCGCGCATGATGGGCACCAGCGACCGGCCCACCCAGGTCGAATCGATGATCCTGCCGCCCATCGCCCACGACGTGAAGGTCATCTCGATCGCGATGTTCACACAGGGCAACACCCCGGTGGTGTGGCGCGGGCCGATGCTGCACCGGGCATTGCAGCAGTTCCTCGCCGACGTGTACTGGGGCGACCTCGACGTGCTGCTGCTCGACCTCCCCCCTGGCACCGGCGACATCGCGATCTCGGTGTCGCAGCTGATTCCCGGCGCCGAGATCCTGGTCGTGACGACGCCCCAGCTGGCGGCCGCCGAAGTCGCCGAGCGAGCCGGTGCCATCGCCCTTCAGACTCATCAGCGCATTGTCGGCGTGGTGGAGAACATGTCCGGCCTGACGCTTCCCGACGGCACCGTCATGAACATCTTCGGCGAAGGCGGCGGCAAGCGGGTCGCCGAAAGCCTCACCAAGTCCGTCGGCGCCGACGTGCCGCTGCTCGGCCAGGTTCCGCTGGATGAGGCGCTGGTGACGGCGGGCGATTCGGGCGTGCCGCTGGTCCTCAGCGCACCGGATTCGGCGGCCGGCAAGGCACTGCGCGGCATCGCCGACTCTCTGTCGGTGCGCAAGCGCAGTCTGGCGGGGATGTCGCTCGGGCTGAACCCGGTGGGGCGCTAAGTCGCGTCGCTGTCGAACGGCGTCGCCGCGGGCGGGCGCGGTTCGGTCTGCGGCGGCTGCGGCTGATCATGCGGTTGCGGTTGCCCGTCGGAGACCGGCTTCACGGGCTTGTCGAAGTTTCCGGTCAGGAACGAGTCGTCGCCGTCGAGCAGATGCTTGGTCAGGGCGGCGCGGGGCGTCATCCCCCGTAGCTTCTGCAATTCGCTGAGCGGCTGGCGCAGGTCCTCGAACTCGGGACCCAGATCCTGACGGAGCTGGCTGGTGGCGCCGCTCAGATACTCACGCACCTGGCGCATGGTGGTCGTCGTCCAGCGGATGGCGCCCGGTAGCCGTTCCGGGCCGAGAATGACGAGACCCGCCACGACGAGCACCAGCATCTCACCCCAGCCGACGTTGGCGAACATCGTTATGCCGCAGGGTTGTCGGAGCCGGGGTCCACGGTCAGGGTGACGGGGCGTCCGTCGCGGAGCACCTGGATTGGCGCGTCCTGGCCGATCTTCAGCTGACGCACCGCGACGACCATCTCGTCGGCGTCGGCCACCGTGCGGTCACCGACCTTCACGACGACGTCGTTCTCCTTGATCCCGGCCCTGTCCGCCGGGCCACCCGCGACGACGTTCTTGATCAACGCCCCGGAAGCCACGTCGTTGCTCACCGACACCGCGTTCAGACCGAGCGTCGGATGCGACATCTTGCCGTCCTTGATCAGACCCTCGATGACTTCCTTGACCTCGTTGACCGGGATCGCGAAGCCGAGCCCACTTGCGCTGTCCGACAACGACTTGCCAGCCGTGTTGATGCCGATGATCTCGGAGTTCATGTTGATCAGGGGGCCACCGGAGTTGCCGTGGTTGATCGACGCGTCGGTCTGCACGCCATCGATGACGGTGTCGGTGTCGGATCCGTCACCGGACAGCGGGACCGGACGGTGGAGGGCACTGATGATGCCGTGGGTGACGGTGCTGCGCAGGCCCAGCGGAGCACCCGCGGCGATGACCTCTTCGCCCACCCGGAGCTTCTCGGAGTCACCGAGACGGGCGACGACCAGGTTGTCGACGTTGTCGACCTTCAGCACGGCGATGTCGGTCTTCGGGTCGCGACCAACCAGGTTGGCGGGAACTTCGTGGCCGTCGTTGAACACGACCGAAATCTGGAAGTCGGCGGGACTCTTCGCGGCGTCGGAGATGACGTGGTTGTTGGTCACGATGTAGCCACGGCCATCGACGACCACACCGGATCCCTGCGACCCCTGGCCCTTGCTCAGCGCCTCGATGGTGACCACCGAATCCGCAACGGCAGAAGCGACGTCGGCGAACCGGCTGGTGGGTTCCTGGGCGGCGCCGTTGGTCTGCAGCGTGACCTTGGAGGTGGTGAAGGCCGGGATGATCTCGGCGGTCTTGTTGCCGATGACCGCGCCGATGCCGCCGATCACGAGGGCGATGATGACGAGGATGCCCAGCGCCACGTAGGAGACCCGACCGCCGAACAGAACGTCGCGGACGCCGAGCTTGCCCATCGGCGCCGTCTCGGCCGCAACCGGCGCGGGCCTCGGCTGCGCGGGCGTTCCGAGCGTGGGTGCCGCGTTCGGGTCCCGCCACGGATCGTCAGGCGCGTGGGGAAGACCCCTGTCGTGCTCGGCCTGAAGGGCGCCCGCGTCAGCGGGATGGCGCTGCAGCGTGTCGGAGACCCCGTCGGGCCTGCCGAACGCGTCGGCGAGGACGGCGTCGGGCGCCTGGTCCCTCGGGGTGTAGTCGCCCTGGTCGCGGTGCTTCTCCGCACCGAGGAACGAGCCGGACACGCCATCGGGCCGCCCGAATGCGCGCGCCTGCGCCGCATCGACTGGCGGGCGCGAGACCGGCTTCGGCTCCATCCGAGGGCGATCGCCGGTCTGGTCCTGGTTGGTCACCCGTGTTCACTCTCCGTCGGAGCGTGCGCCACTAGCGACGCACGCCATTGCTTTGGCCAGACATTCACCCTACCGGCGCTTGCGGCGGACACGCGGCACGTCAGCAGCAAACTGCGAGGCCACGTCCTCCACCGGCGGATCCAGCGGTGCGCAGTGGGGGATCTGTGACAATGCGCCGAGCAATGAAGTCGGCACGACGATCGGGCAGGAGTCCCGCAGCGCTGCGCGAGCTTGCCCCTGGGCGTCGACCTCAGCCGAACACTGAGTGCACAGCGACATATGATGCGCCGCCCGGAGGTGCGCACTCATCCGCAGCTCACCGTCGACGAACGCGGCGATGGCCTCGGTGGAGAGATGCTCCGTCGAGCCGAACCTGCGCGGACCGATGGGCGCATCACTCTGCGACGCGAACGGAGAGGGCAGCCAAGAGAATGCACGGCGGAACACGTGCCCCGGGTCGACCATCGACCTGCTCCTCTCCAAACCCATTCATCCGAGCTCATCACAATGGCGATACCTTCGAATGTAGCGCGGCTGGCCACTACGAACACTCACTGGACCTTGAATCAGAGGTCACGCAGTCCGCGCGGCACCTTCGGCGTACGCGTCGGGATGGTTTGCCAGGTACTCGCGCAACGCCTGCCGACCGCGGTGGATGCGGCTGCGCACGGTGCCGAGCTTGACCCCGAGGGTGGCGCCGATCTCCTCGTAGGACAGACCTTCGATGTCGCAGAGCACGACGGCGGCACGGAACTCTGGCGGTAGAGAGTCCAACGCCGCCTGCAGGTCAGGACCCAGCCGGGAGTCGTGGTAGATCTGCTCGGGGTTCGGGTCGGCGGCCGGCACCCTGTCGTAGTCCTCGGGTAGCGCCTCCATCCGGATACGGCTACGGCGACGAACCATGTCCAGGAACAGGTTGGTCGTGATGCGGTGCAGCCATCCCTCGAACGTCCCAGGCTGATAGTTCTGCACCGACCGGAAGACACGAATGAAGGTCTCCTGCGTCAGGTCCTCCGCGTCGTGCTGGTTGCCCGAAAGACGGTAGGCGAGGCGGTACACCCGATCCGCGTGCTGCCGGACCAGCTCGTCCCAGGACGGCATGGTGGTCTTGTCGCCGGTGGCATCGAACACCGCGGTGCCGCTCAATTCGTCGGACGGCTCTACCCAATCCCCGTCGGTGTACTGCTCGATGTGTGCCATGGACACCGGAGCGGCGGGAACGATTTGTGTTGTGGTCGTCAGATCCTCCTGGTCAGAGCCGCCATCCGGCATCGACGACTCGATGTCGACGGGAACACGCGCGTCCACATGGTTATTCCCGTAACGCCAGCGTCCGCCGTGTTCCATGCGAGTAACCGTCTCCGACCCGGGTGTGGTTGGCATATGAGCAAACTGAACATTTCCTGAGAATGATCGGTACCCATTTTTCGACCAGGGAAAACAGGTTTCTTCGAGGTGTGATTCTGGCGCTCGAGCGCGGGCGTGTCGCGGTGCGGCGTACATCGGTTAGCTCTACGCTGCGGGCATGGCCAGCACCGGCGACCCGACGGGTGCGCAGCCGAGCCGCGCCGAGTCGATCGTCACGCATGCCGAGGGTTCGATCTCCGAAGACGCGATCGTCGCTGGCGCCCGTGAGCGTGCCGTCGACATCGGCGCGGGGGCGGTCACTCCTGCCGTCGGAGCCCTGCTGTGTGTGCTGGCCAAACTGACCGGCGCCAAGGCGGTCGTTGAGGTCGGCACGGGCGCGGGTGTCAGCGGGTTGTGGTTGCTCTCAGGCATGCGCGACGACGGGGTGCTCACCACGATCGACGTCGAACCCGAGCATCAGCGCCTGGCCAAGCAGGCGTTCACGGAGGCCGGTGTGGGGCAGTCGCGGACCCGGTTGATCAGCGGGCGCGCGCAGGAAGTGCTCACCCGGCTGGCCGACGATTCCTACGACCTGGTGTTCATCGACGGCGATCCGATCGACCAGCCGCAGTACGTCGTCGAAGGGGTGCGGCTGCTACGGGCCGGTGGCGCGATCATCGTGCATCGGGCTGCACTGGGCGGGCGTGCCGGCGATGCGAACGCCAACGATGCTGAGGTCAGCGCCGTGCGCGAGGCGGCGCGGCTGATCGCCGAGGACGACCGGCTCACCCCGGTGCTCGTCCCGCTGGGCGACGGCCTGCTCGCCGCCGCCCGCGACTGACTTTTCTCTCGCGAGCAGCTGTA
>NZ_JAVROT010000388.1:0-2727 GCF_032162605.1 Mycobacterium sp. | reverse complement strand
CGACGGCGCAGCCACCACACACTCGACTCCCGCCGACTCAAACGCCCGGGCCAGCCCGAACCCCGTCGGACCAGCCTCATACGTCACCGCCACTGGCACTGGCAACCGGCCGATCCAGTCCAGGATCTCGCGGTGATCCGGACACAACCGCTGCTCGACGACTTCACCGGTTTCCCGGTCCAATCCGCACGCCATGACCGATCGTGCGTGCACATCCAACCCAACGCTCGTACGCTGACCTAACACTGGGGCCTCCTCACATCTGTGGCTCTACCGGCCAGGACCCAATTCCTGACGGCAACCCACATTCACGTGCGAGTGAGGCCCCAGCCCCCCATACGGTCTAAAACCGGCTGGACTCATTCAGTGGGAACACGCCATTATGAACTCCGGTGAGCGACGACACGGCTTTGAGAACTTCGGCCACTTGGTGACATCTAGGTGACGTCAGAATTGAGACGGTGACACGGATTTTGAGAACCTACAAACCGATAATGACCAATAACGCGAAACAGAACCGCGACAGGTGAAGCCGATGCGCCACGGCGATGGTCTTCATCGGACTGTCGTCTCGAATCGTCACGGATGAGGGTTCCATCTTGACCCAGCGCGTCGGCAATGTCGTACAGCCGCTCGTAAAGAAGCCCGCGTCGACCACACCCAGGGATAGGCACATCGATCGACGCCACAACGTCCGGTGAGAAGCCTGGATTTACTGCGGCCGATCACGAGTCGCCAAAAGCTCACGCAACGTCGGCAGCACCCGTTGATCCTTTGGCCGGTTCGCGGCCTGCTTCGACCGGATCACGTCGGCGAGGGAGGCGATATGCACGGTGACGTCGTAGAGCTGCACAGCTGTGGCGTCTCGTCGCAGATCCGCATATCCCTGTGTGCCTGAAGGTTCGAACGCGAGGTCCAGGTCGCCGACCTCGGTTGTGAGATTCCAAGTCCGCGCCGCCGCCAATCCCTCGGCATCACACCCGAACGGCAACCCCTCCGGCAGGGATTCGGTGCGGACCCTGGCGTTGATCTCGCGCAGGGCCGCCGCGAGCCGACTCAGATTCGGTTGGTCGGCCTCGGGAGTGATGTCGGCGTCTTCGGTGGGAAATGGCGACCCGTGATACACCGCCGCCAGGCCACCGATCAGCACATAGACAACCTGATGGCGGTGAAGAACCTCGAATAGCCGCGCCAGGTCGAGGTCCATCGCTCACGCCCCACGCAGCGTCGTTAACTGGTGCTGAAGACGGGCGTGGCGGTCGAGGCGCTGCTGACCCGTCAGGTCGGCCAGGCGGGCGGCTTGAGCCAAGTCGCTCACGTCGCGGGGAACCACCGCCAACTCGAGGTCCAAGCCGCACAGCCGTACCAACCGCGCCACATCGTCAAGGCTGACCGCGGTGCGACCAGACTCCCAGCGGGTGATCGCCGGCTGCGCCGTCCCAGCCCGCGCCGCCAACTCGGCCTGAGTAAGCCCGGCCCGGCGTCGCGCCTCTCGGATCAAATCGCCCCCATAAGCACTCACGCCAATAGTATAACAGATCTGTTATATGAGCCGGTTGAGTTGAGGCGTTGCAGGTCCCGGCGCCGTAGATCAACAGTGGTGAGATCCGCTGTCAGAGCTGCGTTCATACGAGGGGCATGTCCGTAGAAGCTATGGAAACCCGGACCGGCTGGCTTCCCAGACGGATGAGATATGCGTCTCCGGCGGCGGCAGATCCGGCGGTGCGTCGGTTGTCCGTGCGCCGACCAGAGTTGCTGCGTCGATAACCCCACGCTACGTCAGGTCGACGTGACCTCGACAGACAGTCGCCTTGAACGACTCTTAGCGTTACCTCTATCCCAGCACCGATTCTGGCACCATTGCTGAGATGAATGCGCGTTCGATGCCGGGTCTCAATGATCCGTTCGAAGAGGCGATTGTCGACGCGCTGAGCTCCCTGCCGGCGGAGCTCCGCGGGGCGATGAGCAACGTCGAGATCGTCGTCGAGGACGAGCCTCCCGACGGGCAGCCGCTGCTCGGCCTGTACCGCGGCGTACCGCTGCCGCGAAGGAGCAGCACGTACAGCGGAATGCTTCCCGACAAGATCGCATCTTCGGCGGGCCGATCACGCGACTCGCTGCCCGCGACGACGATCGTCTACGCCACAAGGTCAGACACGTCGTGCTCCACGAGATCGCGCATCACTTCGGGATCAGCGACGAGCGGTTGATCGAGCTCGATCGCTACTGAGGTGGTGCTGACGCTCCGCTTGTATCTTGCCGTTGCCGACAGATCGACCAATAACTTCCTACGCCGGGAATCGTTGCCTAGTAGACACCGTTGAGCCGGAATCACTGGTGGCGCAGAAGAATCGGAGCGATGAATGCTGTCATCACAAACGACTCGGCTGCGCTGACCGCCTCGACTGGCAGCAGACAACAGGCGCCTAGAAACCTCGCCCCGGCCGTGTGTGCCATCACCACCGATAACACGTTTTTTCTCAGGGGTAGCAGTCACGTAATCCCCCAGGTTCGGGTGCTGCGGCCGGTGGGTCTGCAGCCACTCTCGCGGGATGGTTCAGTTAGTGTCGCCGTACTGAGTGCGCTTGCAGGCGACGAACGCGTCGAAGTCGAACGGGGTGGATTCACCGCTTTGTTCGCCGTCGGCGAGGGCGTCGCGCAGTACGCGCAGACGCGTTTCGTGGACTGTAGGCCGAGGCGGCAGGGGCTGGCGCATTGAAACGTCCT
>NZ_JAVROT010000387.1:0-30167 GCF_032162605.1 Mycobacterium sp. | reverse complement strand
ATCTGAGTCGGGCACTGCGACAGCCGGATGTGATCGGTGTACGCCCGTACCATCGGCTGATCCACCAGGTCGATGATGCCCAGGTCGGATGACTCGGAACCGTAGCGCTGCTGGATCCCTTCGATGTCGCCGAGGATCTTGCGCTTGCGCTGGGCGACGGCCAGCAGCTCGCGGGCGTCGACCAGCGGGTCGATCTGCTTGAGTGCGTCGGGCAGCCGCGTCAGGCTACTTGGCTCGTCGAGCATGAACTCGCGGACGAACTGCTCCAGTCCGCCAACGCTTTTCAGCGACTTCGCCTTACCGAGCAGCTGCTGAGCGGCATCGGAGGCGCGGATGCCGATGCTCGCGTACAGCTGGGCGAGGTACTGCGACTCCACCTTGGTGGAGAACCGCCAGTCGGTGTTCTTGAACACGTTGCCGTCGAAGCGTCCGGATGCCCACCGATTGCAGACGTCCTCGATGTCACGGTCGCCGTCGGCGAGGACGAATCGGCTCGAGGAGTCCGAGCGGGACTCGCCGGTGAGCCATTTGAGCACCAGTCCGGTGATCGTCCGCCCGGTGTTGCTGGCGTAGGTGACGGCCACCGCTGACCACGCGGCGCCGTCGCCGCGCAGATACATGACCTTGCTGGTGCCGGCGTCGCTGCATTGACCCCAGGCGCCGCGCACGTACTTGTCGACGGTACGTCGGCCAGCGCTGGAGCCGGCCGCCGAGTTGTCACCGGAGGCGTTGAAGTTTCGGCGGTTGAACGGCAGGAACCCGAGCGAAATCGCGTCCAGCAGTGAGGATTTACCACTGCCGGAGGCACCGGCGATCAGTGCTCCGCCCGCACTGAACGGGATGGTGTGATACCCGTCGAACACGCCCCAATTGATGACCTGCAAGCGCGACAGGTGGAATTGTTCAGCCATCTAGTGCCACCTCCTGTTCGTCCTGGTCCGGTGGGACGCCACCGCCCCGCAGTAGCTCGAACTGCTGCTGCAACTCGGTGATCACCGAAGCCGTCATCACGGCGTTGATCACCGGGCTGACGGTGTAGCTGTCCTCGTCGTCGCGACTCTTGCGCAGGATCTCCAGGGAGACGAGCCGGGCGATGGCCGCGTCGATCCTGGCCGTGAAGGTGACGACGTCGCGGTCGACGTCGTTGAGCACCCCGGAGAACAGCCCGTGCACCTCGTCGCGGTTGATCAGGACGGTCGGGTCGCCGGAGGCGCGCATCATCTGGGCCAGGTGCAGTGCCAGGATCGAGTCATAGGTGCCGAGCGGTTCGCGGCGCAAGAGCTTTGCACCCCTTGCCGATTCATAGCGGGCCTGCTCTATGAAGGCGACCTCCGCGCCGTCGACGATGCGCAGCAGCAGATCGAGCTCGGACAGCCGCACGGACAATTGCCCGCGGTACTCCACCACCCAGGTGTAGAGGTCGCGGTCGGCTTCGGCGCTGACGTAGCGGCGGGTCAGCAGCTGCTGCAGTGCCCAGCACGCGCGGTCGGGAAGCTCGCTGACGTCGCCGTCGAACCGGGGCCGACGCTGGTGCGGGCTTCGGGCCGTTTGATCGACTTGGGGCAGTGCGGAGAATCCTGCGTAGTCGACAGACTGCTCTGTCGTCACGAGGCGGCTCCCAGCAGGCTGGAGATCGGTTCGGTGAACATCAGGCGCGGGACCTCCATCTCGCGGTCGCGTCCGTCCAGGGATTGGAACCGGACGGTGACCGACTTGTACCCCTGTGCGGCAGTGTCGTCGTTGAAAGGTTGTTTGAGCGCCCAGGACCACAGCACGATGACGTGACCCAGGTACGCCCCCTGTCCATCGGTGGAGAGCATCTCCACTGCCTCTGGCAATGAGAGCGGTCCACCCGCGATTGCCGTGTTGATCAGCTCGGACATCGCTGGCGCATCGACCTGCGTCGTCAGCGCGGCGAAGCTCGACAGATCGACGTCGCCGTCGGCGATGTGGGCGGGCTTCGGGTTGGACAGGTCGCCAATCCGGAAGCTCAGGGCGCCGACCGAGCTGATGGCGTGTCGCGCGAGGGGGAGTTCGAGGTCGAGGCGTGAGTCGGTCAGGGACGTCTTCAGCAGGGCGCGGGCGGCGCCGATGGCCTCGTTGAGCTGACGGGCCACGCCGCGGCTCTGTTCCAGCGTCCCGAACGCGGTGAATCTCTTGACCCGCTGCGCGCACCGCTGCTGGATGCGTTCCACCTCGTCGATCTGTTGGCCCACGAGTTCGAAGAACCCGGCCATCACCCGGCGCAGCGCCGGGTCCAGTGCGGGCAGCGCCTCGGCGACCGCGGCGACGTCGGCCTCGAACTCGGCGCGCTGATCGGGGTCGTTGATCATGCGCAGGAAGGCGCGATGCGAGTCCCGGCCCTCCGAGTCCCAGGCGGCCTGATAGTCGGCGTACATCTGACGCTGCCGGTCGCGGTATTCGACGTTGGTGTCGATCGGTTCGTCGAGAGCGGCGGTGGCCTGCTCGATCATCGTGCCGTACTGGCCGATGTCGGTGATCAGCCGTTCCATCTGCAGGGCGATCGCGCGGGCTTCGTCGTATGTGTCGGTCAGATCGACGTCGGGTTGGGCCTGGATACCGAACGAGTCCTCGAGGCCGTCCTCGAAGCCCGTGGCGAGTTTGTCCAGCTCGGCGTGCAGCGCCTCGATCTCGGCCTCGATGCCTGCGCGGATGCGGTCGGGGTCGTTGCCCACGCGCAGGGCGATCTGCCGCAGGCGCGAGGCGATGCCGTTGATGGAGCCGCCGGTGGCAATGGTGTCCTGACGTCGCATGCCGCGCAGGAAGTCCAGCGCCCGACGCGCGTCCTGGGTCAGGTAGCAGAGATTGCGTTCGATGCCTGCGCGCTGGTCGGCGACGCGGTGCAGCCAGCCCTGGCTGGCCCACGACTTGATCAGGGCGAGGCCGGATTGCTCGCCACCGGGCCGGCCCAGCTCGTCGAGGTCGCGTTCGAGCCGCACCACCAGCTCGGTTTCTCCGATCACGCCACCGCTGAGGTGGCGTTCCATCAGCGTGGCGTACATGCCCATGTTGAGCGTGGCCAGCAACCGGATCGCGGGTGAGCCCTGGATGTCGCGATTGAGCTCGAGCAGGTCGGCAGCCGACATCGCTGCGTCGTCGTCCACCTGGCTCCCTCCTCGGCTGCGTCATACGTCGGACGGTCCAAGATAGGGCACGGCGGCGACAGTGGATCGCGCGACGCGCAGGCTTGGGGCGGGTCGGGACGGCGCTGTCTCGGGAGTCTCAGGGGTTGCGTGAGTCCCATTGGTCACGGCTTCCGGTGTGTCTTTCCCCACCGTCGGCGGCGACGGGTGACGCAGGAACGCCGCGCCCGGGTGGCTACGGGCCGGCGTTACCGCCCGCCCAACCCCGGTGGGGTCCAGCCCACCGGCAGACGTTTGATCCCGTGTACGAACGACGAGCGCAGGATGGCCGGCTCTTCGATGGCCGCTATGTCAGGAATATGACGGTGCAGTTCTTCGAAGGCCAGCCTGATCTCCCGACGAGCCAGATTGGCGCCGAGGCAGAAGTGTGCTCCGCCAGCGCCAAAGCCGATCTGCGGGTTGGGGTTACGAAGCACGTCGAACGTCCACGGGTCGGCGAAGACATCCTCGTCGCGATTGGCCGAGCAATACCACATCGACACCTTGTCGCCGGCCTTCATCGGCGTTCCCCTCATCTCGATGTCTCGAGTGAGGGTGCGGCGCATGAAGATGATCGGCGATCCCCACCGCACGATCTCCTCGACCGCAGAGGTGGCGACGCCGTCGAAGTCGGCCCACCACTTCCGGCGCTCGTCGGGATAGCGGGTCAACGAGACCAACCCATGACTGATGGCGTTGCGGGTGGTCTCATTGCCTGCGGCGGTGAGCAGGATGAAGAACGATGCGATCTCGCTGGACGTCAAGCGCTCTCCATCGACCTCAGCCGTAACCAGATTGGTCGTCAGATCGTCGCCCGGATGGGCCCTGCGGTCTTCGGCCAGTTCGATGCCGTATGAGGCGAGTTCGGTTGCGACGTGTACGAATTCGTCGAAATCTCCGGATGCCTCGTCGTCGCCGACACCCATGAGCACAGTCGTCCAGCGGAACACGTTGCCGTGGTCCGATTCTGGGATGCCCATCATGTCGCAGATGATCTGCAGCGGCAGCGGCGCCGCGACACTGGCCACGAAGTCCGCCCGACCATCGGGATGCTCGGCCACCATGTCGGCCACCAGACGTCGAGCCCGGTCGCGAACGCTCTGCTCTATGCGGGCCAGAACCTTGGGAGTGAATGCACGGTTGACGATGGTCCGCAGACGCAGGTGGCGCGGGTCGTCCAACGTGATCATCGAGCCCAGGAACTCCGAAATCTCGGGTGGGACCTCGTTGAGCGAAGTACTGGTCGGGCTCGAACTGAAGATGTCCGGATGCCTGCTGGCGTGGTGGACGTCCGCGAACGTGGTGAGCGCCCAATGTCCAGCACCCGACGAGAATCCGGCCAATTCGGGGGCGTCGTGAAAGGACAGTGGACTCTCTCGGCGCAGCGTTGCGAACGCGCCGTCGCGCAGATCGTCGTCGAGCTCCCAGAACTCGAGCCTGCCGAGATCGACGTCTTCGAGTGCGACGTGTGGTGGCGGCGCTCCGTTCTCCCGTGGTGCGATCGCGGCGTCGACGACAGCGGTACCCCTGGACTTCATGATGTGCCCTCCCCGTCGATTCGAGTGTGACACCGGGGTGGTGAGAACGTCTCGCAATTGGCGGTCGGCGCGAAGGTCTGAGTTTGAGTCTGCTCTCGCCGAGCCGCGCTTCGTCGTCTCTTCCGGCTAGCAGGTATGGCCCGTGCCTGCTCGCCGCCGGTACTGGTGGGTGCCAGCGTCGATGTAGGGCGGCGCCAACCAAGGGACTCTTGGTCCACCCGAGCAGAGCTTCGCCGGAAGGAACGACAAGGAACGACTATGAAGAGCATCGCCGGATCCGACTCCACGTCCCGATCACGAGTGCTTCACGGGCTCGCCGCCACCGCCGTGTCCGTCGCGGCGTTGATGGGACCGCAGGCCGCGGGACTGGCGGCAGCCGCGCCGGGTCTGCAGGCGGCGAGCCCGAATCCTGCCTGCCCCGGTGTCGAGGTGGTGTTCGCACGCGGAACGTTCGAGGCACCCGGCGTCGGCGTAACCGGGCAGGCGTTCGTCGATGCGCTCAACTCGCGACTGACGGGCAAGAACGTGGAGGTGTACCCGGTGAACTATCCCGCATCGTTGGACTTCGCCGCGGCTGCGGAGGGTGTCGCCGACGCCAGCAACAAGATCGAGGCGATCGCGGTGAGCTGCCCGAGCACCAAGATCGTGCTCGGTGGTTACTCGCAGGGCGCTGCCGTTGCCGGCTACACCACCTTGGACGCCGTCCCCGCCGGATTCACCGCGTCCGACGGCATCACCGGGCCGATGCCGCCCGCGATCGCCAACCACGTCGCAGCCGTAGTGCTGTTCGGAACACCGGACGACTGGTTTCTGGGTCTCGTCGACCACGGCGCACCACGGATCACCATCGGAAACCCATACACGGCGAAAACCCTCGAGTTGTGCGCTCCCGGAGACCCGGTCTGCTTCCCCGGGGGCCTGGATCGCGCCGCCCACAGCTCGTACACGGACAACGGGATGGCCGACCAGGCCGCCGACTTCGCCGTCAACGCCCTGACGTCCGCTGCACCCCCGCAGCCCACGGATGCGCCCGTCTGAGCGCGTTGTAGGCGCTGCAACGACGCAACGTCATCGCAGACGACCCACTACGCTTTGCGAGATGACCGAATCGCAGCGCACGGGCCTGACTTCCGCGGCGATCAGGGCGGCCAGGATCGCCGTCGCCTGCGCCATCGTTGGCGGGTACGCGGTGGGTCTCGCGGTCCAGGCGGGTGCGGACTCCGGCAGCGGATGCGATCCGTTCTACCTGTCGATGACGCCACAACCCGTTCTGTCCTGCTCCGGCCCTGAGGTCGCGCCGCCACCCGATGTGTTGCCGTCGCCCGTGCCCGTCGACGACGTCGCGGGTCCACCGCCGCCGGATGCCCTGCCTCCCACGGGTGATCCCTTGCCACCGCCGCCGTTGGATCCATAGCGCCTGCGGTCGAACCAATGTGGATTTCGGGTCGGGGGGAATTGAGTCGTCGTCATCGGCGTCTCGGCGACCAGGCCAAGTATCGAAACAGTGTCTGAGACAGGTACTTCCGTGTTTGAAGGTGACTTGGTCCCAACCGAAGGGTTTGCGGAGGCGCTCGCGCTGCTCGCTGGGGGCCGGCACGTCTTCTTGACGGGCAAGGCGGGCACTGGCAAGTCCACGTTGATCCGCCTTTTCATGTCCTCGACGGACCGCAACGTCGTCGTCGTCGCACCGACCGGGATCGCAGCGCTCAACGTCGAGGGCTACACCATCCACCGCCTGTTCAGCTTCCGCGCGACGACGACGCTGGACGACGTTCGCACCGGTGACTACCGCCCCATGCGGTTCGTGAAGACACTCGCCGTCCTCGACACCCTGATCATCGACGAAGCATCGATGGTCCGAGCCGATCTGTTCGACATGCTCGCCGCAGCGCTCGAACGGTTCGGTCCCAAGCCTGGAGAACCCTTCGGCGGTGTGCAGATCGTGTTGGTGGGCGATCTCCATCAGTTGCCGCCGGTGGTGACCGAGGCCGAAGCGAACTATTTCGCGACTCGATACAAGACCCCGTACTTCTTCTCGGCGGACACCTTCCAGCGTGACGACTTTCCGACCATCGCATTGACGACGGTGTTCCGTCAGCTCGGCGATGACCGGATGACCTCGATCCTCAACGACGTCCGCGAAGGCGTGTTGGTAGGGCATGCACACGACCAGCTCAATGCCCGCACCGATCCCGACTTCGTACCGCCCGAAGACGAATTCTGGCTCACGCTGGCGCCGACGAACAGAATCGTGTCAGCCCGCAACCGGCAGCACCTGGAACGGCTGCCCGGCGACGAAATGATATACCGCGCACGGCAGTCCGGTGACCTCACGTTGTTCGAACCTCCCGTCGACGAGGAACTGCGTTTCAAGGTCGGCGCCCAGGTCATGATGCTCAACAACGATCAAGCCGATCGATGGGTCAACGGCACGATCGGGCGCATCACCGGCATCAGCGACGCCGACCGGATCATCGTCACGGTCGAGTTCACCAACGGGGACATCGAAGAGGTCAGCCCGTACACGTGGGAGGCGACGCGGCCGGTGATACAGGGCGGGTCGTTGCGGCACGAGGTCGTCGGTTCGTTCACCCAACTGCCCTTCAAATTGGCCTGGGCGATCACGATCCACAAGAGCCAGGGCCAGACCTTGGAGCGCCTGGTCGTCGACCTCACCGGCGGTACCTTCTCGTTCGGCCAGCTCTACGTCGCACTGAGCCGGTGCACGTCGATGAGCGGGCTGGTGCTCACGCGACCGGTCCTGCCCAAGGACCTCAAGACGGATCGGCGCATCGCCCGTTTCCTGAACGCGTCCGTTTCATCGGAACAGATCCGCCACCTGTGCGCGTTCGCCATCTTGACCGTGGGAGACGAGGGGCGAATGTCACGGCCGAGGCCCGTCGAGCTCGCCGTCGCATTCGACGACGGCACGGCTGTGAGCACCGTCATCAATCCCCAAAGCGACCTCGCCGACGCGCGACACGCCTATGGCATCACGGCGTGCGACGTCCTCCTGGCTCCGACACTCCTCGAAGCGTGGGGTGTCATCGCGCCCATGCTGGCGGGCTGCACGCCCGTTGGTGTTGGGATCGACGAGACGCTGGGCCTCATCGACTTCGAACTGAAGCGTCTTGGTCAGGTCACGCCGATGCCGTTGGGGATGGACATGCCCCTCGCGGCGCTCGAACCGGAGTACTGGCGCGCGCTGTCCGGTGGCACCGCCCACGGACGAGCCCTTGCCGTCCTGAATGCCATCACCAGTTCGGGTTTCGCTGAGCCGGCGTCGACGGCGTTCGTCGAACCCGAGCCATCCGAAACGTTGGGTGGCCTTCTGGTCAGTCGCAGTCGCGACATCCCGACACCCGTATCGGTCCACCTCCCCGCGCTGTCCGCTCTGCTCGAGGTCAGTCGCATCGTCGGGCCGGTGTTGCTCGGAGAGGCCACCGCAGTGGACGTCTTGGCTCGCGAATCGGTCACGGATACTTCGTGGATCGCTGCGGCGCGGCATTCGGTGGCTGGACAGTTACGGACCGCGGCGTCGCGCGTCAGACTGACCGAAGAGTCGATGGCACGTCTCCGAGAAGCCGAGAAGCTTTTGGGCATCGAGATCGTGGACACATCAATCGAATTGGCGCTCAATGGTTCCGACATCACCTCGGTTCTCGTACCGGGCGCACGCGTCTGCTTCACCGGTACGGCGAAGAACGCCGCAGGGCGGGTCCTGTCGCGAGACGAGATCGAGGACATCGCCACGGCTGCGGGACTCACACCGGTCAGGTCTGTGACGAGGACGAGATGCGACGTCCTGGTGACCGCTGAGGTCGGCAGTCAGTCCGGCAAGGCGGGCAAGGCCCACGAGTTCGGAAAACCCGTTTTCTGCGCTGACGAATTTCTGGTCTGGGTCGGCGGGAGGCAGGTACGGCTAGCGCGCTGAGGGCACCGCGACGGGTAGCAGTCGAGGTGTCACGTCGCCGGCGGCGAGGTGCTCCCTGGACGTCCGAGCCGTCTCGACGCTCGACCACGCTTCCGCCAGGTCGGCCACCCAACGGGCCACGGCGATCATCTCGGCCACGAACGGTTCGAGGTTCACACCGCGGGGCGCAGCAGGCAACGCCGTCCAGTCAAGAGGTTCGGGCAACTCCGGCCATCTGATCGGGGCGCGTGCATTACCGGCGGCGGTCTTGGAAGCACGGTGCTTGTCGTCGAGTGTCGCGATGACCTCGCTGATCAGGTTCAACGTGACGTTCAGGTCGACGACTCCGGCCGCGGAGCTCGCGAAGTCCGTGGCTGCATCCTCCGAATGTCCGCCGAAGGGCAAGACGATCCGGGCGGCGACTACGTTGCGCAACACGTCGACGTCGTCGGTGACCCAGGCCCCACACAGGCGCATCAAGGGAGTCGAGGGCGCGACGTCGACGTGCCATACCGCCGAGGCGCCTTCGCCAGTGCGGACGATGGCGATCAGGTCGGCAGATTCCGGCATGGACCCTCCTTGGTAGTCGCGGCGATCATACGGTCGCGTGCGGACAGGTAGTAGCCGATCGAATGGCCGGACTCGTCGACCTTGCCGATCCGTTGGTCCGGGGTTGAGGTGCTACGACAGTCCCGCAGATACGACGTCAGGCGCGTACTCGTCGCCCAACGCCGAGCCGGCCACGACGTGGTATCTGCTGAGTGCCCGCAGCGCCACCGCCACGCTCTCCGCCTGCGGGAGGTCTTCTGCGTGGCAGGCCCGAAGGGCACGTCGTACCGCGGGGCTGGAAACGAGCATCCACCCGATGCGGTCGCAGCACAGGTCGATGCGCCGCAGGGCGGTGAGGCCCGCGGTACCGAAGAATCCGAGCGCGCTCAGGTCGAGGATCAAGGTTGTGGCGATGCCGGCGTGTCGTTCGACATAGCCGGCCAGGGCCACGCCGTTGCTCGCGTCGATCTCGCCGCGAACCGAGACCACCACCGGATTCGTCGTCATCGTCGCGCTCGCCGTGGCGGGACCCCAACGTTCGTCGAGACCGACGCGTGCGGGATCTGGACGGTACCGGCGGCTCGTGCCCATTGGCGCCATCGTCATCTCCTCGGATCGAAGTGCGCAACTGATCCGCTGCCAAGGCCACACGCACGCCTAAGCGGTGCGCCGTGAGCTCGACGTAAGGGGAAGGTACAACGTGATCCGCGCATCCAGGCGGGAAATCGCAGCACTCGAAAAACTCTTATAGAGGCGCAATTACGACTCCTTGCTTGCCCGAAAATGCGTTTTTCCTGCTTGGCGCGGGCATGGGGCGACGGATTCGGTTGCCGAGGCCCCGTTCAGCAAAGTCTTGGGCACGGTGAACTGGTCCGACTCGTCAATTGAACCAGGCATGGCCGCTCGTACCGCGGATTCCGCAACTGCCCGGATTCAGCGCTCCGCGTCGCCCGGCCGTTTACGCCACGCCCGGTATCCACGATGCGCGGCGAAGGCCCCGATCACGGCGGTCACGCACCACACTGCGATCGCAGAATAGGCGAGGGGCGCGGACAGATCGCCGATCGACGCGCCCAACGCGGTGTAGACAAAGGCTCTTGGCGCCGACCCGATGAACGCTCCGATCGCCATCTGCCACAACGGAACTCCGAACGCGCCGAACCCGTAGGACGCGAGTGCATCCGAGACGCCGGGGATGAACCGCTGGCCGACGACTGCCCACAGCCCACGCCGCTGAACCTGGCGGTCGAGACGGTCGGCGCGCTCGTTTCCGAGCAGGCTCCGCGCGCTGTCCCGGCCTGCGCGCCTGCCGATGAGGCTGGTGATGCTCGCGGTGCCGACCGCAGAGCCCAGCGTGACGAAGGTGCCGAGCAGGGGTCCGAAAAGCACCCCGCTGCCCGCCGCCAAAATCGGGCCCGGCACGAAGATCGCGCCGAGGGCCGCTGACACCACGACGTAGGTCAGTGGCGCGGCAGGCCCCGTGGCCGCGACGACGCGTCGGACGTCGTCGACGTCGACGATCCGGATGACGGCGACGAGGTAGAACAGCCCGAGCAGGAACGCCGCGAAAAGGATCAGTCGGACGACGTGGCGCCGACGTGTGGGGATGGGCGAGCCGTCGCCTTCGGTCACGGGGAACTACCAGTTGCTCGGCGAGTAGTCCTTCAAGAAGCAGCCGTACACGTCCACGCCGGCCTCCCCGCGCACGATCGGGTCATACACGCGGGCGGCGCCGTCGACGAGGTCGAGCGGGGCGTGGAAACCTTCGTCGGCGAGCCGCATCTTGGTCGGGTGCGGGCGCTCGTCGGTGATCCAGCCGGTGTCGACGGCGGTCATGAGGATGCCGTCCTGCTCCAGCATCTCGCCCGCGCTGGTCCGGGTGAGCATGTTCAGTGCGGCCTTCGCCATGTTCGTGTGCGGATGCCCGGCGCCCTTGTACGCCCGGCTGAACTGACCCTCCATGGCGGAGACGTTCACGACGTACTTGCGGCGTGCCGACGATGCGGCCATCGCCGGGCGCAACCGGCTGACGAGGATGAACGGCGCCGTCTGGTTGCAGAGCTGCACCTCGAGCAGCTCAATCGCATCGACCTCGTGCACGCGCTGGGTCCAGCTGTTCACCGAGGCCGTGTCGGGCAGCAGACCACCCGCGTCGATGGCGGTACCTGCGGCGATCCGGTCGGGGGACGCGCTACGGGCGGCCAGCGCCAGCGTGGTCACCGGTGCTGGGGGTCCCCCCGCTTGCGGGGGAGAGCGAAGCGACCCGGGAAATGACGGTGCGTGCGGTGTCTGGTGCTCGGCCAGGCTCCCGGCGAGCGCGGCCGGGTGGGCGTCGCTGACGTGGTCGAACGTGATCACGTCCACGAGCTCCGGCGGTGGCGTTCGCTCCGCCTCGACGAGCGCCGCATAGGAACCGGGCGAGCGGCGCACCGTCTGGGCCGCGTTGTTGATCAGGATGTCCAGCGGGCCCTGCTCGGCCATGGTGTCGGCAAGTGCGACGACCTGAGCCGGGTCGCGGAGATCGATGCCCACGACGCGCAGTCGGTGCAGCCAGTCGGCGCTGTCGGGCATCGCGGCGAAGCGGCGCACGGCGTCGTTCGGAAAACGGGTCGTGATGGTCGTGTGCGCGCCGTCGCGGAGCAGCCGCAGGGCGATGTACATGCCGATCTTGGCGCGGCCGCCGGTCAGAAGGGCGCTGCGGCCGGTGAGGTCGGTGCGCGCATCGCGCTTGACCTGGTTGAACGTCGCGCACCCGGGACATAGCTGGTGGTAGAACGCGTCGACCACCGTGTACCGGTTCTTGCACATGTAGCAGGCCCGCGAGCGGAGCAGAGTGCCTGCGATCGCGCCGGCGGCCATGGAAACCAGCGGCAATCCCTGCGTCTCGTCGTCGATGCGCCCGGGGGCACCGGTCGCGGTGGCCGCCGTGACGGCGTGGTCGGCAGCCGCGACCGCGTCCCGCTTGGCGTGGCGGCGCGCCATCTTGACCGACTTCCAGAGACCCGCGGTGGCCCGGCGCACGGCCACGGCATCGGGGTGCTCGGGAGGCAGCGACTCGATCTCGGACAGCACCTGTAGGCACATGCTGAGCTTCTCCGGATCGATCGCATTCACGGACGTAGAGTACTGGCTTCTACGTCTACCGATGTCAGCGAGCGATTCTCTCGGTGGGGAGGATGGGCATGAAAGGTCTCCTCCTGCTCTCGGCGCTGTCCTGGGCCACCCTGGTCGCCGTCACCGGCACGCTCGCCGCGGGTCCTGCGCCGGAGGCGGCGGCGTCCCCAGCGTCTGGTGACTTCTCCGGACTCGTGGACATCGGTGGCCGATCGCTCTATCTGGACTGCCGTGGGCAGGGCAGTCCCACGGTCATCCTCGAGGCGGGCCTGGACGGCCGCGGGGACGTCTGGAGCCGCGACGCTCTGCGCCCACCCGGTGAGCGGACCATGGTCCAGCAGGGGGTGGCCTCCTTCACCCGCGTCTGTGCCTACGACCGTCCCGGAACGCTAGGCGTGGTCAATCCCGAACTGGACCCCGACGGTCCCGACTTCTATCCGAGTCGTAGCGATCCCGTTCCCCAGCCGCGCACCACCCGGGAGTTGACGGCCGATCTGCACGCGCTCCTGGTGGCCGCCGAGATCCCGGGACCCTACGTCCTGGCGGCGCATTCCGCAGGCGGCCTCGTCGCCCGGCTCTACGCCAGCACCTACCCGGCCGAGGTGGCGGGAATGGTCCTGATCGACACGACCAACGAGAACGTCTGGCGTGACTTCAAGAAGGTGTTGACCCCCGCGCAGTATGCGAAGTTCGAGGCGGGCACCGTGGACAACGGCGAGCTGCTGGCAGCCTATCCGGAGGCCGAGCGCTTGTTCACAGCGCCGCTGGCCGACACTGCCAGTGTCAGCGAGGTGCGACAGGCGCGCAAGGATGCGCCGCTTCCTCCGATGCCGATGGTCGTTCTGGCCCACGGCATTCCGTTCGATGCGCCTATTGACGGCTGGCCGACCGACGAGATGGAGGGAGTCATGCTCGACTCGCAACGCGACATCGCCAGCCTGGTTCCCGACGCCCGTCTGCAAGTCGCTACCGAGAGCGGGCACGACATCCATCAGGATCAGCCAGATCTGGTGATCGACGCCATCGCTGCGGTGGTGACGGCCGTACGCGACCCAAGCACCTGGCCCTAGAGTTGACTCGTAATGGTTTGTGGGTCTTGAGGTTCCAGAGTCCGGCGATGATGTGGAGGTTGTGGTTGATGGCCTCGCCGCGGCGGCGGCATTGTCGGAGGACTTGCCAGTCTTTGAGCCGGGCGAGGACGTGCTCGACGCGGGCCCTGATCCGACGGTGCGTTCGGTAGTGCTCGTCGTGGATGATCCGGCCTGTGTGGTCGCGTCGGGGGTGGTGATGCCGAGATAGCCGCCGTCGCCGAGGATTCCGTGGCAGGTGAGAAGGTGCGCGACGGTTGCGCGGGCGACGACGACGTCGTTGCGGTTGCCGGGCCAGCAGCGGCCCACGGCAACGACCCGGCGGACGTGGGCGCAGATGATGATCTGGGTGTTGACGCTGCGCCGGTAGTTCTTGCTGATGGCGGTGATCCACTCTTCGGCGACAATTTGCAGCGGCTCGACGCCGTTCGGCAGCGCTACGACCCCGGGGCGTCGATGTACTACTCCACGTAGGCGGCGAGGTGCTCGCCGGTGAGAGTTGAGCGATCGGCGACGATGTCGGCCGGGGTGCCCTCGAAGACGATCCGGCCGCCGTCATGGCCGGCGCCAGGACCCAGATCGATGATCCAGTCGGCGTGCGCCATGACGGCCTGGTGGTGCTCGACGACGATGACCGACTTGCCTGCGTCGACGAGGCGGTCGAGCAGCGCCAGCAGATGCTCGACGTCGGCCAGGTGCAGGCCGGTGGTCGGCTCGTCGAGGACCAGAACCTGCCCGTTGTCGGCACCCTTGTCGCCAAGGCGGGTGGCGAGCTTCAGCCGTTGGCGCTCACCGCCGGACAGAGTGGTGAGCGGCTGGCCCAGGCTCAGATAGCCGAGCCCGACGTCGTTGAGCCGGTCGACGATTCGGTGTGCGGCCGGCGTGCTCGCATCTCCCTCACCGAAGAACGCCAGCGCCTCGGTCACCGGCATCGCGAGCACCTCGCTTATGTCGCGTCCACCGAACTCGTATTCCAATACCGAGGCATCGAACCGCTTGCCCTCGCACACCTCGCAGGTGGTGGCGACACCTGCCATCATCGCCAGATCGGTGTACACGACGCCGGCGCCGTTGCAATTGGGGCATGCCCCTTCGGAATTCGAGCTGAACAACGCCGGCTTCACGTCGTTGGCCTTCGCGAACGCCTTGCGGATCGGGTCGAGCAGGCCGGTGTAGGTCGCCGGATTGCTTCGTCGCGAGCCACGGATCGGGGCCTGGTCCACTGAAACCACACCGTCGAGCCCCGCCACCGAACCGTCGATCAGCGAGCTCTTGCCCGACCCCGCCACCCCGGTGAGGACGACCAGGATGCCGAGGGGAATGTCGACGTCGACGTCCTGCAGATTGTTAGCGCTGGCTCCGCGCACCGACAGCACCTCCGATGACGTTCGCACCGTATCCTTCAGCGCGATCCGGTCGTCGAGGTGGCGGCCGGTGAGTGTGCCGCTGGCCCGCAGCTCGTCGAACGTTCCCTCGAAGACCACTTCGCCACCGGCGGTACCGGCGCCGGGACCGAGGTCGACGACGTGGTCGGCGATCCCGATCGTCTCGGGCTTGTGCTCCACGACGAGCAGCGTGTTGCCCTTGTCGCGGAGCCGCAGGAGCAGGTCGTTCATCCGCGCGATGTCGTGCGGGTGCAGGCCGATCGTCGGCTCGTCGAAGACATAGGTGACATCGGTCAGGGACGACCCGAGGTGGCGAATCATCTTGACGCGCTGGGCTTCTCCACCCGAGAGCGTGCCTGAGGGCCGGTCGAGGGAGAGGTAGCCCAGCCCGATCTCTACGAACGAGTACAACGTGTGATTCAACGCGGTCAGCAGCGGCGCGACGGACTCGTCGTCCAGTCCCTTCACCCACTCGGCGAGATCGCTGATCTGCATCGCGCAGGCGTCGGCGATGTTGACCTTCTGGATCTTCGACGACCGCGCCGCCTCCGTCAGGCGGGTGCCGTAGCACTCGGGGCAGACCGCGAACGTCACTGCGCGCTCCACGAACGCCCGGATGTGCGGCTGCAGCGCCTCGACGTCCTTGGACAGGAACGACTTCTGCATCTGAGGGATCAGACCCGCGTAGGTCAGGTTGATGCCGTCGACCTGGATCTTGGTGGGCTCCCGGTGGAGCAGATCGTTGAGCTCCTTCTTGGTGAACTCGTTGATCGGCTTGTCTGGGTCGAAGTAGCCGCAGCCGCGGAAGATGCGGCCGTACCAGCCGTCCATGCTGTAGCCGGGGATCGTGATCGCGGCTTCGTTCAGTGACTTGCCGTCGTCGTAGAGAGCGGTGAGGTCGATGTCGCTGACCGACCCCCGCCCCTCGCAGCGTGGGCACATGCCGCCGACGACGTTGAAGCTGCGCCGCTCCTTCACGGTCTTCCCGCCGCGTTCCACGGTGACGGCACCCGCTCCGCTGATCGAGGCGACGTTGAACGAGAATGCCTGCGGTGAACCGATGTTCGGCCTTCCGAGCCTGCTGAAGAGGATGCGCAGCATCGCGCCCGTGTCGGTGGCCGTGCCGACCGTGGAACGTGGGTCGGCACCCATGCGCTGCTGGTCGATGATGATCGCGGTCGTCAGCCCGTCCAGCAGATCGACGTCCGGCCGCGCCAGCGTCGGCATGAAGCCCTGGACGAACGCGCTGTAGGTCTCGTTGATCATCCGCTGCGACTCGGCGGCGATCGTGTTGAACACCAGCGAGCTCTTGCCCGAGCCGGACACCCCGGTGAACACCGTCAACCTGCGCTTGGGCAATTCGACGCTGACATCCTTGAGGTTGTTCTCGCGCGCACCCCGAACGCGGATCAGGTCATGGGCGTCGGCGACGTGGGGTGTGGCGTCGGTCTTCTTCGTCATCGTGGTCAGCGCACCTCCTGGATGCGGATCATGGTGCCCGCCGGATCACGGACTGCGCAGTCGCGCACCCCGTACGGCTGGTCGATCGGCTCCTGGACGATTTCGGTGTCGCCGGCCTGCAGCCGCTCGAAGGTGCCGTCGAGGTCCTTGGTAGCCAGCACGATGATCGCGAAGGTGCCCTTGGCCATCATCTCGGCGATGAGGCGTCGCTCGTCGTCGGTGATGCCCGGGTCGGCGGCAGGCGGATGCAGGACGATCGACGTGGCGGGCTGGTTCGGCGGGCCGACCGTGATCCAGCGCATCTTGCCGCCTCCGACGTCGAGGCGGACCTCGAAGCCAAGGACGTCGCGGTAGAAGGCCAGGGAGGCTTCCGGATCGTCGTGCGGGAGGAAGGTGTTGTGAATCGTGATGTCCATGTCGGTCACGGTAGGTGCAGCCCGGCGGCGGACGCTTCTCGATTCCTGATCGGTTTGGTCACCTGCTTCTCCATGCACGATGGCAATCCGGCCTTGGCGCCGGCCGTCTGGTCGCGATAGGTGCTCGGCGGCAAACCGACCAGCTCGGTGAAGCGGGTGCTGAAGGTGCCGAGCGACGAGCAGCCGACCGCGAAGCAGACCTCGGTGACGCTGAGGTCGCCACGGCGCAGCAGCGCCATCGCCCGCTCGATGCGCCGAGTCATCAGATAGGAGTAAGGCGGCTCGCCGTAGGCGATCTTGAATTGACGACTGAGGTGGCCGGCCGACATGTTCACGCCGCGAGCGAGCGCCTCGACGTCCAGCGGCTGTGCGTACTCCCGGTCGATGCGGTCGCGGACGCGACGCAGGCGCGCCAGATCATGGAGGTGCTGCGCCGCGGCGGGTCCGCTCGTCACGCGTAGGCCTAACCCGCGATGGACGCGTCGTAGATCGATTGAATGGCCGCGCCGAGGGTTTCGTCGAACTGCTCGTCGGACTGCTGAGCGGACAGCCCCTCGGTGAGCGCGCGGCTGAAGCTCGCGATCAGGCCGGCGTTCTGCGCGAGGAGCGCGTCGGCTTCGTCGCGCGAGTATCCGCCGGACAGGGCCACCACCCGCATGATCCTGGGATGCTCGATGAGCACTCGGTAGTGGTTCGCGACCGTTGGCAGCGAGATCTTCAGCATCACCCGCTGACCCTCCGGGATGCCGTCGAGGTGCTTGCCGATCTGGTCCAGCAGGATGTCCTCGGCCTGCGCCTTGTCGGAGATCGTGACCGTCACCTCTGGCTCGAGGATCGGGATCAAACCGTGCGAAAGCACCTGGTGCGCAACGTCGAATTGCTGTTCGACGATCGCGGCGATGCCCACGGCGTCGGCGCCCCCGATCACCGAGCGTTCCTTGGTGCCGAAGATGCCGTTGCGGACCGCGCGGGCCAACAGGTCGTCGAGGTCCGGCAGCGGCTTCATCAGCTGCACCCCGTCGGTGGCGTCGGCCAAGCCCTTGTCGATCTTGAGGAAGGGCACGACGCCCTTGTCCTCCCAGAGGTAGCTCGCCGAGGGCTTTCCGCCGATCTCGCGGTCCATCGTCTCCTCGAACAGGATGGCGCCGAGGATCCGGTCTCCGCCGAAGACCGGCGACGTGACGATGCGCGTGCGCATCTCGTGGATCAGGTCGAACATTTCGGCATCGCCTGCGTAGGAACTGTCCTCGATGCCGTAGAGGCGCAAGGCCTTGGGCGTCGACCCGCCGCTCTGGTCGAGGGCGGCGATGAAGCCCTTGCCAGAGGTCATCCTGTCGGCCTGCGTGTGATTGCCCATCGCCGCGAGCATATTCCGTTCGGTTGCCTCAGCACATCCGCTCTGGGAGAAGAGGAGAATTCCTCCCATGTACGTCCCCACCCACTTCGCTCCGGACGACGAGGCAGTGCACGAGTTGCTGTCACACCACGGCGCGGCCGACCTCGTCACCGCAGGCCCCGACGGCCTGGAGGCGACGATGCTGCCGTTCTTCTACGACCGCGAGCGCGGCACCCTGCAGGGCCACTTCGCCCGCAACAACGACCACTGGCGCCGTGTTGACGGGCGGGAGGCGCTGGTGATCGTCCGCGGGCCGGATGCCTACGTCACGCCGGAGTGGTACGCCTCCAAGGCCGAGCACGGCCGGGTCGTGCCCACCTGGAACTACGTCGTCGCTCACGTGCACGGCACGGTGACGATTCACGATGATCCGGTCTGGCTTGCCGACCTCGTCCGGCGACTGACCGACCATCACGAGGCGGGGCGTCCGGCGCCGTGGTCGGTCGACGACGCGCCGGAGCGGTTCGTCGAGGGACAGTTGCGCGCGATCGTCGGTCTCGAGGTGGCGATTCGCCGCATCGACGCCAAGTTCAAACTGAGCCAGAACCGACCGGAGGCCGACATCGACGGAGTGGTCGCCGGACTGCGGTCGGTCGGTGACGAGCGTGCCGCAGCGGCGGTGCAGGCTCATCGGCCCGCCCCGCGGTGACGTAACGAGAGTGCCACGAATCGTCATACCCAAGAAACATAAACGGTATACCGTTTGGTCATTGCCAGGCTGACAACGCTTCGCGCCACGACGGACGGATGGGGTGCCTTGACAGATGAGCGTTCCCGCGAGTCCGCTTCTCGATCCGGACACCAGCCCCCTCGATGCCCGCCAGCGGGCGGTCGTGCAGCGCGTGTCCGACGCCGAGCGCGCCCACATCCTCGCGTTGCCGAGCAACGACCCACTTGATCCGAAACTACGGCTGCGGGTCCAAGCGACCGGCCCGGAGCTGTTCGGCCAGCCAGCGGCGATACGCTCCACATTGGGCGTCAACGCAACGGTTCTCGACGCCATCGCCGACCGACTGGTCGCGAACGTCCATCGGGTCGTGCTCGTCGGTTGTGGCGATTCGCTCGCCGTCATGGTCGCCGCCCGTCAAGTGCTTCAGAGCATGCTCGCAGTGCCGTGCGAAGCCGTGCAGAGCCTGGAGTTCGCGTACTACCAGGCCGATCTGATCGATGCGGGAACGGCCGTCATCGCGCTGTCCAGCTCGGGGGAGACCACACGGACGGTCGAGGCGCTCCTGACGGCCCAGAATCGCGGATCGTATACCGTTGCCATCACCAATACGGCCGGTTCGACCCTGCAGACCGAGGCGAATACCTCGTTGAAGATCGAGGCGACCCGGGTCGGGTGGCCGACCCAGTCGTCTACCGCGGCACTGGCGTTGCTGCTCGAACTCGCCATTCGCGTCGGAGAGCGGCGTGTCCCGACCGAAGCGGCCGCACTGCGCGCGAATTTCGACGTGCTACCCGACACGATGGCCGCGGTGCTGGACCGGATCGACCCGGTGATCGCCGCCATCGCGGAGTTCGAGGTTGCGGCCGACGTGCAGAACGTGCTGTTCTCCGGCGCCGGGCCGAATCTCGCCTCCGCGATCGTGGGCGCGGCGAAGGTCAAGGAGTGCACCACCCTGCACGCGGCCGAGATCCAGGTCGAGGAGTACCACCACTACAACTCGCAGAAGGCGGGGGAGCCGCTGTTCCTGTTCGCGCCGTCGGGCCCGTCGGTGTCGCGTGCCGTCGACACCGGCCGGGACGCGCTGCGCTGGGGCGGTCGCCTCTACGTCGTCACCACCGAGGGGGAGCGCGCCTTCGACCACTCGGCGGGCCGGGTCATCACGCTGCCGCCGGTACCCGAGCCGCTTTCGCCCCTGCTCTACCTGCTTCCCGCTCAGCTGGTCGGCTACCACCTGGGACTGAGCAGTTACGCCGCGGCGGCCACCGATGACTGAGGCCCCGAACCTGGTCTGCATCGGCAACCTCACCATCGACGAGGCCGTGTCCCCAACGGGGGAGCGGGTCGAATCCGTCGGAGGGGACGCGCTGTTCGCCGCGCTCGCTGCCCGACTGGCCGGCGGGAACCCCACGATCCTCGCACCGCTGGGCACCGATGCGACCCCCGCCCTGCTGTCCGCCGTCCGGTCAGCGGGCACCGATCCCGGGTCGCTACCACGGCGCAAACTTCCCATGGTGCGCAACGTCGTTCGTTACGACGACGCCGGCGGCCGGGTGTGGGATCTCGTTCTCGGCGAGGAACACTTCGAGGCGCTCTCGGTGCAGCCGACGGACGTGACCGACGCCGTCCTGGGCGCTCCCGGCGTACTCCTGTCCGCGATGGCCCTGGACGCCCAACTCCGCTTGGCCGCGTGGCTGCGCGCCCGCACCGCAGCGACCATCTACTTCGATCCGCAGGAGGACTACATCGCAGGCAATCAGGCCGCGCTGCTGGACGCGGTGCGCGCCTGCGATGTGTTCCTGCCAAGTGAGGTCGAAGCCGCTGCGCTGGCCGGCAGTTCCGAGCCGGCCGTGGCGACCGCCGCCTTCCTGCGACTCGGGCCCCGCGTCGTGGTGATCAAGCGTGCGGCGGCCGGCTGCCTGGTGGCGACCACCGAGCAGCCCGAACCCGTGGTGATACCGACCGACGCCGTCGAACCAGTGGACAGTACGGGGGCAGGCGACGCATTCTGCGGGGCCTTCGCGGCCGAGCACCTGCGCAGCGGGGACGTCTACGCCGCGGCCGCGGCCGGTGCGGCCGCGGCGCGCATCGCGGTAGACGCGCCCGGCGTCAGCGGCCTGCTCGCCGCCGTCGCCGCGGCGAGTGGAGTCCGCCGATGACGCGCATCACCGTGATCAACCCGAACACCTCCGCCGAACTGACGGATGCGATCACCGCTGCGGCGAAGGCGGTTTCGGGCACAGGCGTGACTGTCACGGGCGTCCACCCGTCGGTCGGCGTGCCCGGTGTCGAAAGCCATGCCGAGGAGGCGATCGCCGCGGTCGGGGTGCTCGAGCAGGTCCGATCGCACCAGGGCGACACCGACGCGTTCGTCGTCGCCTGCTTCGGCGACACCGGGGTGCCTGCGGCGCGCGAGGTCGCCACGTGTCCGGTCGTCGGGATGACGGAGGCCGCGCTGCAGACCGCGTGCCTGGTGGCGCATCGGTTCGTCGTCGTCACGCTGCCTCCGCGCACGGTGGCCCACAGCGACCGCGTCGTGCGCGAACTCGGGCTGGGGCACCGCTGCACCGTGATCGCGGTCGACGTGCCGGTCGCGGAGTTGGTCGGCGGCTCGACCCACCTTCTCGACGCGTTCGCGCAAGCCGCCCGCGAGGCGATCTCGGCAGGCCGGGCCGAGGCCGTCGTGCTCGGCTGCGCAGGCCTCGCCGACCTCGTCGACCCGCTGTCACGCGAACTGGGAGTGCCCGTCATCGACGGGGTCGCCGCCGCCGTCGGCATCGCGGCCGGCCTGGTGGCAATGCGCCTGAACACGTCACGGGCCAACACGTTCAAGGCCGTACCATATCTGCAGGCGTATCGGTTGGAGCGATCATGACCGTCCTGTTCCGGCAGGTGTTCGTCTACGACGCCGCGGCCGCCGACGGGATGGTTGGTCCCGTCGACGTTCTGGTCTCCGGCGACCGGATCGACGTGATAGGCGTCGACCTCCCCATCCCATCAGGGGCTCGCACCGTCGAGGGCGGCAGCCGAAAGCTGTTGGTGCCAGGCCTGATCAACGCCCACTTCCACTCGCCAGCCAACCACCTGAAGGGCTCGGTTCGCAGTCTGCCGCTGGAGCTCTTCATGCTCTTCGAGTCGCCCGCCGACCCGGCCCTGACGCCGAGCCCGCGGGAGGCCTACCTGCGGACCATGCTCGGCGCCATCGAGATGCTGCAACGTGGCATCACGTGCGTGCAGGACGATGCGTTCCTGATGCCCTTTCCCGCCCCGGACGTCATCGACGCAGTGGCTTCGGCATACCGCGACAGCGGGATCCGGGCGTTCCTCGCACTGGACCAGCCCGAGCTTACCGAGGCTGAGAAGCTGCCCTTCATCGGCGATCTCGACGCCACCACCCGCGACGCCTTCGACGCGCCGGCACCCGCGCCCGCCGCGCAACTGCTCGAGGCGTACGACTACCTGATCAGCACGTGGCACGGTGCTGCGGACGACCGGATCCGGGCGGCGGTGTCGATCTCGGCGCCCCAACGCGTCAGCCTGGACTACTTCGCCGCGCTGGACGACCTGGCCGAGCGCCACGGGCTCCCGCTGTACGCGCACATGTTGGAGACCAAGGTGCAACGCACCCTGATGACCGAACAGTCGCGGTTCGCCGGGCGGTCCCTGGTGCAATACACGGCTGCCGCAGGACTTCTCAAGCCCCACACCAACGTGATCCATGCGGTTTGGGTGGACGACGCCGACCTCGACGCGATCGCAGAGGCCGGCTCGACGGTGGTGCACAACCCGGTCAGCAACCTGCGACTCGGCAGCGGAGTGCTGCGATGGCGGGCCATGCTGAACCACGGCATCCCGGTTGCCCTCGGCACCGACGAGGCGATCTGCGACGACTCCATCAACGTGTGGACCGTCGCCAAGACCGCCGGTCTGATCCACAATGTCTCTGGGCTCGACAGCGACGACTGGCCAAGAGCCGCCGAAGTTCTCGACGCGTTGTGGCGTGGCGGCGCCCGCGCGACGCGACGGACGGGCGACCTCGGCGCGGTTGCGCCGGGAATGCTCGCCGACCTGGCCCTGGTGGACCTGCACACCATCGCGTTCACCCCACTCAACGATCTGCGGGAGCAACTGGTGCACTGCGAGGACGGCAGCGGCGTGGTGCTGACGATGGTCGCTGGCCGGGTGGTCGCCGAGAACGGCCACGTCACCAGCGTGGACGAGAGTGCGCTGCTCGACGAGGTGCGGGAGTTGTTCGCCGCCAAGCTGCCTGCGATCCGGGCCGCTCGCGGCGGCGCCGAGCAGCTGTTCGGCGCCTACCAGCACATCGTTCGTCGGGCGGCCGCCACCGACGTCGGCTTCAGCCGCTGGCTGACCGACAGTCTGGGGAGCCAGTGACGAACCCGGCCGACTATCCGTACACGCCACTACCGGCCCGCCCGAGCGGCAGCTGGCCGAACGGGTGCCGGCTCGCGCTCGTCGTCTGCGTCGGCGTCGAGTCCTATCGATTCGGCGACGGCCACAGCGAGGACGTGCTGGCCGACGTGCCCGCACCCGACCTGGTGAACACGGCCTGGCGGGACTACGGCAACAGGGTCGGCGCCTTCCGGCTCTTCGAGATGCTTGGCCGCCTTGGCATTCCGCCCACAATCCTGCTCAACACCGACGTCTACGACGAGGCGCCGGCCGTGTTGGCGGCCGCCCGCGACGTTGGCGCCGAGATCGTCGGGCACGGCCGCTCCAACTCCGATTCGCTGTCCGGGATGACGCTCGACGTCGAGCGGGCCTATCTGACCGAGGTGGCGGAGCGCATCCAGGTGGCGGAGGGCGCACCTCCCGGCGGGTGGTCGAGCCCCTGGCTCAGTCACACCCCGGCCACCCTTGGCCTGTTGGCCGCCACGGGTTACCGGTACCTACTCGACCTGCGCCTCGACGATCAACCGGTCTGGCTGAGCACGGAATCCGGCCCCTTGCTGACGATCCCGTACAACGCGGAGCTCAACGACTCCTCGACGATGATCGGTCGGAGCACGTCGGCCCGGGACTTCGCCGACATGATCACCGACGAGTTCGACGAACTCAGCGCCGCAGCGACTCGGTACCCACTGGTGATGAGCGTCGTGCTGCACTCATTCATCAGCGGTGTGCCGTTCCGGCTGCGTGCGGTCGGCCGAGCGCTCGAGAGGATCGCCGCCACCGACGGCGTCTGGCTGACAACGCCGAGCGAGATACACCGCGCCGTCCTCGATTCACCCCAGCTCTTCCCGCCAAGGGGCGCGGCCATGGAGGTGGCGCCGTGAGCACCCCCGTGGCGTCGATCGACGACTACTCACTGTCGTTGGTGCGCAACGGCGTCCGCAGCCAGGTCCTCAAGCACGTCGACCTACGGATCCAATCGGGCGAGATTCTCGGTCTGGTCGGCGAATCCGGCTCCGGCAAGAGCGTGCTCGCCCTGAGCCTGCTCGGGTTGCTCCCTCACGACTCGCATCCTGTCACCGAGGGCCAGGTCACCGTCAGCGGGGTCGACCTGCTTCGCGCCAAGCCCGCCGACCTGCGCCGGGTGCGCCGCGAGGTGCTCGGCGCGATATTCCAGGATCCGATGACGTCGCTGAACCCGACGATGCGGATCGGCCGACAGATCGGCGAGGTGACCCACGACGACGCCGAGTCCGTCCGACTGCTGGAGACGGTCGGGGTCCGCGACGCCGAACTGCGCCTGCGGGTCCTTCCCCACGAGCTCTCCGGCGGTCTGCGCCAGCGGGTGATGACGGCGATCGCGGTCGCTGGCAGGGGCGAGCGAAGCGACGGGAAGTCGACCGGTCCCGGTCTGATCGTGGCCGACGAGCCGACCACCGCGCTCGACGTCACCGTCCAGGCGCAACTGTTGGATCTGCTGCGCGAGCTACGCGACGACTTCGGTTGCTCGGTCCTGCTGATCACGCACGACCTCGGCGTCGCCGACCAGATCGCGGACCGCCTTGCCGTGCTGCATCACGGCGAACTGGTCGAACTCGGCCCGGCCGCGGACGTGGTGCGCCATCCCCAGCACGAGTACACTCGCTCGTTGCTCGAGTCCCGGCTGACTCTGACCATGCGCCGTGACGAGCGGTTCGACGAGACGGCGGCCGACCCCGCCGAGCCGGCCGTGCGGATCCGGGACCTGCATCGCACGTTCACCGTCCGTCGGGCGCGCGGTCGGTTCACACGTGGCACGCAGACGATCGCCGCCGTCGACGGCGTCGACCTGGACATCGCGGCGGGAGAATCGTTGGCGATTGTCGGGGAGAGCGGCTCGGGCAAGTCGACCCTGCTGAGAATCGTTGCCGGACTGGAGAAGCCGACGTCCGGTTCGGTCACGCTCTCGGGCAGCGGTGGCCCGCAGATGGTGTTCCAGGACGCAGGCTCGTCGCTAACCCCGTGGCTGGCCGTCGGCGAGACGCTGGGTGAGCCGTTGCGTGGACTCAAGCTGTCGCGCGATGAAGTCCGAGACCGAGTGACCGAGGCGCTGGCCGCCGTCGACCTGCCGCCGGAGATCGCCAAGGCCCGCCCGGGCGAGCTGTCCGGCGGGCAGCGTCAACGCGTCGGACTCGCCCGCGCGACGATGATCCCGCCCTCGGTGCTGCTGTGCGACGAACCAACCAGCGCCCTGGATGCGTCACTGGCCAAGAGCGTGCTGGCCCTCATTCGCGACCTGCGCGCAAGGCTGGGGATGACGGTGCTGTTCGTCACCCACGATCTGGCCGTCGCCCGGCTGATGGGTGATCACATCGCCGTCATGCAGGCCGGCCGCGTCGTCGAGTTGGGGCCCGCCGAGCAGGTGATCGCAGAGCCGCGTGAGGCGTACACCCGCACCCTGCTCGCCGCGGTGCCCGAGATCGTCGAGGGGGCTGCCTCGTGAGCACAGCGACCTTCGTGCCGAGAGGCCGGCTTCGGCCGGTGTCGATCGGGGGCGCCCGGCTGGGCAGGCCGATGGCGTGGGCGCTGGTCGGGCTGCTGGTGCTGGTGACCCTCGTCGCCGTCTTCGCTCAGGTGCTCGCCCCGTACGACCCGATCCAACCGGTCGGTAAACTGAACCTGCCGCCATTGAGTCCGGGGCACCTGCTCGGCACCGACGGAATCGGGCGAGACCTGTTGTCCCGCACCCTGATCGGCATTCAAGTGAGCTGGCTCAGCGCGCTCGTCGTGGTGGCCAGCGGGCTGCTCATCGGCGGCACCATTGGGTTGATCGCCGGCGCGACCGGCGGCTGGGTGGACTCTCTGTTGCTGATGCGCGTCACCGACTTGTTCCTGGCGCTGCCGGGAGCCCTCGTCGCCATCGCCATCGTCGCCGCTCTGGGATCCGGCCTGCTGAATACGCTGATCGGTGTGGCGCTCGTATGGTGGCCCTACTACGCACGCATCCTGCGCGGCGAGGTCAAGGCGCTCGCCGCCCGACCGCACATCGAGGCCGCCAAGCTGGCCAGGGTCAGTCGCACCCGGATCCTGACACGCCACTTGCTGCCAGGAGTGGTGCCAACGGCGATCGTCACGGCCAGCCTGGACGTCGGCAACGTCGTGCTCTTGCTCGCCGCGCTGTCGTTCCTCGGGCTCGGTCAGCGGGCACCCGCACCCGAGCTCGGCGCCGACACCGCCCGCACGCTGAGCCAGCTGCTCAGCCAATGGTGGGTGCCCGGCGTCCCGGGCCTCACGGTGCTGCTGCTCAGTCTGATTGCGAACCTCGGCGGCGACGCCATCCGCAACCTCATCCCGGTCCGGAGGTAGCGGTGTCCGCCTTCCTGATTCGTCGGCTCTCGACCGCCGTGCTCATCCTGCTGATCCTGTCGTTCGTCATCTTCCTGCTGCAGTCCGTCGCCCCCGGAGACCCCGCCCGCGCGTACGTCGGGGCCAACGCGTCGCCCGCGATGGTCGCCGCCGAGCGTCAGCGGCTCGGCCTGAACGACCCCGTCTTCAGCCAGTTCGTTCACTTCGTCGGCGGACTCTTCACCGGAGATCTCGGTCGGTCGCTGCGCACCAGGCAAGCGGTCACCGCCGACATCGCCACCTACCTGCCTGCCACCGTCGAACTCGTCGTCGCGGCGTTCCTCGTCGCGCTGGTGCTGGCGGCGTCGTACGCGATGTCCGGCGCACTGCGGTGGCCGGGCGCCTCGATCGGCCGCGGCGTTCTGCTGCTGCTGGCCGCGGCGCCGCCGTTCCTCCTGGCTCTGGTCGGCATCATCGTCTTCTTCGGCCAGCTCGGTTGGTTGCCCGCAAGGGGGGTCGGGGACTTCCAGGACCCGGGTCCGACCGGCATGCAGGTGCTCGACACCCTGCTGCACGGTCAGGCCGACGCGTTCGTCGACGCCGTGCGGCACCTGGCGCTGCCGGCGCTCGTCCTGTCCATCGCGCCCGCGGTGGCGATCGGCAGGGTCTTCCGATCGTCACTACTGGGCGTCCTGCACGTCGACTTCGTGCGAACGGCCCGCTCCAAGGGCCTGACCGAGTGGCAGGTGGTCGCCCATCACGTCGTGCGCAACGCCATCGGGCCCGCCTTGTCGATGTCCGGGTTGCAGCTCGGCTTCATGTTCGCCGGCGTCGTCGTCGTCGAGCAGGTCTTCTCCTGGCCCGGCATCGGCAATTACCTCGCCGCGTCCATCCCGGTCTCCGACTTCCCGGCGATCGCCGGGGTCACGTTGGTGCTGGGAGCGATCTACGTGTTGTCCAACGTCGTCGTCGACCTCCTGCAGGCGCTCGCCGACCCGAGGGTGGCCGCGGAATGACTACCAATCCGCAAAACCGAAGGAGCCCCGTCATGCTCGACCGAAAGCTGCGTGCGCGCAACGTGATCGCCGTCTGCGCCGCACTGACCCTTGGCCTGGCCGGCTGTAGTTCGGGCACCCCGAACTCGACGGGAGGCGGGGGGGCCGCTGCGCCGACCGACGGCACCCTGACCGTCGGTCTGCTGGGTGACATCGGCCAACCGCCCGACCCCGACATCTACTACGCCAACAACGGCACCGCGATCATGATCAACGCGTACGAGGGTCTGGTCCAGTACGCGAACAACACCGACACCGTCGAGATCGCGCCCCGGCTGGCCGAGAGGTGGGAGGTCAACCCCACCCATGACGTCTACACCTTTCACCTGCGCACGGGCGTCACGTTCCACGACGGAACGCCGTTCACCTCCGCGGCCGTCGACGTCGCGTTCAAGCGCCGGATCGCAGTCAAGGGCGGTGCGGCGTACATGGTCGAGGCCGTGAAAAGCGTTGCCACGCCTGACGACTACACCGCGGTGATCACCCTGAACAAGCCCAACACGGCCTTCCTCAGCTACCTCGCCTCACCGTTCGGTCCCAAGATGGAGTCGCCCACGGGCCTGGCGGCCAACGCCGGTTCCGACGACGCCCAGACGTACCTGTCCTCACACGACCTGGGCACCGGGCCGTACCAGCTCACCACCGCGCAGACGGGGGTGAAGTACGAACTGACCCAGTACGACGGGTACTGGGGGCCGAAGTCACCCTTCAAGAAGGTCGAATTGCCGGTCTACACCGACGAATCGGCGCTCGAGTTGGCATTCGACAACGGCACCGTGGACACGATCGCCGCGGCGCTGCCGTCCTCGAGTCTGGACAAGTACGCAGGCAAGGCCGAGGTGTCGAACTACTTCCTGCCGACCCTGCAGGGCGCGTTGGTGACGGTGAATCCGAGCCACGAGTTCTTCAAGACCGCCGACGCGAGGGTCGCATTCCTGAAGTCGATCGACCAGTCCGCCTTGGTGAGCCAGGTGCTGGGAAAGCGTTCCGAGGTGGCGACCACCATGTACGCGAAGGGGATGATCCCCGGTGGAGCCGACAAGCAGGCCATCTCGTTCGACGGGAGTGCGCTGAAGTCCTACGTCGGCTCGCTGCCCGGGGGTGCCAACAAGACGCTCGTGATCGGCTACGCCAACGGCAACGTCAACGCGCAGTCGATGGCCAACATCGTGGTCGCGAACCTTCAGACCGATGGTCTCACCGCCTCGGCGCAGGGCTACGACACCTCGACCGTGTTCGGCTGGATCAACGACCCGCCCAGCGGACCCGACGCGTTCATCGACGGCAACAACGGACCCGATGGCGGCGACCCCTACATGTGGGGACACGTCTTTTGGGACGCCTCCGGCGGCATCAACTACTTCGGCTGCGAGTCGAAAGAGGTGAACGGGTTGCTGGACCAGGCACTCGGCACGGGTGACACCGCCACCTACGTCAAGGCCGGCGACCTGTACGGGCAGACCGGGTGCTTCCTGAATCTGTCCTACAACAAGGATTGGGTCGTGGCCCAGAAGTGGTTGACCGGGGTACCTGAGAGCCAGAACGTCGGCGCCAACGAGCTGAACTTCTCGTTGCTCGGCATCTCCGGGTAACGACGTGGTCGAAACCTCCACTCAGTCTCTGTCCCAACACATCTACTCCACGGTGCGGGAGCGGATCGTCCTCGGCCAGTACCCGCAGGGAAGTCGCCTTCCCGAGCAGCGCATCGGGGAGGAGTTGCACGTCTCCAGGGTGCCGCTGCGGGAGGCGGTGCCACTGCTGGAGCGGGACGGCTTCGTGAACTCGCGTCCGCGTCGGGGCGCGGTCGTCGCGCAATGGGACGCCAAGGCCATCGACGACCTGTTCGACGTGCGCCTCTCCCTGGAAGTTGGGGCGGCTCGCTATGCGGCGCGGCAGGTCTCGCTCGGCGGACCGATGGATTCGTTGAACCACGCGTTGGGCGAGGCGCAGCGCACCGTGGCAGGCGGTGACGCGTACGCGATTGCCAGGACGAGCACCGCGTTTCACGAAGCGGTGATCGACACGTCGTCGAACGAGTTGATGGTCAGGCTGATGCAGACCATCTCGGGCCGGATCACCTGGCTGTTCTTCCTGACCAGCGGCTTACCGGCGGACGAAGCGTTCCACGATCACGTGCTGTTGCGCGACGCGATCGCGTCGGGAAACGAGCGCGTCGCCGAATCGGTGGCCTACGCCCACATCGAGCGGGACCGCCAGCCGACGTTCGACGCCATGCGGGGCAGGCTCGGGTAGGCCTGGTGTCAGACGTCGTTTCTTGGCCTTCCAAATAGCATGTGGCACTGACGCTTTCGGCACGCGGTGACAGGGTTGTCCACAGTCCGTGTTTCATCCACAGCGTGGGGTTTGGCGGGTGGGATGTGTCGGATGCCCTTATTAGATTTGAAGCATGTTCGATGAGTTGGTGGCTGGCACCGCGGGGAGTTGCGGGGCCGCTGCGGTGGATGCGTGGTCGCGGGTGGAGTCCGCGGCGTGTGCCCGCCGGTTGGCGGCGATGGTCGCCATGCTCGACACTGCCCACGCCGCGTCCGGCTCCGCGGATCGTGAGCAGTGGTGTCTGGACAATTGGGCCGCGGTGTGTGCGCACATCGGCGCCGCTCAGCGCCTCACCTGCGGCAGCGCCTCCGGGCTGCTGATGGTCGCCACCGTGCTGCGTGAGCGCCTCCCGAACGTGCGGGCGGTGTTCG
>NZ_JAVROT010000386.1:0-50261 GCF_032162605.1 Mycobacterium sp. | reverse complement strand
TGGGGCCAGGCCGCGGCCGAGCCCCGACCACTTGTCGATGCATTGATTACTCAGAACGCACGAATCGGACACCTTCGGACCTTCACCGGATTGTCCTGGAACGACCAACTCGCGGTGACCATGCCCGCCCGGGTGTCGATGGTGAGCTATGGCGGCCTCGGTGAGCTTCGCGAACTCAGCCGCAGCGGACGCCTCGAAGTGGTGCCGTGCCACTATTCGGCACTCCCGCGGATGTTCGCCGAACGTCGGTTGCCCTGCGATGTCGGCCTGGTGCAGGTGTCGCCGCCGGATGCGGACGGGAACTGTTCACTGGGTATTGGAGTCGACTACGTTGCCGACGCGATCCGACACACGCCGGTGCTGATCGCCGAGATCAACGAACAGATGCCTGCCACCATCGGATCGGAAATGGTGCCGATGCAACGCTTTGCGGCGACCATCCACACCGACCGCGAACTGCCCCAAGATCCGACTCGGCCACCGCGGGACACCGACCGCACCATCGCCGGACACATCGCCGAACTCATCGAAGATGGCAGCACCGTGCAACTCGGCGTCGGTTCTCTTGGTGCGGCGGTCCTCGACGCCCTGGCCGAGCACGAGGATCTGGGCTTTCACACCGGCATGATCACCGACGGCCTGATGCACCTGGTGGACAAGGGTGTCGCGACGGGACGCCTCAAGGAAATCGATCCGGGCTTGGTGGTCGCCGGCACCGCGCTGGGCTCATCGGAACTCTATCGACGGATCCCCGAATTGCCGGCACGCTTTTTGCCCACGAGTTATACCCATGCACCACAGGTCCTTTCGCAGCTTGCGTCGCTGGTTTCAGTGAACTTCGCCGTCGAGGTCGACTTGTCCGGCCAGGTGGGTGCCGAAGTGAGCGGCGGCGTGTACGTGGGAGCGGTCGGCGGCCAGGTCGACTTCACCCGTGCGGCCGCACTGACCGGAAGGCGATCCATCATCGCGCTGCGCGCCTCATTCCGTGGCGGCTCGACCATCAAGGCGCGCCTGGACAGCGGCGTAGTAACCACCTCCCGCTCCGATGTCGACGTGGTCGTCACCGAATTCGGCGCCGCACATCTACGCGGCTGCAGCATCCGCGAACGTGGCAGGCGACTGGCCGCGATCGCGGCACCGGAATTCCGCGAAGAACTAGAGAAGGAGCTGACAGAACTATGAGTGCGACATCTGCGAGTCCAACGCTGCCCGCGAGCGCGCGCATCCGCGAGGTCGGCCCCCGCGACGGCTTCCAGAACGAACCCGAGGTCATCAGCACAGCCGACAAAATCGACCTGATCAACCGGCTGGCCCGGACCGGCCTCGACCGCATCGAGATCGCCAGCTTCGTGCGAGCCGATGTCATCCCGCAACTGGCCGACGCTGTCGAGGTTCTCAACGGAGTGGACATCCCCGAACACGTGGCGCTGACGGTGCTGGTGCCAAATGGGCGCGGCCTCGACAACGCACTACGGGTGCGGGACCGATTTCACGAGGTCGCCATGTTCGTCAGCGCCTCGGAAACGCACAACCTGCGCAACGTCAACCGCAGCATCGACGACTCGATGTCCGCCAACGAGATCGTCGCCAAACGGATCGACGCCGAAGGACTGCGGCCCACCGCTGTCATCGCGACGGCCTTCGGGTGCCCATTCGAGGGCAACGTCCCAATGGAGCGCACGTTGGAGATCGCCGAGCAGTTCGCCGCAGCAGGCGCCGTCGAGATCGGATTTGGCGACACTACCGGAATGGCCCATCCCGCCTATGTTTTCGACATCTTCGCCGCAGCCATCGAACGCCTGCCCGAGGTAGAGATCACCGCGCACTTTCACAACACCCGCGGTCAGGGGCTCGCCAACGCCTATGCTGCGCTGCAGGCCGGCTGCACCAGTTTCGAGTCCAGTTTCGGCGAGCTTGGCGGTTGCCCGGTGCCTGCCGGTTCGACGGGCAACATCGCCACCGAAGATCTGATCAACATGTTCCACGAAATGGGCGTGCAGACCGGGGTTTCGCTTCCCGCGGTCATCGACGCCGCCCGGGCGGCCCAGTCCGTCCTGGGGCGCAAGTTGACCAGCCACTGCATCATCGCCGGCCCGGTGGATTGGACACCCGACGGCACCACCGAGATCTGCCACTGAGACAACTAGAACCATCAGACCAAGAAAGGCAATAACATGACCGCTCGTGTCGCATTCGTCACCGGGGGCGCCCAGGGTATCGGTGCCGGAATCTCGGAAGCCCTTGGCAGCAACGGCTTCCACGTCGCCGTCGCTGACCTGAATCTCGATGCAGCGCAGGAAACCGTCGCACGCATCACCGACGCAGGAGGAAGGGCCTTCGCCGTACACGTCGACGTCACCGACACCGAATCGGTGATCGGCGCCGTCAAGACGGTCGCGGCCGAACTCGGCGAGATCGAGATCGCTGTCAACAACGCCGGGTGGGATGACTTCATGCCGTTCGTGGAGACCAACGAAGACTTCTGGAACCGCATCCTGGACATCAACTTCAAGGGAGCACTTCGGGTGTGCCACAACGTGGTTCCCGGGATGGTGGAGCGCGGGTTCGGTCGGGTGATCAACATAGGCTCGGACGCCGGCCGGGTCGGCTCCTCGCTCGAAGCCGTCTACTCGGGGGCGAAGGGCGGCATCATCGCCTTCAGCAAGACGCTGGCCCGCGAGGTCGCCACCAAGGGTGTCACCGTCAACACGGTGTGCCCGGGGCCGACGGATACGCCGGCACTGCGCAAGTTCGCCGACAGCTCCGGCCAAGACGCCGACAAGGTGCTGGGCGGAATGACCAGGTCGGTTCCGATGAAGCGGCTCGCGAAACCGTCCGACATCGCGGCCGCGGTGGCGTTCTTCGCGTCCGACGCAGCCGAATACATCACTGGCCAGACCCTTTCGGTCAGCGGCGGATTGACCATGGCGTGACCACACCTGCCGTCACCTGGTCGGCGGACGGACCCGTCCTGCACATCGAGCTCAACCGGCCGCCTGCCAATGCTCTTGGGCCGGTGATTCTCGATGGTCTGCACGCAGCACTCGACGCCGCCGACGAACTGGCCCCCAAGGTGCTCATCGTGTCCTCGGCACTCGACGGCTTCTTCGCCGCAGGCGCCGACATCAAACACATGACGACGGTCGACGCGGAGTCCTTCCGAGCCTACGGCGACGCTCTGCGCGCAGGCGTCGAGCGGCTCGCGGCGCAGCCAGCGTTGTCCATCGCCGCCATCGAGGGGTTGGCACTGGGCGGCGGCCTGGAACTGGCGATGGCGTGCACGATGCGGGTGGCTGGGGCCGGGGCGCGGCTCGGCCTACCGGAAGTGAAGCTTGGGCTGATTCCGGGTGCCGGTGGGACACAACGACTTCCGCGGCTCGTTGGACGTGGCGCAGCGTTGCATCTGATGCTCACCGGCCGCCAGATCGACTCCGCCGAGGCGCTGCGGATCGGGTTGGTCGAACGTGTCGTCGACGCCGGAACCGCCGTGCAGGCGTCGCGCGCGCTTGCCGACGAACTGTGCGCCGCGTCGGCGCCTGCTCAACAGGCCGTCCTTCGCACCGTCGACGCTGCCGCAGATCTCGACCTGGCAGCGGGATTGCACTACGAGGTCGACCAGATCCAGCAGCTATTCGAGCACGGCGAGGCGGCCGAGGGCTTGCAGGCGTTCGTCGAGAAGCGCAAGCCCAAGTTCGCCTGACAGGAGAGCGATCGTGACAACCTACGGTATCAATGCATTCGGAATAGGCTCCGGCCCAGCTCGATTCGAATCCATCGTGGAGGTGGCCCGAGCCGCGGAGGCCGCCGGCTGCAGCGCCGTGTGGACGAGCGAGCTCTACAGCCGCTCGGCAACCATCCCGATGGCGGTCATCGCGGGAGGCACCGATCGGGTCGCGATCGGATCCAATATCGCCTACGGCGTGGGCCGAACACCGTTGATCTGGGCCGCCGAGGCGCGCGACCTCGATGAGCTATCCGGTGGCCGGCTGATCCTCGGTCTGGGCAACGGCACCCCGGCCATGATGGAGCGCTGGCATGGCGTGTCTGGCGAGTCCCCCGCGCCGCGAATGCGTGAATTGGTCACGGTGCTACGCAAACTGTGGCGCCTCCACGAAGGTCCGGTCGATCACGACGGCCGGTTCTACACCGTCCACGTGGCGCCGACCTCCGACATGGCACCACCGCTGCGCGAGCACCTACCCATCTACCTCGCCGGCGTCAATCCGGTGATGGTGCGGACCGCGGGCGCGGTCGCCGACGGGCTCGTCGGGCATCCGATGTTCACCAGTGACTACGTCGAGGCGGTCGCGCGCCCCGCCTTGGTCCGCGGTGCTGCTGAGGCGGACCGATCGACCACCGACATCGCCATCACCGGCATCAAGATGTGCGCCATCGACGACGACGAGGAAAAGGCCCGCCGGCAAGCGGCTTTCGCGATCGGTCAGTACGCCGCGTCGCGGGTGTACGACCGACTCTTCGCACTGCACGGCTGGTCCGAAGCTCAGCAGGCGATCCGCCAAGCCGCCCGCGAGCGCGATACCGCTGCGCTGGTCGCCGCCGTTCCCGACGCGGCGATCGACGCCATGGCCGTGGCGACGACGCCGGCCGCGTTCGCTGAGAAGATCGCCGCCGCGTCGGTCGGCTTCGATCACGTCACCGTCATCGCCCCGCCATGGGGCCTGACCGAAGAAGAGACCCGCGAGGCGACCTGGCGGATCGTCACCGAATTGCGCTCCGTGAACGCAGCGCCCGGAGCAGTGCTGGAGGCTGCCACATGACAATCGCACCCCCCGAACATCAGACGCTGACGGTCACCACCCCGGCCGACGATGTCGCGATGATCACCCTCAATCGCCCGGACCGGCTCAATGCGATGACGGTGACGATGTTCGCCGAACTGGAAGCGGCGGCACGCGAACTCGGCGATGACCGGAGTATCCGGGTGGTGATACTCACCGGCGCAGGCGACGCGTTCTGCGCAGGCTACGACCTCGACGACGCCGAGGAACTGTCGTCGCTCTCACCGCTGGGCATGCTCGACCGCCAGGAACACGCGGCCCGCGCCCTGTCCGCGGTGCGGGCCATCCCCGTACCCGTGATCGCGGCCGTCAACGGCGCCGCCGCCGGAGGCGGCATGGCGCTGACTCTGATGGCGGACATCCGGCTCGGCTCGCCAAGGGCGAAATTCAACGCCGCCTTCGTCCGGATCGGCCTCTCAGCGGGCGATCTCGGGACGTCCTGGCTGTTGCCCAGACTGATCGGACCCGCGCAGGCAGCTGAAATCGCTTATACGGGAAAGTCAGTCGGTGCCGAGGAAGCCGAGCAACTCGGATTGCTCAATCAGGTCACCGGACCAGACGATCTGCTCGACCGGACGCTGACGATGGCCAGGCAGATCTGCGCCAATTCGCCAGGGGGCATCCGCCTGTCCAAGCGTGCCCTGCAGGCAAACATGGAGATCAGCTCCTTCGCCGCCGCCCTGGAGTTGGAGAACCGCGGTCAGGCCCTGCTCACCCGATGCGCAGACATGCCCGAGGCACTGACCGCATTCCGCGAGAAGCGCACACCCAACTTCACGGGGAACTAATCGATGAGTGACTGGAACCGGGTGTCCGCCAGGCCAATCGAGGACGTCGTGGCCGAGCTGGAGCAGGCCCGCACCCTGACGATTGCCATACCGCGGCCGGGCATCGCGGTGATGTCGGTAAACCGACCAGAGCGCGGCAACTCACAAACCGTCGAGATGTTCGGGGAAATCGCTTGGTATGCCCACGTATTGCGCAAGGCGCCACTGCGCGCACTCATCGTCACCGGCGCGGGCGGTGCGACTTTCTGCACGGGGTTCGATCTCGCCGAAGTGAACGTCATCGCCGAGATGAGCATCCCGGAGTTCACCGAACTTGTCGACACCGCTGAGGCCGGAACCTCGGGTTTGCGCGCCCTTCCGTTCCCGGTGATCGGGGCGATCAGCGGACCCGCCGCGGGCGGCGGGTTGTCGTTGGCGCTTGCGGCCGACATCCGGCTAGGAGTCGCATCGGCGAGCTTCTCAGCCGGGTTCGTACGGATCGGTCTGTCGATTGGAGAGCTGGGCGCGTCGTGGCACTTGTCGCGGCTGATCGGGCCGGCGAAAGCCGCCGAGATCTCCTTCACGGGACGCACCGTACGTTCCCAGGAGGCGGTCACCCTCGGCCTGCTCAACCGCATAGTCGCAGGCGAAGGGGAGCACGTCGTGGACGCCGCCATCGCACTTGCCGAGGCGATCTCAGGCAACAACGCGGGCGGGGTCCGCGCAACGAAGAACGCGCTGATCCGCAGCGCGGAAATCTGCTCATTCGCAGCGGCGTTGGAGTTGGAGAACCGCACCCAAACCGTCTGTCACACAGCGCAGTAAGCATGTGCGTTGCCGCTCTCAGATCACGCGATCACCCCTGAGCCGCTCGATGGCGGCATCCGTGAGGTTCAGCCAGGTCCTCAGAACGTCGTCGGTATGTTCTCCTAGGACGGGCGCCGGGGCGGGCGGAGCAACGGCGGAGTCGCCCATCTGCAGTGGACTGCCAAACACCGTGCATGCCCTGTTCCCCGTGCCGATCTCGGTGATCATGCCGCGGTCGCGCAGGACGGGGTCGTGCAGCACCTCGGACAGGGACCGGACGGGCGACGCCGGTATCTCCGCCCGCCGCAACAGATCAAATGCGGTGGCCTTGTCCAATTCGGCACTCCATGCCGCCACCGCGGTGTCGACGTCGTCCATCCTGGCCACCCTGCCCGCAGGGGTGGCGAGCGCGGGGTCCTGCGCCAGGTCGTCACGGTCCATGACGCCGCAGAGGTCGGTCCACTGTTTGGTCCGCAAGCACAGGATCGCCAGCCAGCCGTCAGTCACCGGGTAGACGTTGTAGGGGCAAACCGCCAGCCCGCCATGCCGATTCCCCGTGCGCTCGGGGAACTCGCCGTCCGCCTCCAGCATTCCGGCGAAGTTGGAGGTCAGGCTGGGGACGATGGCATCCTGCATCGCGACTTCGACGTGCTGCCCGGCTCCGGTCCTTTCGCGCTGGAACAATGCCGCGAGCACGGCCGACGCGAGATGGCTACCCGCGGCGAAGTCGACGACCGCCGGACCGGCCTTGACCGGCGCGCCGTCGGGAAAGCCCGTCGTGGCCATGACTCCGGACATCGCCTGCACGGTCACGTCCATGCCCTTCAGACCTTCGGCGGAAGGATGGTCGCCGTACGCGCGTCCGGAGGCGAAGATCAGTCGTGGATTCACCGCGTGCAGTGCCTCCCACCCGATGCCGAGTCGATGCATGACTCCTGGTGCAAAGTTCTCGACGACGACGTCGGCGTGTTCGACGAGGTCGAGGAAGAGCGTTCTTCCCTGGGGTTTCTTGAGGTCGACCCGCATGCCAATCTTGCCCGCATTGAGCATGAGGAACGCCTGGCCGGAATCCTGCCCCGTGGAGCGCCAGCGAATCGGTTCGCCCTCGAAGGGCTCAATCTTGATGACCGTGGCGCCGAGCGCCCGCAACAGGTGCGTGCAGTACGGACCCGCATAGACCTGGCCGAGATCGAGGACGACGATTCCATCGAGCGCGGTGACCGACGGTCCCATCAGCGTCGGCTGTCCATGGAAAGAGACTCGCGTTTGGGTTACGGCGTCGCGGGGTTGCCGTAGACGGCGACGACGACCGTACGGTCCAAGCTGTTCTCCGACCACACACCGATCTGCGTATAGGCGCAGTTACTCATGATGGCCATGTATGCGGGGTTGTAGTACCACTGGTTGATCAGCTCGACACCACTGATGGCCAGCGCCGGATTGATGGCCACTGTCTCGGCGACGACGCCTCGATATCCGGCATTGGTCGCTCGCTGCTGCGGTCCGGTCCCGTCCGAGCCGACGTCTCCGTCGAGTGCTCGGTTGTTCAGAACGTCGTCTGTCTGCCACTGAGCGGCCAGCTGGAGTTGCGGATTCACGTTGAGGGTGCCGAGGCAGCCGGCTTGGCGTTGCACGGTGTACACGTTCGACACCACACCGTTGTTCAAGCGTTTGTTGTCGGCGCGCGCCGGTACCGCGGCGAGCATCGCGATGCTCACGCAAATGAGCGCCACGGTCGCTGTTGGGGTGGCGTACCGGAAAGGCGTTGCACACCAGCATTTTCGGGATGTCATCGCTCACCTATACCGGGTCGAATGCACTGATGAGCCAACGACCGTCGCGTTTGTCGACGGTGACGCGCACCGAGGATGCCGAATCAGAGGGAGGGCCAGCGCCGATCGTCGTCGTTTGGTCAACGAAGACGATCACCACGGCACGGGCGGCGGAAGTCGTCACCAGCGCCGCGGCCGGCACCGTCGCCTTCGCCGTGACCGACTTCTGCTTGGCGCCCGGGATCACCACGTCGTGAGTCAACTTCGTGTAGGCGTCGAGAAAGTCACCGGTGAGCCGGTCCCGAGCGGCGCCGAGGTCCTGCTCGACGGTGTCGGGGCGGTAGGACAGGATCGCGATCGTGCCGTCGCTCGCTGCGCGGACCGACTCAGCGACCTGCGACGGATCGACGGCGGCCGTACTCGCCTGCCATTTCAGCCCCCCTGCCACTAGTGTCAAGATCAACGCGACCGCGGAAAGCACAGCAAAGACCAGAACTCGCCTGCGCCGCTGAGCTTTTGGTTTTGTAGCCACAGTGGTGACGTGCGGCTCACTTGCGTCGCGCATACCATCAGGCGCGTCGACACCAAGCTCCTCAGACTCGTCGTCGACCGACACGTCATCCTCCACTCGTGCACCACCGCGCAGCGCCGCGCTCACGGCACGAACTCCACATCGGCGACCTTGGCCGCCGACTGATCGACCTTCTTCACCACTACCCTCATTCGCCAGTAGCGGGGCTCTTGGCTCTGACCCTGTGCGGTCGAGGTACGTACTGCCACCGTCACCAGTACCTGAGCAGTGTCGCCATCGACGGATTCGATTCCGGCTTCTGATACGGCACCCGTGCTACTCGACTGAGCTTGGCGGACGGCTGCGACGAAATCCGTTGTGTGTGATTTGAATTCGTCGTAGAACTTTCCCGTCGACGCATCGAGGACTCGTTGCACATCCGAGTCGACGTCGGCGTAACGGATGGTCGTGAGGTTCAGCGCACCTTGGCGCCCGGCCTGCAAGAAGAGTTGTCGTTGCTGCTGGGTGGCGCGCGCGTGGTAAGCCGTGACGCCGAGCCAGCTCACCAATCCGGCCAGTACGCATACACACAGCACACCCACCACCAGGCCCAATGTCGTTGCATCCGTTCGGATCCGCGGCCTGCGTCGTTTCTCCTGGACAGGCTCGGCGGGCGGGTTCTCATCGACAGTGGTCTCATCGACACCGTCGCCGTTGTCGACGACTTCGAGGAGCAGCGCGTCGTCGTGAGGCTCTGCCACGTCGAACGAGTCCTCGAATCCCGACGGCACCATGGCCTTTGTCTGCACGCATCCTCCTTGGCTCGTTCAACTCAGGTTGCTCCGTGCAGACGATGAGAACATCTCCCCGAAGTGGTGGATTCACAGCGCAAAGGGAGAGTCGAGGCGGCGGCGCGCGCATCTGTTGGATTGGCGACGCAGCTATCAGTCGGCGAACGTGATCTTCACCGGCATGTTCTTCAGGCCTCCGACGAACGCGGTCTGAATGACCTTGGTGGGGCCGGTCAGCTCGATTGATTCGATCTTGGGCAGCAGTTCCTCGGTCATGATGCGGAGTTCCTGCTTGGCCAAGTGCATCCCTATGCACATGTGCGGACCGTAGCCGAAGGCAATGTGCTTGTTGGGATGCCGATCGATGTTGAAGACATCGGGCTCGTCGAACACGTCGGCGTCGCGGTTACCGGACTGGTAGAGCAACATGAAGCGGTCGCCCACCTCGATGTCCCGGCCCCGCAGTGTGTATGGCGCGAGGGCGGTACGCATGAAGTGCTTGACCGGCGACGCCCAGCGTAGCGACTCATTGATGAACGCGGGCGCCAGTGAGAGGTCATTCTTGATGCGCTGCAACAGCTCCGGGTTCTGCGCCAACGCATGGATTCCGCCTGCGAGCGTCGACGTGGTGGTGTCATGGCCGGCGGTGGCGATGGCGACGAAGTACCCGTAGGCGATCTCCGGCGGATAAAACTCGCCATCGGCGCTGCGCGCGTTGGCGATGATGGTCGCGAGGTCGTCGCGCGGAGTCGCGCGCCGATCCTGGAGCAGGACGTCGAAGTATGCGTAGAAGTCCTGAACGACTGCCGCCCACTGCTGCGCAGCCGCGGCGGGTGAGACGGGCTCGATGTCATCGCGGATGGCGTCGGGGTCTTCAGTCCCGAACAGGTCCTGGGACAGCGACATCATCCGCGGCTCATCGGATTCCGGCACCCCGAACAGACTCATCACCACGTGCAGCGGGTAATGCATCGAAAAGTCCTTGACGAAGTCGATGTTGCCATCGGTCTGCAGCAGCTTGCCGACGGCCTCGCGGGCCAGCTCCCGGATCGGGGCTTCCCACTTCTTCAGGTTGTTCGGCCGGAACCAGTCCAATGCGATGTCCTTGATCAGGCTGTGCTCGGGTGGGTCCATCCACGGCAGCATGTCCATGATCCGCACGCTTCCACCGGTGAGCGACCTGGTGAACTCGTCTCCGGCCTTGTTGGTCAGGATGGGATTCTCCGAGCCGGGCTTATCGCCTCCGCCGCTCGTGAAGATGTCGGGTTGACGTTCGATCTCCATGATGTCGGCGTGCTTGCTCACCAGGTAGATGGGGTCGAAGCCGTCGACATGGGCGATGCCGAGCGGGTTGTGCTCCCGGAGCGACCGGTAGGCCTCGAAGAGGGCCACCTCGTCGCGGTGGCCCTCGGCAAGGATGATCTGCTTGGCCACCGAGCCCGGGAGCGCGATGTCTGTCGACGCCTGAGTGGATGTCATATGTCTTGTCTTCCTGCCTGATTCGATTCCGTGTGTTGAGGGAGACTGACGCTCCGTCAGAGGTAGATCGACTTCTGAGTGAGGTACGCCGAGAGCGCTTCGGGACCCAACTCGCGGCCGAGTCCGCTGGCCTTGATGCCGCCGAAGGGCGCGGTGGGATCGGGGAGATAGCCGTTGATTCCGACGGTTCCGGTGGCGACGCGCATGGCCACGTCGACGCCACGGTCGTGGTCAGTCGTCCATACCGAGCCGCCAAGCCCGAAGTCGCTGTCGTTTGCGATCTCGATGGCCTGATCGTCACCGTCGTAGGGGATGAGTGACAGCACGGGGCCGAAGATCTCTTCCTGTGCGATCACGTAGTTGTTGTCGACGTCCGCGAAGATCGTCGGTTCGACGAACCATCCGGCATCCAGACCTGCTGGGCGCCCACCGCCGGTGGTGATCCTGGCTCCCTCTCCCTTTCCTTTCGCGATGTAGGACTCCACGCGATCGCGCTGTCGTGCGCTGGCCATCGGACCGATTTGGGTGCTGGGGTCCAAGGCGTTTCCGACGGTCAGCGAGCCGGCAAGGGCCGTGAACATGTCGACGACCTCCTGATAGCGGGACCGCGGAGCCAGCACGCGGGTGCCGAGGTAGCAGGCCTGGCCGCTGTTGAGCAGGGTGGCCGCGAACAACTGCTCACCGATCGTGGCAAGGTCGAGGTCCGCGTCGTCGAGGATGATCGCCGCCGACTTGCCGCCGAGCTCGAGGGTGACCGGCCTCAACAGCCTGCCGCACGCTTCGGCGATGCTGCGACCCGCGGCCGACGAGCCCGTGAAGGCGACCTTGTCGATGCCCGGATGGGACACGAGGTAGGCACCGGTTCCCCGTCCTCCTGGCACGATGTTGACCACGCCATCGGGGATGCCAGCGGCCATCACCGCGTCCGCAAGGAGGTAGCTGTCGAGCACAGTCTCCGGGGACGGCTTGATGACGAAGGTGCATCCGGCTGCGAGTCCGGGGGCGTACTTGAATGCCGCGAGCGCCTGCGGAAAGTTCCACGGGACTATCGCTGCAACCACACCGACGGGTTTTGTCGTCACCAGGGTCGATCCCCCGAGTAGCCCGGGCCGGGTCTCGGCGAAACTATGCTCGCGAACCAATCCCGCGTAGTAACGCAGCAGCAGCTGCGGGAACACCGCCTCCAACTTCTCGCCGACTGCGACCGGCATGCCGTTCTGCGAGCTGACCGCCTCGACGATCTGCGGTGCGCGCTTGTCCAGTTCGTCGGCCAGTCGCTCCAGCGCGGCACCCCTCTCCGTTCCCGACCAGTGCGCCCATCCCTTCGGGTCGCGGAACGCCGCAGACGCCGCGGCCACGGCGGCGTCGATGTCGGCTTCGGCGCCCTCGGGCGTCGAGCCGATCACTTCCTCGGTATTCGGCGAGATCACCGTGATCCGCCCCGACGAGACAGGCTCGCGCCAGCCACCGCCGATGAAGAGATCCTTGAATTCCGTTGTGATCATTGCGGACTCCCTTGTTCGATGGTGTGAGTGGACTTTCGATGGTCTGAGTGGACTAGGCCAGGTCGTTGAGCAGGACGACCTTGATGGCCTCACCGTTGAGCTGGGCCTGAACCGCCTCATTGATCTGCGAGAACGGGAAGGTGGTGATGAGCTTGTCGAACGGGAACTTCCCCGCCCGATGCAGATCCAGTAGGTACGGGATGAAGGTCTGGGGGTCCGCGTCACCCTCGACGATGCCGCGGATGGTGATGCCGAACAGCTGCGACTGGAACAAGGCGATCGGTAGTGCCGCACCAAGATCGGCAGGCACCCCGACCAGGCCGAGGGTTCCACGCACGGCCAGGGCCGCCACGAGTTGTTCGAGCACGGCGATGATCGCGGTGGTGTCGACGGCGTAGTCCACCCCTTCGGGCACGATCGCGCGAACCTGATCGGCCACTGGGCCCGCCGCGGGGTCGATCGCGTGGGTTGCGCCCAAGTCCAGTGCCAATTGCCTACGCGCATCATTGGGTTCGACGACGATGATGGTGCCGACCTCGCGCACCACCGCCGCCAGCACCGACGACAATCCCACCGACCCGGCACCGGCCACGATCAACGATGCCCCGGGCTCGACGTCGAGTGAGTTCAGCACCGCACCGGCGCCAGTCTGAATTCCGCAGCCCAGCGGGCCGGCGAGCTCTACGGCGGCATCATCCGGCAGCTTCACGACGTTGCGCTCATGCGCGATCGCATGCGTGGCGAACGAGGACTGCCCGAAGAAGTTGCTCGCGATGGGGGTGGCGTCGGCCGATATCGCCGAGCTCCCGTCGAGGCGGCCGCCTGCGAAGTTATGGGCCATGAAGTTAAGGCAGTACGCCGGAGCGCCTTTCGCGCACTGTTTGCATTCACCGCAGCTGTCGAAGCTCAGGGCCACCTTGTCCCCCACGCTGATACCGGTAACGCCGTCACCAAGGGCACTGACCACGCCGCTGCCCTCGTGGCCGAGGATTCCCGGGAACGGGAACGGCAGGTGTCCGTCGCGGACTCCGATGTCGGTGTGGCAGATGCCGACGCCTGCGATCTTGATTGCAATCTCACCGGGGCCGGGCGCGGCGATGTCGACCGTCCGCACGTCGAAGTCGGCACCAACCGAAGGCGCCACTGCTGCAGTGATTTCCATATCCGCTCCCTGCTGTTCTTGAACCGACGATCCAACGCTAGGTAGCTCACACCGGCGCGGGAACACTCTTGACGATCAATCCCTCTAACTTCACCCCTGATGTACCTCGGAAGGGGTAAGGGCTCCGATCGCCGTCTTCAGCATTTCGTCACGCAGTGCGCGTTTGAGCACCTTGTTGCTCGCCGTCAGCGGCAAACTGTCAACGAACCGAACCTGTTTGGGCACCTTGTAGCCGGCGATGAGTTCGCGGCAGTGTGCGATCACGCCTTCCTCGGAAAGTTCGACGCCGGGTTTCGGAACCACGACGGCGACCACTCGCTCCCCCCATTTCTCGTCGGGCAGGCCCACGACCGCGCACGTGGACACTCCGTCGAGACGCAGCACAGCCTGCTCGACCTCCGTCGAGTAGACGTTGGATCCGCCGGTGACGATCATGTCCTTGAGCCGATCAACGATGTAGAACAGCCCTTCGGCGTCCCGATAGCCACAGTCACCCGAGTGATACCAGCCATCACGGAACGTGGTGGCTGTCGTCTCCGGCTGGTTGAAGTAGGCGGTGATCAACGACGGCGACCTGATCAGAAACTCACCCACCTCGCCATGAGGCAGCTCGCTTCCATCGGGGTCGGCAACCTTGATGTCGACCAGCGGCAGGGGGCGGCCGCAAGACGTCAGCCTCGTCGCATCGTCGAGGCGGTGGTCCTCGGGCAGCAGGAACGTCACACCGGCACTCGTCTCGGTGGCGCCATAGAAGTTCAGGAAGTCGCAGGCGATTTCTTTCAACGCCCGCGTCAGCAGACTCAGACTGATCGACGCGCCCGCATAGACGATGAGCCGCACCGACGAGTAGTCGGCGTAGGCGGCACCGGGGTCGTCGAGCAACATCTGAATGACGGTCGGAACCAACGGAACTACGGTGGGTCGGTCGCGCACGATGAGCTCGATCAACTCTGCCGGCGTCGGCATCGAGTAGACCGCGATCGGAACACCGTTGTACAAGGCCTGGAGCGACAGTCCGACTGCCATGGCATGGAAGAGTGGCATGACGGTCAACATCAGGTCGTCGGCGGCGTAGCCGAAAGACGGCTCAAGGTGCTCGCACAGGCGAAGGTAGAGGTAACCCTGATGAGAGAGTTGAGCGCCTTTGGGTTTTCCCGTCGTTCCCGACGTGTACATCAGGATGGCCGTACACCACGGATCTACTTCGACAGCCGGATCAGCATCTGACGCTGATCTCACGAGAATGTCGAGTTCAGCGGATTCTCGCTGCGCGGAATCGAATTCGATGATATGCACCTGAATGCCTGCCCTCGCAGCGGCGTCGACCGCAAAACTCACGAATTCGTGATCCGCGATGAGCACCTCAGGCGTTGAATCACGCAGGATCTCTTCGAGTTCGGGCGCGGCAAGGCGCCAGTTCAGTGGCAGGAGCGCGGCGCCCACCTTGCTGACACCGAAGAGGACCTCGAAGTAGCGGGTCGTGTTCTTACCGAGGAATGCAACGCGCGCACCTTCCAAGACACCAAAATTCAGAAGCACATTGGCGATCCGGTTCGACCGCGCGTCTAGTTCGGCGAACGTGGTCGAACCAGTAGCGTCCGACAACGCCGTTGCGTCGGGGGTCGTCCGCGCGTAGTGGCGCGGAATGTCACCGAGGGTCTTGATTTCTGCGTGCAGCCACATTTTCGCCTCCTCTTGATCCGTCAGGCAACGGATATTCCGCCGTTGATGCTGATGGCCTGGCCGGTGATCCGCGCACCTGCGGGACTGGCCAGAAACAGCGTCATCGCTGCCAGATCCGCTGGCGAAGCCACACCCAGATGCGCCATGGCAGCGGCCTTTTCGAACAGTTTGGCGCTGAAGGGATCCGAGCCGATGAGCGCGGCGCCCGGAGTATCGGAGATGAGCGAGGGGGTGAGGACATTGATCCTGACACCTTCTCGCTTGGCTTCCAGTGCGGCCGCCTTGGAAAACATCACGATGGCTGCCATCGCCGCACCGACGAGAGTCTCGCCGGGTGTCGCCACCTTCGCCGCATCGGACGCGACGCTGATGATGGACCCCGTTCCGTTCCCCCGCATAGCCGGAAGCGCGGCATGCATCATGTGCAGCGGCGGCAGGATGATCTCGCTGATGCGCTGCGCAACGAACTGGATCGGGATCGTATGCAGCAAGCGCGGATGATCGCTGGGCCCAGTGGTGTTAACCAGTACGTCTATCGAGCCGAGCGCGGCGCGACATTCTTGCTCGGCCCGCAGGGTGTCGTTCGGGTCGGTCGCGTCGACCCGGACGAAACTGACCTCCCCGCCCGATGCGCGCAGGCGTAGCTTCTTGCATGCCACCGCGCCGCGATCGTGATCTCGGCCCAGCAGCACGACACGAGCGCCCTGTTCGACGAACTGGCTCGCGGTTTCGAGTCCCACACCGGCCGTGCCGCCCAGGACGGCGACGCCACAGCCGGCGAAGGGCAAAGGCGGCGAAAGGGCCATCACGCCTCGTGAAGGATCGCGGGCATCGAGGACCGATGGAAGCCATCGAAGGCGACGTTGTTCCGGCTCGGCTGCAGATCCCACCACCCACGCCGGGCGTTTGGCGCTCCTCCGTCGATGCGAATGCACGAGCCGGTGATGTAACTCGCCGCCGGGGAGAGGAGATAGACGATCGCTGCCGAGACTTCGGCCTCAGTTCCGAACCGCTGCAGGGGAATACCCGGAGTCAACTCGTTCTGAATGAACGCCGTGTCCTTGTCCTCGTAGGTGTCGAGGCCTTGGGATGCTATCGACCCCGGGGCTACGGTGTTGACCCGAACGCCCGATTCCGCCCACTCGGTTGCCGCGCACTCACTGAGGGTGAGCATTCCACCGCGCGCCGCGGCGGAATGAGAGAAGTGTGGCCAGCCATGCCAGATGTCGGCGATCATGTTCACGATCGCACCGCCGTTGTCGATCATCCAGCGGTTGTAGACCTCCCGCATGACGATGAACCCGCCGGTCAGGTTGCTCTTGACGACAGCCTCGAAACCCTTGGTGGAGATCGTCTTCAGTGGCGCCCGGTACTGGCCGCCTGCGTTGTTGACCAGGCCGTCGATGCGTCCGTGGTCGGCGAGCACCCGCTCGACGGTGGCGATGACGGCGCCTTCGTCGCGGATGTCGGCAATGTGGGTGGAGAGGGAACCACCGTCTGATTCGACCTCTTCGCGGACCCGATCGAGTTTCACTTCGTTGCGTCCGACGATCGCGACATGCGCACCGAGTGAAGCCAACTCGTGCGCCGTGCAACGCCCGATACCGCTTCCGCCACCGGTGACTACGACGACCTGGTCTCGAAATAGCCCCGGGCTGTATATCGATCTGTAAGACATTTCTTGGCCCCTCGGCTCGTCAGATCCCTGTGGAGTTCGTCGTCACCCGGTCGTCGTCGCGCCGCTCGATGAACTCCTCTTTGCGCTCGACGATGTCGGGATTGCCCATCGTGGAATAGCCGTACAAGCACTCCAGTCGCAGCTGATCATCCAAGGGTCTCCCGATCACCTCGAGGATGGTCTGCTTTGCGGATTCCACTGCTGCCCTTGGATTTCGCAGAATCTTGGCCGCGACGTCCTCGGCGGTCGCCATCACCTGGTCGTGGGGGACCACGCGGTTCACCAGGTGTATCTCCTTGGCCCGCTGCGCGTCGATCGGCTCGCCCATCAGCTCCAGCTCCATCGCGATGCCAACGCCGACCGTGTTGACCAGCCGGACGATCCCGCCGTCGGCGAAGTGCATGCCGCGGCGCATGTGGAAGAACCCAAAATTCGCTCGTTCCGAGGCGATCCGGATGTCGCAGGCCAGGGCTAGTTCGATGCCGCCCCCGATGACCCATCCGTTGAGCGCCGCGATGATGGGTTTCGGCGTCCGATGCAGACCGCGGGTGATGCGGCCGGCGAATCCCTTGTCGAGCAGGCTGCGTCCGAGTTCCGGCCCCGCGTTCAACCAGGGATCGACGTGAGACTTGAGATCGGCGCCAGCACAGAACGTCTTGTCTCCGGCCCCGGTCAGGATCGCCAGCCGGATATCGGGATCGTCCCGAAAACTCGTCCACGCCTCGAACAACAGCTCATCGGTTTCGGTATCGATGGCGTTGTGAACCTCCGGGCGGTTCAGTGTGATGTACGCGATCTGATCGCGCGTCTCGTAGATCACCTTGGGCTTTTGAACGGGCATCGGGACCCCCTGCGTGTTCACGCCGACACCGCACTGCGGCCGGCTTTGTGTCGGGCGATGACGAGCTTCATGATCTGGGCGGTACCGTCGCCGATCTGCAGCCCGAGGACGTCTCGGAGCCGTTGCGCGTAGGGCATCTCCTCGGTGTAGGCACCGTGCCCGTTGAGCAGCAGACAGGTCTGGACGATGTCGAACGCCAACTTGGGGCCCCACCACTTACACATGGCGGCCTCGGCGGTGTGCGGCAGTCCTTCGTCCTTGAGCCACAACGTTTTCAGGCACAGCAGGCGACACGCCTCGAGCTGGGTCTCGGCCTCTGCCAAGGGAAACGACACCCCCTGGTTGGCGATGAGCGGCTTACCAAAGCTCGTTCGCTCAGTCGTCGACAGCCACGTCTCGTCGAGCGACTGGCGGGCGACCGCCAGACACTGCAATCCGATCAGGGCGCGGCTGTAGTCGAAACCCTGCATCACCTGGATGAAGCCTTCGTTCTCCCGACCGATGAGGTGATTCGCCGGTATGACGACCCTGTCGAAGTAGACCGATCCCCGGCCGGCGCATCGTCCGCCGAGGTCGTCGAACTCGCTGGTCTTGATTCCTGGTAGGTCGAGCGGGACGAGAAAGGCGCTGATCCCGCGGGCGCCGCTGGATTGAGCTCCAGTGCGGGCCCAGACGATCGCAAAGTCGGCCTGAGCGGCAAAGCTGGTGGACGTCTTCTCACCGTCGAGGACGTACGTGTCGCCGTCCTTGGATGCGCGCAGCGTCAGGTTCGCAGCGTCGGATCCACCCCCTGGTTCGGTAAGACCGATGGCGGGGATCATCCTGCCTTCGGTGACGCCACGCAGCCACGGCTCGACGACGTGGGGCGTTCCGTGTCCGGCGAGGATCACTCCGCTCAACGACATGGTCACCATCAGCTGGCCGATGTTGTAGTCGGCCCGGCACAGGGCTTCGAGCACCAGACCCGCTGTCGTGCAGTCCAGTCCAAGGCCGCCGTACGCCTCGGCCAGCTCCACGCCGAACAAGCCGAGTTCACCCATTGCACGCAGCGTCGCGCGGTCGAACGCGCCTTCCCGTTCGCGTTGTTTGTAATACGGAGCCAGCTGTTGCTCGCCGAATCGGCGGGCGACATCGACCAGCGCCTCCTGCTCTGCGGTGATCGCGAAGCTCAACGGCCCCGTCATGGCTCTCCCTTGCTACTGTGCCCCACACGTGATGCGGCGACGCAGGTCACAGTCTTCAAGCGCACCACCGGCGTCGCCCCCGCCCAATGGGTGATGTTCGTGGCCCAAAAGGAGGAAATGGGACTCTGCACGTCCGATGGAGCGCCCGTAGTCGGGGATGCTCGGCTCAGCGGAGGTGACGGAATGCAGGCAGTGCGAGCGACGCCCGCGAGCGTCGACGACGAGCTGGCCGAGCTGCGCGATGCGCGGCGTCGGGCACTCGCGGAGCACGCCTTCACGGCCGAAGCGGCCAGGGCCCGACTCCAAAGACTGCAGGACATCAACGTTGATGCCGCCGCTCAGTCGGCTCGAGGTCGCGCGCTGCTGCGGTCGCTGGTCGACATCGACGACGAGCGCCGCAAGCAGGACGACCACGATGTGGCCCAGCGGCAACGCGCCGACATCGCGATTCAGCGCGCACTGGGCCGACTTCGTGAGCTCGATTCCAGCGCCGAGATGTCGCGCCGCGCCCCCGGCGAACTACGCGAGGCATGTGGCTTCACCAGAGTGATGATCTCGTCCGCACGGGGCTCCCGGTGGATGCCGGACACCCTGCGCCGAAGCGATCATGCGGACCCGGATTCGGCCGAGTTCGCCCGGTTTGCCAAGGACGACAACGAGATTCCGCTTGCCCGTCTGATGCCCGAGACAGAGATGGTGCGACATCGGGTGCCCGTCATCGTGCCGGAGATCGGCGCACACGCCTATCAGCCGCTTATGGCCGTGACCAAGTCGACGTCATACGTCGCAGCTCCGATCGTGACGACACGGCGAGTCATCGGCTTCTTCCACGCCGACCGGTTCGGGCAGACCAACGACGTCACCCAGGGCGACCTGGACAGCATCGCGCTGTTCGCCGCCGAGTTCGGCGTGCTGTTCGAGCATGCGACCCTCGCTGACCGGGTGCGACAACAACGCGCGAAGTGGACGTCGACGCTGCTGAGCGCAATCGAGCGATTGGACGCCCAGACGATCGCACTTCGACCGGCCGCGTTGGCGGTCCCAGTCCAAGACGAAACGCAGCGTCCGGCGGAAATCGGCATGGCGACGGGCGTTCCCGGCCGGGCGCTGACCGAACGTGAACGCCAAGTGGTGAATCTGCTCGCATCGGGGGCGACCAACAGGGTCATCGCGCAAGAGCTGGTCCTCTCAGTGAACACCGTGAAGACACACGTCAAGAACGTCATGAAGAAGCTGAATGCCGCAAGCCGCGCCGACGCGGTCGCAAAGTATCTGCGGCTGCGACTCCGTCAGGGAGGTCTGGCATGACCGATGGACAGACGAGATCGCGCGCCGCGCGTGAGATTGCATCCGCCGCGGTCCGGTTGACCCACCAAGCGTCGGAGCTCGTCGACATCGAACCCCCTACGATCGCTGATCTCCGCGCGAACCCGACCGCAGTCGAATCGCTGCTGCACCGACTCGTGTCGCTGATCGGCGCGGAGAGTGCTCGTCACGAATCCGACACCGGAGAGCAGGTCCTGGTCGCGATGGGACTCGAGGCACTCGCCCTGACATGGGAATGGCGCCAATTCCGGCATCGCAATATCGCGGATCAGCGAGACAAACTGCATCACAGCCTGATTCGACTGAGGGCGCTGAAGACCGAGGACGAACTCTTCGATCAGATCTGCGAGGAGGCTTGCCGCGCCAGCGGTGCAGGTCGCCCGCTGTTGGCCCGTATCGATGGGGAATGCTGGATTGCGTCGCGACAATTCGATCCCGCAACGCCGCGCGACATCACCCCGGCATCGCAGGACGCCCACGCTCAGCCAGTGCGAACGCTGGCCATCGAGTCATCCGTCGTCAACAGCCGCCGTTGCATGCGGGTAGCCGGCGGCCCTCACCCGGAACATCCAGCCCCGGTCCGGAAGCTGCTGCGCCGCAGCCCCTTCACTGTCGCACCCATCATCGTGAGCGGTGACGTCATCGGACTCGTGTATGCACCTGAATCTCTCACCACGCGGTGGAGTCCGGCGGATGTCACCGGATACCTGCAGATCTTCATAGCGACCGTCGGCCACCTCCTCGAGCGGGCGGTGATGTTCGCGTATGTCGAAGGACAGTCTTCCTTACTGCGCGAGGCACTTTCGGCCGCAGAGCTCGCCGTCACGGGGCTCGACGACGATGTCGACCTCGTCCAGTTGGTCGGGCGCCAACAAGCTGGGCACACGCCTTCCGGTGCGACGCCATGGACGACTCCCACGCGTCGACCCGACCAGGATTTCACGGCACGCGAGAGTGATGTGATGGCCTTGTTGGCGCAGGGTATGGACAACACCCGGATCGCCCAGCAGTTGGCCGTCGCGACGACCACGGTGAAATCTCACCTACAGAATATGTTGCGCAAGGCTGGCGCCGTCAACCGTGCCGAACTCATTTCTCAGTTCTACGGCCAGACCCGGCTCACTCCTTGACCTCGGTGCGCTAGAAGTAACGGGGGAACGGGCTCCAGTCCGGTGCGCGCTTCTCGAGGAATGCGTCGCGCCCCTCGACGGCCTCGTCGGTCATGTACGCCAGCCGGGTCGCCTCGCCGGCGAACAGCTGCTGTCCGACGATGCCATCGTCGAGCAGGTTGAACGCATACTTCAGCATCCGTTGCGCCTGAGGCGATTTGCCGTTGATGGTCGCCGCCCACTTGAGGGCCACCTTCTCCAGGTCGGCATGGTCGACGACCTCGTTTACCGCACCCATGTGGTGCATCTGCTCGGCCGTGTACGTCTTGCCGAGGAAGAAGATCTCGCGGGCGAATTTCTGGCCCACCTGCTTGGCTAGATACGCGCTGCCATAGCCGCCGTCGAAGCTGCCCACGTCGGCGTCGGTCTGCTTGAACCGGGCGTGCTCGCGGCTGGCCAACGTCAGATCGCACACCGAGTGAAGGCTGTGCCCACCACCGGCCGCCCACCCATTGACCACACAGATGACCACCTTCGGCATGAAACGGATCAGTCGCTGGACCTCGAGGATGTGCAATCGGCCGGCGCGCGCCGGGTCGACCGTCTCCGCGGTCTCGCCAGCGGCGTACTGGTACCCGCTGCGGCCCCGGATGCGTTGATCCCCACCGGAGCAGAACGCCCAGCCCCCATCCTTGGCGGACGGCCCGTTGCCAGTCAGCAGCACCACCCCGACATTGGAGGACATCCGGGCATGATCGAGCGCCCTGTACAACTCGTCGACGCCGTGCGGACGAAATGCGTTACGCACCTCAGGCCGGTCGAACGCCACCCGGACCGTCGGCGCCGGAACACCGTCAACCACGTGGCGGTGATAGGTGATGTCGGTCAGCTCCTCGAAGCCCGGCACGGTCTGCCAGACACTCGGATCGAACGGGTTGGTAGCGCTCACCCGACCGACTGTAGAGGCGCCGCGGGGCGTCGCGAATCCCTCGTTCGGGATACAGCCCGCCACAGCGGGCAGGACGTACTCCTTCGGGAGGCAGACCCCCGACGACCTTCGCAGGCAACCCCTCCTTGACACTTTTGGTCTGACCATTATAATTTGACTGGCATGACCGGTCCCGTGCATCTCTCCCCTAGCGATGACCTCCGCCATCGTCCCGCGCCCGGAAACCGCATGCGGGACAGCCTGTTCTGGGAGGTCATCGTTCCCGAGGAAGAGATCGGCATGCAGGTGTACCTGTATCTGACCGACAAGGGGCGAGCCGGGTACAACGTCGTGGTGTGGGGACCCGACCCGAAACCGCTCGCACTTCACCTCGGGTCGGGACAACTGCCCGACACCGCGGATCTGAGCGAACTCCACTTCGACGGGCTGACCCTCCACCAGCCGGAGCCGCTGAAGTCTTGCCTCATGACCTATCACGGCGTCGACATCGCCATCGAGTTCGACTTCCGGGGTATCCACGACGCGTTCAGCTACCTGGCAAATCCCGATGGCCTACCAAGCTGGTTCGCGGCGAATCGGATGGAGCAGACGGGGCGCGTAAACGGATCGATCACGATCGGTGACAGGCGGATAAATCTGGACCACGTTGGACACCGTGACCACTCTTGGGGCGTGCGCGACTGGGGCGTGCCGCAGCACTGGAAATGGTTCGTCGCCTATACCCCCAACGGGGTGGCTGTCAACGGGTGGATCTGGATCGCCAAGGGCGAGTGGGGATTCGGTGGCTACGTCGCCAGAGTTGGTGTCGCGGTGCCCATCCGAAGCATCGACCACCACGCAGACTACGACGACCAGATGCTTCAACAGCGACTCTCGGCGAGCATCATCGACGTAGCCGGCGGGCGCACCGAACTTACGCTCGACGCGTTTGGCGTCGTCGAGTTGCCCACTCATGATCCGATGAAGACGGTCATTCGGGAAGCAGCCTGCCGCGCGAGCATTGACGGCGAGCCGGGTGCCGGCCAATTCGAAACGCATTGGGTCGGTTCCTATCTGCAGCACCTGACATCAGCAGCGAGCGCTAGATGACGTGGACCTGGTCGTGCGAACAGCTGAAGGGTCTTGGCACCCTTCTCGCCAATCGCGACCTCTGCGGGCCAGAGATAACGGTCGATGCGGTGGGCGACGGCCACTCGAACCTCACCTATCTGGTGTCTGATGGTGAACGGCGAGTCGTGGTTCGCAGGCCTCCTCCCCCGCCGGTGCCGAAGGGGGCACACGATGTCGTGCGTGAAGCCAGCCTGGTCGCCGCGCTCGCCGACACCGACGTACCCGTTCCGAGAGTGCTAGCGGTCATCGAGACAGGCGAAATACTCGATGTCCCCTTGGTTGTCACCGAGTTCATCGACGGCGTCGTCATTACCGAACAGACGCCGGCTCCGCTCAACGACCCTAAGACCCGACGTCAGATCGCATTGTCGGTCATCGACACCCTGGCCGACCTTCACTCCGTCGACTGGCGGGCTTGCGGCTTGCACGATTTCGGCAAGCCGGCCGGCTTCAACGCCCGCCATCTGCGCCGGGTGTGCGCACTCGTTGCAGACGAGGCGGGCAACCTGCCTACGGACTTCACCGTTTCGGCCGAGTGGCTCCGGCGCCACGCCCCGCAGGAATCGGGTGACGCGATAGTCCACAACGACTTTCGACTGGGCAACATGATGGTGGATCGCGGTCAACCGGGGCGAGTAGCAGCCGTGCTCGACTGGGAACTGGCAACGATCGGTGACCCTCTGTTCGACCTGGGGTATTTCCTATCCTCGTACCCACAAGGAGAGGAGCCGCTGACCCCCACCTCGAGGATGGGCATCGCGGTGTTCGAGGACGGCTACCCCACCCGCGCCGCACTCCTCGACCGCTATTGCGAACGCACCGGGGAGCGGCCCGCGGCGGTGCAGTGGTATTCCGCGCTGGCACAGTTCAAACTTGCTGCTCTCTATGAGTACGGGCGCCGACGCGCCGAGAGCGCTGGCGGCGATCCCTACTATGCCGACCCCGCATTGGTCTCGTCGTTCTTGCGCGCCGCCGAGGCCTTGACGACGTAATCCGATGCGGTGCCCCGAAGGGGGCATCGAGAACACCTCCTCCTGGTGACGCGCGTAGCGGTTGATTTCCCGAGACTTGAGTCACAGCACGCAGAAGTAGTGACGCCGCCCTGGGCGACGGCCGATCCCCTAGGAAGAGGCACGAGTGACCACTGCACAGATCACCGAAGAAGCGCTCATCCCCGAGAACGTGGCACGCCAAATCGTGTTGCCTGCGGGGCACGCCGACGAGGAGGCGCTGTGGGACGCCTACAAATGGCTGCGCAACAACATGCCCGTGGGTAAGGCGGTCGTCGAGGGGTTCGATCCACTGTGGCTGATCACCAAGCACGCGGATCTGATGGAGATCGAGAGACAACCCGAGATCTTCTCCGCAGGCGGCGGGGAGAACAAGGGCGCGAACAACCCGATCTTGGCCAACATCGCCGGTGACGAGTTCACCAAGACTCTGCTCGGCGGGAGCCTGCGCATCCTGGATGCCCTTCCATACCTCGATCCACCGGAGCACACCGACGTCAAGAACATTGCGTTGGATTGGTTCCGGCCCGCGAACCTCAAGAAGTGGGAAGGCCAGATCCGCGAACTCGCCACCGCCGCGGTCGAGAAGCTCGTCGACGGTCAGAAGATGCGGACTCTCGACATCCTCGAGGACTTCTCATTGCACTACCCGCTGCACGTGATGATGACTCTGTTCGGCGTGCCCCCCGAGGACGAACCACGAATGATGACTCTCACGCAGGAGTTCTTCGGGAACGCGGATCCCGAGGAACAGCGCGCCGACGTCGAGGCCCTGTCCCCTGAGGCTGCGGCTCAACAGTTTTCGGCGGCCATCGCGGATTACTACGCGTATTTCGACGTGCTGGTGGAAGACCGGCGGGCGAATCCGCGTGACGACCTGGCAACGCTGATAGCACTCGCCAAGCAGCCCGACGGAGAGTTCTACCCAAAGACGTTCGCCTATGGCTGGTTCGTCGCGATCTCCACCGCGGGACACGACACCACGGCCGCGACGCTCACGACGATCCTTCGGGAGATGGCCAATCATCCCGACGTGCTGGCGCGGGTCAAGGCTGACCCGACACTGATCCCAGCTCTGATCAACGAAGGGCTGCGCTGGGGTGCGCCCGTCAAGCACTTCATGCGAGTTGCGCTGTCGGACTACACCTTGCGCGGCCAGCAGATTAAGGCTGGCGATCGATTGATGGTGCTGTTCCAGTCCGGAAACCGCGACGAGGACGTGTTCGACGACCCCTACGTCTTCAACATCGACCGTAAACCGAACAACCACATCGCCTTCGGCTACGGGCCGCACATGTGCGTTGGCATGCATCTTGCCAAGCTGGAGATGAAGGTGATGCTGGAAGAGCTGTTGCCACGACTCGACAAAGTCGAAGTCACCGGCGACATCAAATTCCTGCAGACGAACTTCGTAGGTGGCATCAAGAGGCTGCCCGCCCGCATCACGTTCGCTCAATGACACGTTCGGAGACTTGACCGTTGCCTACCATCACGTACGTCCTTCCCGACGGCACGGAGTCCGTCGTGGACGCAGCCGTCGGCCTCAGCGTCATGGACGCTTCGGTCCGCAACAATTTGCCAGGGATCGTGGCGGAGTGCGGTGGCAGTTGCTCCTGTGCCACCTGCCACGTCCACCTCGATGAAGCCGGCCAGGAGATCTTCGGAGAGGCCTCCGACGAGGAATTCGAACTGCTCGAATACGCCGACAACTATTGCGAGCGTTCACGCCTGTCGTGCCAACTCGTCATCACGGGCGCATGCGAGGGGTTACGGATAAGCGTTCCCGAGGGCAATGGTTAGGCGCACCAATCGGTTTTGACGCAGGCGTGGGTGCGTACCTTCGGCGATTCTGCCAATTGCACCCTTTTGGTCTGACCAATATGTAACGTCAGACCATGCGCCGTCTGATCCTTGTCCTGGGCACGCTGTTGCTGACCCTCCCCGTTCTTCCTAATTGCTGCGAGGCGCGCGCCGACGAAAGTCAGTATCTGGAGTTCTACACTCCGCCCGATCCGCTGCCCGCGGGACAGCCGGGCGATCTGATCCGCTCCGAGCCCTCACGGCTGGTCTTGGAACCGTCCGGTCAACTAGGTGCCTATATGGCTACCGGCACTCGGATCATGTATCGAAGCACTGACACTCACGGCAGGCCAGACGCCGTTACCGGTACCTACTTCGAACCGGACAACCCGTGGCCCGGGCGAGGCCCACGCCCCCTGATCTCGTTGGCGGTGGGGACCTATGGACAGGGCGATCAGTGCGCGCCGTCACGCCTGTTCAACCAGGGCATCCACTATTCGACCGGTTTCGACATCACCTACGGATACGAGCAGGGGTTCGTGGCGACCATGGTGGCGCGCGGGTTCGCCGTCGTCGTCACCGACTACGAGGGTCTAGGCACTCCCGGTGTTCACACGTACCTCAATCGCGCCTCCGGAGGACACGCGGTGATCGATGCGGCCCGCGCTGCCCATCGACTGCCCGGGACGTCACTGGACCCCCGCGGGCCGGTGGCCTTCTGGGGATATTCGCAAGGCGGTGGCGCGTCGGCGGCGGCGGTCGAGCTGGCGCCTACCTACGCCCCGGAACTCGACCTCGTCGGGGCATGGGCCGGAGCGCCTCCTGCCGACTCGTCAGATGTTCTACCCTTTGCCGACGGCAGCATTCTGGCCGGTGCGATCGGCTACGTCCTCAACGGCATCATCGCCGCCTACCCGGAGGCGGACGCTCCCATCCACGACACCCTCACTCCCCGCGGTGAGGAGCTACTGGACAAGACGAAGGACCAATGCACCGTACAGACCTTGGCAGACTTCGGCTTTCGCCACCTCCAGCCGTACTTCAACGTGCCGCTCGACGAATTGGGGCAACAAGAACCACTGAAAACGATCTTCGCCGACCAACGGATCGGACGGTACCGGCCTACGGCGCCGGTATTCATCGACCAGAATCGGTTCGACGGGGTCGTTCCATGGGTGCCCGCACATCAGCTGGCACTGGATTGGTGTGCCCAGGGCGCAGACGTGGAGTTCTTCACCAATGAGCAGCCACCGTTCCTCAACAAGCTCGCCGTCAACCACGGACTCGCGGAACTCGTGGACGGCGAACGTGGGATGCAGTGGATCGCCGATAGGTTCAACGGCCTGCCCACCGCCCCGAATTGCAGCGAGATCTAGCGGAAGGCTCTCGGCCGCTCCGTAGTCCTGACCATCGCAGAATCTCCCAGGTGGGTCGAAAGATCCCACTTTTGGGCGTTACCCCGGTTCCGCGCTAGTGATGTCATTGAGTGCAGTCACCGCGAAAGGAGGTGGACCATGACGGACTCCATTCACCCCAGTCGGGCCACTACTGGTTTGGTCGGTAAGCGGTGGTAGCCGCGTGCCGCATTGTCTTCGACCGCTCGAGGTGCGCTTCGATGGGCCTCTGCGAAATGGTCGCGCCAGACGTGTTTCAGCTCGACGACGATGGCGTCATGACGGTGCAGAGCGAGTTGGTGGACGTCTCGCGACGGGCGGAGATGGAGGCGGTAGCCATGGGTTGCCCCACCCAGTCGCTCAGCGTCGTCGACGCCTGATCCTCCGATCCGCCAGCACGTTCCTCGACGCTCCAGCCGCGGCGGCCCTGCATCTACGGCCTGACCATTACAATGGTTCGGTCTCAGATGTTGCGCCGATGGTGTCCTGCGTCACATACTGGACTCCGCTGGCCCGTGGTTTCGACCATGACCAGTCCAGCGACACATTGGCGTGAGGAGACGGGTTGGACGAGCACGTGGCGCCGGTTCCCGACCTTGTCGTACAGAGTCGTGAGATCGTCGCTCACACAGAGGAGATGCTGGGCATCGACGGCATTTGGCCGACGGGGCCCGACGTCGGTGGACAACATCCCGCAGATGCCGCACTGACGGTGGCTCGCCGCGCGCTGCGCGATCGGCTAGAACTGGCTCAGGAGTCGGGAGAATCTTCGTCAGCCGTTTCCCTCGCAGCACTCGTCATGCGCACAGAGCAGATTCAGCTGTCCTTGAGGGACGCGCTCCTGGCGAGGCAGCAGCACGGAGTCGAGAGCGTACAACTAGCCATGAACCGGCTCCGGGGTTCGGTGTCGACGTCGGCGCTGGCCGAACGTATTCCGGTCGAGTCGTGTTTGATGGGCTTCACTCGCGTCTTGTTCTCGTACGTCAAGCACGGCACTTGGATTGCCTGCTCGGCATTTGCCGGGGACGACAAAGAAATGGCGCTCGCGATGGTTGAAGCGGGCACAGTCAATCCGCGCAGACTCGCAGGGCCCTTGCTCGAGGGTGAGATGGTGCGCCGACGCCACCCAATCCTGGTGCGTGACGCGCAAACCGACTCGCGGGTACACAACGAGCTCGCTGCGATCACCAAAGCCGCGGTCTACGTGGCTGCGCCTGTGTTCAGCTGGGGACGCCCAATCGGACTCGTACACGCAGATCGCCATGACGGCGAGCACGTCGGAGAGTTCGACCGCGATGCACTTGGCGTCTTCGCAGAGGCGCTCGGTCTCGCTTTCGAGCGCAATTCGATGATTGAACGGATACATGCCATGCGGCGCGCGGCCGATGAGCACTCCCGGATGGCAGGTGCCCTCGCTGACGACTTCACCCTGGACGTCATGGATCTCGCGGGCCCGGCACCCGCTGCCGCCGAGGAACTCCTCGATCGGTACCCCGGGCACGAGCGGACACCGATCGATCGTGGCGGCCGACTGCTCAGGGAACTAACCACCCGAGAGGCGGAGGTGCTGCGGGCAATCGCCGCCGGCAAGACCAACGCGCAGATTGCCAGCGCTCTCTTCGTGACGGAGGGCACGGTGAAGTCGCACGTCAAGCACATCCTGCGAAAGCTCGGCGCAAGCAACCGGACGGAAGCGGTGGCCATGTATCACCGCGCACAGAGTGCCGCGCCGCCGTACTCGGCACTCGGTTGAGGAAACCACGTCTCGACACCTAACTATCGTCAGTGTTAATTGCTCCCTACGTCCTCCTGTTGAGAGAGGTATCTGGGGGATCGCCCGATTAGGCTCCTCAATGTGGCGGCGCCGCAGGAGAGTTCCGATTCGGTCCAGGTTGAGCACGGCCTTGGTCTCTTGCCCTTTGGCGCGGTCGATGCACTCGCGCGGCTCCGCAGCGTCTTCGACAACGACGGGCTGACCGAGCGGATCCCCACCGAGCTGCATCAGGCCGGTTTCACGCGGGTGTTCTTCTCCCACACCACACGGGAAGAGACTGACCGCGATCACCCCGTCCCATTACCATCCACCCCAACAGCGGCGGCCATCCTGACGGTGACGGTGTTCGCGTGGCGCAGGCCAGTGGGTCAGTTGCATGCTGCCGCGGATCCCGCAGCGACTGAATGCAATCCGATGCTGCTGCGACTACTCGCCGAGGCCGTGGGCGCAATCTTCGAACGCAACGATTTGGCTGAACGGCTACGCGCGGTGAACACGTCAGCACGCGAGCATGTCCGCGAAATGCACCTGTTGTCAGAGACTTTCGCCCAACTAGACGGGTGACGAAGAGGCTGGAGCCCAGGCAGGGCCGCTCATCCGGCCTTCGCTCCCGCGGAGGCCATGGCAAGACGGTGAAACCGAGCGACCGCTTCAGTCCGGTTCGTGGCGCCGAGCTTGCGCAGGATGTGCTTGACGTGCGACTTGACGGTCCCCTCGGTGACGAACAGGCCCGTGGCGATCTGCGCGTTCGTCTTGCCAGACGCCAGATTTCGCAACACGTCCCACTCGCGCGGCGTCAATCGCTCTCCGTGCTCCTCGGCTAGCAGCCCAGGCGGGTAATTTCGATGCTCCCCGGACGAGTCCACCCCGGTGCTGTCCAAGACATCGGCGGTGAAGTCATCGGCAATGGCACTCACACCAGCGTGATACTCAGCAGTCGCCCTGCGCACCGCCTGCATCCGTTCCATCAACTGGGTGCGCTCGAACGCGAGGCCCAGTCCCTCGGCATAGATCCCGAGCATGAAACGGTCGAAATCGTCTACCGCTCCATCGGTGTCGCGGTCCACATGCAACATCGCGACCGGCACTCCCCAGGACAGCACGGGAGCGGCGACGTAGCTCGTAGAGTCCGTGTACCGCACCAGTTGTAGGTTTACGCGCGGATTGGACTGAGGGTCGGCGACTAAAATGGGCGAACATCGCCGGACCATTTCGCTTTCCACCAGCGGCCCGTTGAGCCTGCGAGGGTTAGCGGTGCCCACGGCGACGAGTTCGGCCGCGAAGTCCGCATCGTCCACGGCGAAAGCAGTGCGCGTCATCCAGATACCAGTCTCGATGCGAGAGAACAGCGCCCGGCGAAAGCCGATCCGGGCCGCCTCGATCGGCGCGCGCTCAGCCAAGGCGGCTGTGGTTGTTGCGTTTCGCAGGGCAGAGAGCGCCTCGCGCACACCGACCGCGACCTCGCCACGTTGCTCGACTAACGCGTCCTTGATCTTCGCCTGTGCCACAGCGGTTTCGAGCACCAGCGCGGACAGTCGATCGCAGGGCGCGTCGTCAGGACTCTTCGTGAGCTTCTCGAGGCTACCGACTAACGCCCGCCTGGAAGCGTGCAGCGCCGAGTCGGTGGCGCGGAGATCCGCGTCCGCAGCAAGTGGGCACAGTTCCACTCCAGGTAGCACATCCGTTGCAGCGCTCTGGATTTCGCGAGCCAGCTCGACGTGCATCTGATCTAGTTCCGTGGTGGACATCAACGTCCCCTTTCCCGTCACGCCGGCGGCATGTAGATGGTCTTGTACACCTGAAAGGCGTGGAGCCCTTCAGGGCCGAGTTCACGGCCCATGCCGCTCTCCTTGGTCCCGCCGAAAGGTGCCACCGGATCATTCAAGTAGTGATTGACGCCGATGGTTCCCGACTGGACACGGCGTGCGACGCCAGCCGCGCGTTCCTGGTCCGACGACCACACGGTGCCTCCGAGTCCATACTTGCTGTCGTTGGCGATGGCCACGGCCTCGTCCTCGTCGCCGTACGGGATAACGGAGAGCACGGGCCCGAAGATCTCTTCGCGGGACACGACGGCGTCATTGTCGACGTCGGCGAAAACCGTTGGCTCGATGAACCAGCCCCGATCGAATCCTGTTGGCCGCGACCCGCCCGTGGTCATCCGACCCTCTTGCAAACCCTGGGCGATATAGCTCTCAACGCGGTCACGCTGCCTGCTCGAGACCAGCGGGCCGACCTTCGTCGCGGGATCCAGCGGGTCGCCAATGGTCAGAGATCGCGCGAGATCGGTTATAGCGTCGACGATCTCGCCATATCGGCTGCGTGGCGCCAGCACGCGGGTGCTGAGCCAGCAGATCTGTCCATTGTTCAGCAGGGTGGCGCCGAAGAACGCCTCGACGGCGGCGGACATGTCGGCGTCGTCGAGGATGATTGCCGCCGACTTGCCGCCGAGTTCCAGCGTCACCGGGCGCAGCATTCGCCCGCAGATCTCGGCAATTGCACGGCCGGCCAAGGTGGATCCGGTGAAGGACACCTTGTCCACGCCGGGATGTGACACCAGGTAGGCGCCAATGTCGCGGCCGCCTGGCACGACGTTGAGGACTCCTGGTGGCAGGCCGGCCGCAGCTGCGGCCTCCGCCATCAGGAAGGCGTCGAGCACTGTCTCCTCGGCTGGCTTGAGCACCACCGTGCAACCAGCGGCCAGGGCGGGCGCGATCTTGAGGAACGTGATTCCCTGCGGGACATTCCACGGCACGATCGCGCCGACGACTCCGACGGGGTGCTTGGAAATCAAGGTGGTGCCGCCGAACATGCCCGCCCGTTCCTCTTCGGCGGGGGCACTGTTCATCAGATCGGTGTAGTAGCGCAACAGCAACGGTGGGAATCCGGCCTCGAACTGCTGGGCCAGCCATATCGGCATGCCGTTCTGCATCGATACTCGGGCGGCCATCTCGGCGCCGCGTGATTCGAGTTCGGCGGCGAACTGCTCGAGCACGTCACCGCGCTGCTTGGGGTGCCACGTCGGCCAACCGTCGGGTGCGTCGAACGCCGAGCGCGCGGCGGCCACGGCCGCATCGACGTCACCTTCGGCGCCCCGTGGGACGGAGCCAATCAGATCTTCGGTCGTGGCTGAGTGGACATCGATCGTGGCCGAGGTCACCGGGTCGTGCCACCCGCCCCCGATGTAGAGCTGGCGATAGTCGGTCGCAGTCATCGATGCCTTCCAGGCCAATTCGAGTGAGATCACAGTGACGCTCCTGCTGTGATGGGGGTCACGACGCCACCCTGCCCCAATCGCCACCGTTTGGTCAATCGTTCTTATGGTCAGACCGAAAACTTGCCTCTTTAGGGGTATCTCCAAGGAGAGATACCACCGCTTTCGCTCTTCGAAGGCTCAAGTCCATGATGGGCAACCCGTCACGCGGGCCCGGCGGATGGCTGGTTCCTCCACAGTTTGCCGACTCTGCTCCGTGATCAGGACCGAAGCGAACCCCGCCGGACGAACTTCCTGGCGAAACGCAGGCACGGCTAATAACTCGAGTTAGCGACTTGTGATTTGCCGAGGGGGACGGGGTCCAGGCCTGCTTCGGTTTCGCCACCGCAGCACTCTGGAATGGGCGACATACGGAATCGGGCAACTGAAAGCAGCGGATAGCGTCGGCTACGCCGGAAAGCCAAACCGCGTGTCGAGCGTGAGGCTTTCCAGCCGACGGTCGGTCATCGGCACGGTCATCGGGGGCGTTCCCGTCCCCTGTGTCCGCAACACTGGACCTAGCCGAGTGAAGGCTGCGGATACTGCTCGGCGACACCGCGCGAACCACCCTCGGCATCGGCGGCCGGTGAAGGGGGCGACAAGAACGCGCCGGCAGCCCAGACTAGCACCGCTGCGAAACCGATGCTGATGACCGTTGCTCCCGCGACGAGCAGCGGCGTCGTGTGTTGAAGATGCATGGCGATGACGACGGGCCAACCAGCACCGAAGTTCGCCAGCAAGAAGGTGCATGGAAACAGGACGAACAACCCCAGTAACTGCCATCGATGCGTCACGCGGGCCCTCAGCTGCGACGCCGCAACCGCGAAGCAAATCACCTGCGCGGCCTCGAGAACCCCAATCACCAACGGATACTGGAAGATCCGAAAGACGTGGGGGCCCCAATAGCTGTAGGCGCCCGCGTTGATGCCGAAGATCTCGAACGCCGCGGACATCGCCAGTTCGACCGCTGCCCAGCCGAATAGCCTCTGCCGGGTCAGCGTCCCCCGCGCGATCTCTCGAGCAATGAAGGGGGCCGTGCTGGCGTAGAGCACGACATATCCGCTGTGCGTCCACACCGGCTGCGGGATGTCGAACGCAGTGAAATGCGTCCACATCCCAGCAGTCGAATAGAAGTACAGCATCATCGCGACGTCGTAGAGCGGCTCGACGAGCGCGCCGACCATCGCCGCAAGCACCATCAGCACATAGAACGGCGTCCCCTCCCGCCGTCCCATCCGAACGGACACGATGAGAATGACGGCGGTCAAAGTCCAGCTGCCGTAGGTCAGTATCGCCTGCGTAGTGACATTCAACTGGTGACCGATCGGGGGCATGCGGTGACGCTACGGGCCGCGTCACAGGACGACGGCTCCAGCAAGAGGGATTTTCGTGCTCCTGAAGAGAGGGACGGAGACTGTGTCGGCCAAGGTCGTGTGAGGCTGAGCGAATGCATCTTGACAGCAATATCGCTGGCGGGACGGATGGTTCAGGCAGCGCGTCGGGCGTTTTCGCGATGATGCCTGTGAGCCCTCGGGCACTTCGTCCGACGGCCACGGTTCCCGGGGTTGGTGCGACGGTAGCCGGGATATGGGATCACCCTGGCGCACAATGTCCTTGATGGATGTCGAGCTACTGTGCGCAGCAGCGGCACGCGAACGGCGTGACGCTCGCGAGGTCTGCGCCGTCGTCTCGGCAGAACTACGTGCGAGCGTCGATGAAGCATTCGAGAATGCCGCGACGATGCTGTCGACGGGTCGAGCGGGACCGGACGAGATCCGTTGTTATGAGCGCGTTCTCGGTGAGCGTCGCGCAATCGCAGCACATGACGACGAGGTTCGGATGTTGGCGGCAACCGGACTCGCGAACGCATCGTCGGAGCTCCGCCGAGCGCCCTCGAGCAGCGCGCTGCTCGAGGCTGCGCCACGTGCGCTATGCGACGCATGTGGATTTACGCGGGCAATGGTGTCGGCCATTCAAGGCTCGCGGTGGGTACCGCTGATCTTGTTCACTAGCGATCAACTCGATCCGCAAGCGGAGGCGTTCAAGGCGTTCGTGGGCGGCGATACGGAAATCCCGTTGGCGAATATGTTGGCGGAAACGGACATGGCACGCCGACGGGCTGCGATTCACGTAGAAGACGCACCACTTGATGCCCGAACGTTCAAGCCAATCATCGAGGTTGCCAAGAGTCCTGGGTACATCGCCGCGCCGATCGTCATCGGGGGCCGAGCAATAGGGTTCATGCACGCCGACCGCGTCGGCCAAGGAAGGACGGTCAGCTACGACGACATGGAGAGGATCGCTGAATTCGCAGCGGAACTCGCCAGTTTGTTCGACCGCGCAGTCGGGGCTGAACAACTTCTCACGCAGCGCGATGGGCTGCTGCATGCGATCGAGTCGACTCGTGCAGCGCTAGCGGCCTTCGAGAGGTCTCGGCCGGGGCTTGGGGAGGGCGCTCACCTCGGGTCAACGGAGGGCGCGTCTGCACGCGGACGTCCCGCGCCATCACGGGACGCACTCCTGACTCTGCGCGAGCGCGAGGTCCTCGAATGTGTCGCGCAGGGAGCGACCAACGCCGCGGTCGCACGGCAGCTGAAGCTATCGGAGGACACCGTGAAGACCCACCTGCGCGCCATATTGCGCAAACTCCACGTGACGAGCCGGGGTGCCGCCGTGGCGCGATACATCCGACTAAGCGAGAACGTAGATGGATGAGCGGCTTCCTGACGACCTGACTGCCATGCGGTTGGCACTCGTCGGCGATGTCGAGCAGATCGTCGACGGCGCCGGTGAAGCGGAGGCAGTCTGCGTCGGCGGTGAGGTGGCCGCGTCGCAGGCGCTGGTGCACACGATCGAAGAGTCAATATTGTCTGCGCTGCACGAGGTCGACACCGGCTTTGCGCAGCGTCGTTTCGAATTGATGAAGCTCCTCGTCCGCGTTGGCAGATTCGAGCAAGCGCTACTCGATTACGTTGAGCGCCAACGGGTCCAGCGACGAGCGGCACTCTCGAGAGGCATGACACGCCTGCGCGCGAGTAGGGATACAGCGGAGCTAGATCAGGAAGCTGCCGAGATTGCACTCGATGCATTGGGTGCTCGCCGAGTCGCAATTAGTCGCGTACGGGACGGTGTTTGGTCATCCTGGCGCATGGCGAGTGTCGCGGATCTTGGGTCCCTCACGGCCTGGGGTGAACGCGGACCGATCGCACTCGAGCAGTTGCCGGTCGAGCAGGCTGTCGCGAATACTGGAGAAACAGCGCTCTCGGTCGCGCCCGCGCGATCAGGACCGTTGGCGGAGCAGACCTTACGCACCTGCGTTGTCGCACCGATCACGGTTGAGAACGACGTCATAGGCTTGCTGCACGTTGAATTCGGCAATTACGAGCCCGGCGCAGACGAGCGCCGTTCAGTGCTGTCGTTCGGGCACACGCTGGGAAGGGTTCACGAACAGCTGACGACACGTGAGCAGTTCGGCGGCCAACGGAATGCGGCGGAAGACCTCCAGCGTGCGGCGCAACGCGCGATGAGCATCGATGCTGACGTTGAACTGAGCGTCGATCCGCTTGGACTCGTGCGGGAATCGCGCGGCGAAACCCAGGGACCTCACACCGATGGAGGCCGTACGAATTTGACGGCCCGCCAGCGCGAAACGCTCGATCTCCTACTCCACGGATACACCAACGCCCAGATCGCCGAGAATCTGATCATCAGCGTAGCGACGGTGAAAAGTCACGTGCGCGCCATCCTTCATCGTGTTGGCGCCGTCAATCGCGCCGAGGCGATCGCTCGCTACGCTGCTGAAAACCGTTCTGGAGCTGATTGAATCGGGTGCGAAGCTCAGTTTTGAGCACCTTCCCGGTGGCATTTCGAGGTAGCGAATCCATGATTTCGAGCTGACGCGGAAGTTTGTATCGTGCCAGACGGTCTCCGACGAACTCACGAAGTTCGTCGAGGGTGGGGGCCTCGCCGGCGATCGCGATGACGGCGCAGACGCGCTCGCCCCACTGTTCGTCAGTGGTGCCTATGACGGCAACATCGGCGACCAAGGGGTGGTCGAGCAGTAGGCCCTCGACCTCGGCGGGGTAGATGTTTTCGCCGCCGCTAATGATCATGTCCTTGATGCGGTCGGCAACGAAGAGGAATCCGTCCTCGTCTCGATAGCCGCCATCGCCGGTTTTGAGCCACTCGCCGTCGAAGGTCGCAGCGGTAGCCTCGGCGTTGTTCCAGTAGCCAGGGGTCACGTTCGGACCGCGGACCTGGATCTCGCCCGTCACGCCCGGTTCGTCGACCACGTCTCCGGCGCCGTCGACGATTCTCACATTGCAGAACAACGTTGGCCGACCGGCCGATCCGATCTTCTCCAGCGCGTGCTCGGCCGTGAGAAACGAAGCGATGGGCGAGGCTTCGGTGAGGCCGTAGCCCTGTGCCAGTTCGACACCATGGCTCTGGAACGTGCGGATGATGCCAACCGGGACGGGGGCACCACCGGTGATGATGAGTCGTAAAGCGGACAAGTCTGCGGCGGCGAAGTCCGCCAGCGAGGCGATGGCCTGACACATGACAGGCACACCGAACATCGTGGTGGCCCGTTCGGTGACGAGGCTGTCGAGTACTGCTTGCGGATCGAAGGTGCGATGCACGACGAGTCGGCCGCCCTTGATCCACGTGGCGATGGTTGTCGAGTTCAGTGCCCCGATGTGAAACAGCGGAGCACAGACGATCGAGACGTCGTCGTAGGCAACGTCGAGCGCGAGAACGACCGCAATGTTGTTCCACCACAGATTCCCGTGCGTGAGCGTCGTGCCCTTGGGCCGACCAGTCGTCCCCGAGGTGTACATGATCACCGCTGGATCGTCGGGAAGGACGTCGGTGCGATGCGGTCGCGGCACAGATGATGCGCAGAGCCGTTCGACATCCTCCCAATCGGGTGGCGGCTGGCCGCCCGCCGCCATCAGGTAACGCTCCACCGAAAGGATGCCACGCTGCTCGTCGATGAGACGTGTGTGGTCGGCGTCGGCGATGAGGGTGTGGACGGCGGAATGGTTGATCGCAAAGGCGAGTTCCGGACCGGTGAGGCGAAAGTTCAACGGAACCAATATCGCGCCGAGACTCGCCGTGGCGAAGAGCGCCTCGAGTATCGCGGGGTGATTGAGGCCGAGATACGCGACCCGATCGCCGGGGGCGATGCCGCCGTCGTGCAGCAGTGCCGCCAGACGCTCGACGCGGTCCTGAGTTTGGCCGAAGGTTCTGGTCTCGCCTTCGAAGGTGATAGCTGGCCGCTCCGGTGACGACCGCGCCCGCGACGCGAGAAGGCTCGCCAAATCCACTGCTGCCCTGACGGCGGGCGACCCAGCCGCAGACGTCGAAGTGTTGGGTGCAACGTCCGGTGGGCTGGGCGATGAAGTGGGCGACGACATTCCGCGACGGAACCACACGCGGAGATGTCGGCCAAGGGAAATCCGTCCTTTCAGCGATAAAGATCGCTCGATGGGAGGAGGCCAGTGCACCCAAGGAGGCCGGAGAATGATCCGCATCACACGAATTTGGATATCGCCAACCTTCGAATCTGAGGTCTCTTCATGCCGCTCTTGACTGCCGTTCACACCGACGCGCTCGCCGCGTACCCGGCGCGATACTTCGCGGCCTGGAATCAACGTGACACAGGGGTCGCGCTTGATCTCTTCACACCTCAGCTGAGCTGGATCGACCCGGCACTCCCCGCGGAGATGACGAGTCGAGCCGAAGCCCAAGGGTTCTTCGAAGCCGCCTGGCAGGGATTCCCCGACATCGCTTTCACGGCAGTCGGCGAACCCCTCGTGGACGCAGAAACCGGCCGGGTGGCGCACGAGTGGCGGATGACCGGCACCCACACCGGCGAAGGATTTCCGCCCGATGTTCCTGCGACTGGCAAGCCGTTCGACGTCGCAGGCACCGATGTATGGCAGGTCGACGCGGATGGCCGCGCGATATCAGTGCGGGCCTACTACGACCTGTCGACCCTCCTGGGCCAGCTCGGCCTCGCCTGACCTCTTCACCGCACCACTCCCCCGACGAACGGAATGACCTGTGAACAACGTGAATTCTCCGGCGATGCCAGACGCACTTGGCGACGTGGCCGTCGAGACTGTCGACGTCGTCATTGTCGGGGCGCGCTGCGCGGGTACCGCCGCCGCGGTTCCGCTCGCCCGTGCCGGTCGAGCGGTTGTGGTCCTCGACAAGACACGATTCCCTGCCGACACGATGTCGACGCATGTTCTCGTCCCGAATGGCGTTCAGGAACTGCAGCACATGGGAGCGCTCCGCAAGATTCTGGCTCTGGGTCCGGCCAAGACCAAGTACCTCACACTGCACGACGGCGAACTTGAGATTCGCGAGCGGTTCGCACCTTTCGGAGGTATCGACTACGGCCTGTGTATTCCGCGAGACCAGCAAGACGTGCTCCTCGTCGAAGCTGCGCGTGACGCCGGAGCGGACGTACGCGAACGATGCTCGGTGGAGCAGGTCGTGTGGCGGGATGGGCGCGCGGCAGGGGTGCGCTACCGGACGAGCGAAGGGGAATTCGAGATCCACGCCAAGCTCGTGATCGGCGCTGACGGGCGCAAGTCGCGCATCGCGGCCGAGGTGGACGCGTGGACCCCTTACCGCGCGTCGAAGAACGGCCGTGGCTTCGCGTTCCGCTACCTCGATGATCCGCTGGGCGTGGATGCACCGAGCGAGTTCCAGATATACCGAGCCAACGGCAATCAAGCTCTGGTCCTGCCGTCGTGCCCAGCGGGCCGAACACTGGTGGTCCACATGTGCCCTGCCGAGGACATTGCGGCGCACCGAGCTGACCCCGAGGGCGCCTGGCAGGCAAAGCTCGACCAAGATCCCGCTCTGCGACGCCGCATCGGCGGAGCGACCAACATGAGCAAGGTACGTAGCACCGACGACCTCTCCGCGTACTACCGCAGGTCGAGCGGAGCAGGATGGGCGCTCGCGGGCGATTCCGGGCATTTCAAGGACCCCGTCACCGGGAACGGCATGCGGGACGCGTTGAAATTCGGGCGGTTGCTCGGTGAGGCTGCCGCCGCCACGATCGACGACCCCCATGCGCTTGACGCGGCGCTTCGCGCATGGGAGCGAGCGCGCGACAAGGACACCATCTCTACCTACCACTGGGGTAACCGCGAGTCGCGTCCCGCACCGACGTCGCCGCTGGTGCGGGCAGTTCTGGGGACGTTCGCGGGCAGCGAGGAGCCGAACCTATCCGACACGTTCAACCGAGCACGTTCCGTCGAGAGCATCATCAATCCGATGCGCTTGGCCCGCGGTCTCATTCGTGCACTGAAGACACCGGGAATCGATCGCCGCGCAGTCCTGCGCGAAGTATGGGGCGAGCTCCCGATGGAAATCTCCGCCCGCCGACACCGCCTTCTAGACGGGTTTCGATCGACGAAACCCACCGCGACCGAGCGTGACGGGTGGAGTGTGGGATCTGCGCCACGGCCACCGTCGTGGCGCGCCGCCGCCAATACCGATGTACCAGCGCCCAGTCAGCCAGAGTTCGTCGCCCAATAGACGCACAAAAGAATCCCCACAGCCGAATCACGCGCGCGCATCGTGCGCACCGAAATGGAGATGATCGAATTGACCGCCGGCAACATCGTCGAATTCGGAACGGGTAAGAAGTCAACAGAAGCCGATATCGATGCAGCACTTGCAGAGTTGATCGACGGCGAGGCGCGGTGGGCCGACGTCACGCTGTCCGGACGCGCTTCGCTGCTGCAGAACGTGCTGACTCTGATGACCGCTCATGCCGACGAATGGGTGGCGACCGCGGCGGGAATCATGGGGCTCGATGCGAAATCGCCTCTCATGGGCGAAGAATGGACCTCCGGTCCATACCCGATCTTGGCTGCCTGCGCCGCACTATCTTCGACGCTTGACAAGCTCGCACGTGGGCAAAGCCCGCTTGCTGACGTCCACTTCGGCACTGCGCCCGGCAACCGAACGACCGTGCAAGTGTTACCGCTGAACTTCTTCGACAAATTGCTGCTCAACGGGTTTAGCGCACAGGTGTGGCTGAAGCCGGGAATCGACGAAGCGACCGCAAAGCGCAACGCCGGCCTCGCGCAACTCGACCCACGCCGCACGTATGGTGTCGGCGTCGTACTCGGCGCGGGAAACATCACCTCCATCGCGCCGCTTGACGCTTTCTACGAGCTGTTCGCCCACAACCGCGTCGTCGCGCTCAAACTCAATCCGATCATGGATCCCATGCTCGACGTGATGACGACCGTCCTGGCACCGCTGATCGACGCCGGTGTATTGCGAATCTTGACGGGAGCAGCAGCCGAGGGAACCTATCTGGTGCAGCACAATTCAGTGGATCACGTCCACATCACTGGAAGTTCGACGACCCACGACGCCATTGTGTTCGGCGGAGGCGAAGAGGGCGCTCAGCGCAAGAAGAACGACGAATCAATCCTCACCAAGGAAATAAGCAGCGAGCTCGGTGGCGTGTCGCCAACAATCGTCCTACCCGGAGAGTGGACCACCGCCGACATGAAGTTTCAGGCGGAACACATTGCTACGCAACGCCTCCACAACGGCGGCTATAACTGCGTCGCCGCTCAGGTGGTGGTCCTGTCGTCCGAATGGCCGCAGCGGGTAGAGTTCATCGCCGCGTTGCGGTCGGCATTCACATCGGCCCCAGCACGCACGCCGTACTACCCGGGTAGCGCAGAGCGAATTGCCGGCGCTTCCGCGTCGTACCCCCAAGGCGAACGCATTGGCGACGCTGGTGGGCGGCTGCTGGTCACCAATCTGACTCCCGAGCAATATCAGCCGATGCTGCAGACCGAGTACTTCGCGCCCGTGCTGAGTATTATCGAGCTGCCCGACGGAGGTGCTGAATTTGCTTCCCGCGCAGCACGACTCGTCAATGACGAGTTCATCGGTACGCTCGGCGTCAACATCATCGCGCAGCCCAAGACAATCAAGTCGATGGGAACGGCATTCGATCGGTTCGTCGAGAGTTTGCGCTACGGCACCGTCGCCATCAATGCGTGGACGGGCGTCGCCTACCTGACGGCAACGGCAACCTGGGGTGCGTTCCCGGGCCACACACTCGCGGACGTGCAGAGCGGAATCGGCGTCGTGCACAACGCACTGTTGATCAGCGACACCGAGCGTATGGTCGTCCGTGGACCTTTTCGGCCATCCCCACGCTCGCTGGTCAACGGCGAGATGTCGATCGCCCCGAGGCCGCCCTGGTTCGTCACCAATCGCACTGCCGCGACTACCGGGCGACTTCTTGCTCTCTTCACCGCGGCTCCTAGCTGGCGCAAACTTCCGGCGCTCTTTGCGTCCGCCCTTCGCGGTTAAGTCGCGTGAGCGCGGGATCCGACGTGCTCACGCCAATGCTGGAGTGGCGAACCAAAAGCCGAGAATCATCATCGCCACGACCGCCGGCCACGCCTCGAAGGCGACGCGCACCGCGAGCGGCGCCTGACGGAGCTCCATGAAGTCCAACACCACGTACCTGACCTTCACGGCGGCGATGAGGAAGGTCCCCACAACTGCAACGCCAGGGCTGAACCAGTCCTTGGACAGCCCCCAGGTCGTCACGCAGGTCGCCACCATCAAACCCAGCCACACCACTGTCGCTCGCTCGCGCCACACGAACATCACCGTGCCTTCAGCAGATAGAGCAGCGGGAAGAGCACTATCCACAACAGGTCGACCAGATGCCAGTACGAGGCAACGCATTCCGGCACGACACGATTCGCACTGCGGTACCCGCCGGCACGGGCCTTGGTCCACACGTACGCCAGTAGGTAGGTGCCAAACACGACGTGCAACAGGTGAATACCAGTCAGCGTGAAGTACCACATGTAGAAGTCGTTGGTGGCAGGCGTGATGCCATGCGCGAACTTCAGAAAGTACTCGAATGCCTTGGAAGCGACGAACATCAGGCCGGTGAGCACGCCACCGAGCAGGTAGCGCCGCGTCAGGTCGACGCGATCACGCTTGAGGGCCTGCACGGCAAGCGCGATGCTCCAGGAACTCGTCAACAGGATGAGAGTGTCGATCCCGCCGAAGGTGGGGTCGAGCGCCTGTCGCGAGTGGTCGAACACTGCCGGTTCACGCAGGCGGGCCTGCATGAAGCTCATGAAGAGGATGGCGAAGATGACCGCGTCCGCGCCGATCGCGACCCACAGGCCATCCACGCCGGGAAGGCGTCTCGGCCGAGCGAGGTCGACCGAGACTGCCTCCACCCGATTAGGCGTTGACACGTCCCGCGGCCACGTCCTCAGCCTTGAGCCGGTCAATTGCCTTGATGATGAAGTAGGACAGCGACGGGATCCAGAAGAACCAGGTGAAGAACGCGATCCAGAAGCTGATTACGCCGTTGAAGGCCAGCGGTCCGGTAGTCACGAACGGAATCGCACTCACGGCGAAGAAGGACGCAAACGTCACCCAACCCCACCAGACGACGGCATCCGGGACCAGCTTCTTGACCCGCTTGTCACGCATGAACACGATGCACACTGCGGCGATCTGTAGTGAAGTGACGAAGTAGGCCAAGTCGAACAGAAGCCAGCCCATCCAATAGAGCATGTGCACGATCTCCGCGCTGAGGTTGTTGACCTCATGGGCTGCGGTCAGCCAGATCGCCATGGTGACCGTAACGGGTGCGCAAGTGATGGTGCCGCCCAACATCTCCAGCTTCGACAACAAGCCACCGGGGCCTTCGATGCTCTCCATCACTCGGGCCACCGCCACACTCCACGCCATGTAGAACGCGGTCATCGTGAGGCAGACGCTCAGAGCGATCATCAGTGGCAGTCTGAATTCTTGGAAGTGGGCCTTGACCTCGGCCGGCGTCGCGCTCGGCGGGAACGGCGGCATGTTGTGAGCGAGCAAGCCCCAGAGGCCGAAGACCGCTACCAGGAAGATCGGCCCGCACCAGGCCAGAATCTTCCACGTTCGATAATCGGTTGGGAAGGATGACGAGTCGCGAGGGGCTGGCGGAGTCAAAGTCCGGCCAGAATCGATGTTCGTTGCCATGAAACCCTCCTTGCCGGTGCACGGGGCATGCACCTCACGGCGATGCCGATGTCACCATGGTCGTCCGCGGTGCCGCTGTTGACTTCCCCCGTAAGGGAACGTTTCCGGCCCACTTTGGAGTGATAACGCCGCACCTGGAGGTTTCGCGCTGATAGACGATTCCCACCAAGGAGCCCCCGGCGTCGATCGCGGGTCTATAGCTCGAGTCCTTCATCGAGGCTGCGACTGCGGTTGGCGCCGCGTGCGCGGTCTGTGGCGCACTGGTCTGCAGCCATCCGGACGGTTTGGCGCCATGCCCGGTGTTCGCCTTGTCGATGAATCAGTGCTGTCTTTCGTTGTTCCATGACGTGCTGGACGTAGGTGGGTAGCGCGTTGGTGGCGGAGCGTGCGGCGACGTCGTGTGCGGTGAGCGGTCGTTCGACCGAACGGTCGATGAGTTCGGTCAGCTGCTGGCGGGCGTCGGCGGCATCACCGCGCCACGCCGCCGGAGGTTCGGATGGTCCGTATTCCTGTTCGGTGGGGCGTTGGTAGAGGTAGGCGGTGTTACGGATGCGGCCGCGGCTCATGGCGACGTACACCAGGTTTCGGCTGGCCGTGTCGCCGAGAACGGCGTGGGTGGTGTCGGCGGTGACGCCCTGGGCGGCGTGCACGGTGGTGGCATACCCGAGGGTGACGTGTTCGGTGAGGTAGTCGCCACTGATCGCGGCGACGACGTGGTCGCCGAGTCGCCGGGCGGCGAGCCGATGGTGGGAGGGGTCGACGGCGATGACGTGCCAGCGGTTGCCGTTGCGCACGATCGGCGGGTTCTTGTCGGGCGCGTCGGCGGTTTGGTAGAGGTCGATGGTGGGGTCGTTGCGGCGGGTCAGGATGAGGTCACCGACAGCCACGCGGTGCCCGCGGCTCACCGCCACGGTGTCGGCGTCGGCGGAGATGGCGTCGTGGTGCAGGCGTTGGTTGAGCGCGTCGGACATCTCGTTGGTGTCACACATCAGCAGCGCGTCCTTTCCCGCGGCGACGTCGGCCTGGTAGGCCGCCAACGCGTCAGACGCCATGGAGATCTGGTCGCCGCAGCGCAGCCGGTCCTCGCGCTGATAGAAGCGGACTGCGCGGCGCAGCGCCGGGGGGTCGCCGTCGCGTAGTGCCAGTGAGGCGGTGCGCTCGGCGGGGTCGTGCATGCGCCAGACTTCGGAAAGGTGTTGGGCCCAGGGCAGATCGGCACAGAGCTGTTCGAACATGCCGCCGCGGGCCTTGACCGGCGCCAGCTGGTGGGCGTCGCCGACCAGGACGGTCTTGACTCGCGCCTTCGTGGTGGCGGTGAGCAGTCGGCGTAAGTCGTCGGTGCCGACCATGGCGGCCTCGTCCACCACCACCACCGTGTTCGACCGCAGGCGCAGCTCACCGTCCTTCAACAGTTGCAGGGCTTTGGCGATGGTGTAGCCCTGCTCGGCGACCCCTTCGCGCAGCGCCACGTCGACGGCTTGACCGGTGGGCGCCAGCACCAGGACGTGGGTGAAGCAGCGTTCCGCGGCGGCGCGCAGCGCGCGCATCGAGGTGGTCTTGCCCGCGCCGGCCGGCGCGGACAGCGGCTGCACCAGCCACGGCGATGCGGCGATGTTGCGTACCGCGTCGATCTGATCTTCCGACAGTGCGGCGGTGGCCGGGTCGCGGTCATCGAGTGCCCAGAGCACGGCGCGGTCATCGCGCGCATCGACCATGTCGAGCACGGCTTGTTCCTCGGCGAGGATGACGTTGAGGGTGAATCGTTCGTGGCCTTCGCGCTGATGCGCGGCGCGCGGCGCGCTCAGCCGCACTGACAGGTCGTCGACCGCGTCCTCGAGGACCGCGCGCGGTGCGCGCTCGGAATCCACCGGCAGGTGCACGCCGACGATCTCGACGAGGTCGGCGCGGGTGAACGCGGCCTTCTCGATGCGCGCTGCGGCCGCGGCGAGGCGCGCTTCGTCGAACGGGACGCGCGCCGCTGCGCGCCGCGCCGCACGCGCTTCGTCGAACCGCGCGCGGTCCAGCACTAGTCCGCGCGCGTCGCCGCGCCACTGTTCCTGCAGCGCGCTCCACGCCAGTTCTTCGGGTTTGACTGGGCGGGTGGCTTTCTGCGCGGCCGCCAACCGGGCCGCCGACAGCGGCTGCCCATCGGCGGTCAGATGCTGGGCCGCCCAGTCCCGCAACTGGGAGGAGCGCCGCGACCACGCGGTGATGGTCTCCCGCTCCACTCCGGCGACTTCGGCCATCCCGGTGCTGGGGTCGACCGGGGCCCACTCGATCCCCAGCGACTGATGCAGTTCTCGGCGCAGCGTGGCTTGATAGATCACCCCGGCCGCCTTCGCCTCGTGAAACAACGACGTCCCATCCACCGATACCAGGCGGCCATCCACGCGGGCCTGCCGATTCGGCACGACCACATGGGTATGCAGATGGGGATCCCCGCACCGGCTCGTCTCGTGCTGATACGCGACCGCTACCAGCCCGGGCAGCCGCACCAGGTCCTTCTCCCCAGTATCCGGGTTGTGCATCCGGGTGTAGCCGGCATGCCGCGCCAGATACTCCATCGCCTCACTCAGTGCGGTGGTGTGCGCGTCGGCGATCCCCTTGGCCACCACGTCGTCGGCGCGCAATGCGCGGATCAGCGACACGCTCTTGGGCGCGGCGAACGTCAGATCGAAGCCGTGCACCCCGCGCGTTCCGAAGCTGCGCCCGTGCGCGCCGTTCGGCGCGATCCCATCGTCGAGCCACCGCGCCACCACACTGGCATCGGCTTCGCCGCCGGCCCGCTGCACGTCGCTCAATCCCGTCAGCGCCGCGACGAGGTGCGCGTCACCGGCCAACAACCACACCGGGGTTCGCGTCTCGTGCTCGGAGAAGTACTCCCCCAACCCACCATTGGCACGCTGCAGATCCCGGGTCGCGCGCTGCGCCGTGCTGGCGGTGTCGATGTAGTAGTTGATCGACCACCGCTTGAGCTTCGAGATTGTCAACATCAGCGAATCCATCCACAACCGGGGCGTCGGCACCTGCTGGGCCACAACCAGTCTCGCACCCTTGTGCAAATGTGCCGAACGCTTTTTGGGGTTGGCGGATGAGGTGCGGATATCCGTAAGGACAAGGGGTGCAGTGTGTTTGGTGTGGAGTGGGAGTAAATGAGACGAGAGGCGCGTGGATTGAGGATGAAGCAAGAACGGCTGAGAACGATTGGGCATAAAGGGCGATCTGGATGTGGACCCGGTGCGCGCAGCGCGCCCATCCCCCGCGCCGAAGGGCCAGCCAATTTGCGGCGGTCGGTGTCGCCAGCGGACTTACAGTTGTGTTACCCGAATGGGGGCGGGATCGAAAAGGAAGTGACCGCCATGCATGAGAACACCGATGACAAGTGGCTAACCCGCCAGGAGCTCGCCGACCGATACGGGCTGCCCGTGAAGACCCCTGCTGAGTGGGCCTCGAAGGGAACGGGCCCGCGTTACGCCAAGTTCGGCCGGCACGTGCGCTACCTGTTGAGCGACGTAATGGACTGGGAACGAAAGCAATTCGCCGAGGAAAAACGTCACCCCGCCTGATTATCATGGTCAGATGATCGACTCGCCACGCGAAGCGGGCAGCGAGACTGCCGAGCGGCCAGGGGGATAGCCCGTGGCTGGCAGACCATCGCTGCGGATCGGCGACCACGGCAAGATCACCCGCATACGCCTCGGCAATGGAACGTGGTTGGCAAAGTGCCGCTACCGGGACCGCGACGGTGTCACCCGTATCGTCCAGCGCGTCGGACCGCCAGACGACTACGACCAATACGGCAAGCTCGCGGTCGATGCCTTAAAGGAGGCACTCGCCGAACGAAGACTGCCCACCGGCCCGGACGCCATCGGCTTAGCCACCTTGATTTCAGTGTTGGTCGACGAGCATCTGGTTCGGCTTACCGAAGACGGCCGAGCGGCCCGGACGCTGGACACCTACCGGTTCGCAACCGAGAAGCTTCAGAAGTTCATCGGCGGAGTACGGGTCGGCGAGGCGACACCAGCCCGAATCGACGCGGCCCTGCGATCGATGCGCACCGCGCACGGCGCGACGACGGCGCGACAGTCCAAGTCCGTTCTGCGCGGCGCGTTGCAGTTGGCCGTGATGGCGAATGTCCTTGGCAGCAATCCGGTCCGGGATGTCGAGACGATCAAGTCGAAGCATCGACCCCAGGGGGCGACGGCGTTGACAGCCGACCAGCTGCGAGCGCTGCTGGAACGACTGCGGGCCTCAGAGGAATGCCGCACCCTCGACCTGGTTGACCCGATCACTCTGCTGGTCGCCACCGGCCTGCGCGAGTCCGAGCTCCTCGGCCTCTTGTGGAGCGACTTCGACGCAGACACTGGAACGCTGTCGGTGACCGGGAAGGTGTTCCGCGCCACCGGGCAAGGGCTTCAGCGGCATGACACCGCCAAGAGCGAAGCCGGCTTGCGCACATTGCCACTGCCCCGATTCGCCATTGACGTCCTGACGGAGCGACGCCAGGTGCCCTTCCTCGGCGAGCAGCAGATGATCTTCGCCTCGACGGCCGGGACCCTGCGCGATCCGAACAACTTCAACAAGCAGTGGCGGCGAGTGCGAGACGGGCTTGGCGCGCCAACTGCGACTACTCACAGCTTCCGTAAGTCCCTAGCGACGTTGATCGACGATGAAGGACTGTCGGCCCGTATCGGGGCCGACCACCTGGGCCACACCAACATCTCCATGACTCAGGACAAGTACATGAGCCGCGGCCGGGTTCACACTCAAGTCGCCGACCTGCTCGATCGGTTGATTCGCTAACCCGATGGCCAGTGCGACCGATCGCTTCGGTCACCGCGCTTGCCGTAATGAGTATGCATTACGTACTCTACAAGGATACGATTTACATACTTAAGGAGCGAGAATGGTGCGGAGTCGCAGCACCCCGATGCCGCCCGCGCTCGCGCGGGCGCCGATGAAGACGATCCGTCCGCGCGACGCCGGCGAAATCTACGCTCATCCCCGCGCGCAATTGGTCCGGCTCACCGAGCGCGGGCTTCTTCACCGGGTCGCCGACGGCTACTACGTCGTCGTTCCCCAGGACATGGTGGGCCGCACCTGGACGCCGAGCTTAGAGGCCACCGCCGCGGGCATCGCTTCAGCGATCTACGGTCAAGACGACGTCGTCGTGATGGGCCCGAGCGCGGCGCGGCTGCACGGGGCGATTCCCCGCGCCCTGGCGACCGCGACGATCGCCGTGCCCCGCCAGCACCGAGAGATCGAACTGTCGGATCGGCCGGCCGTCGTCCGGTTCATCACACGTGACACAACCCGCCTGGACGCCGAGCGCATCGACACAGCCCTGGGACCAGCGTTAGTGACCACACCGGAACAGACGGTCCTCGACCTTTCCCATCGCCCAGATCTGGGCGACGTTGGAGTCGACATTCGGTCTGCAGTTGCCACGCTCTATGCCTGGAGCGACCAACAACGATTGGCCACGCTCGCATCCGACCAACATCGGATGGCGTCGCTGCGACGCGCCGAGACGTGGGCCCAATCGTGATCAGCGATGAACGCGATGCGGTGGCAGAACAATTCGGCGTTTCCACCGAGCAAGTGGAGCGTGACCACCTCATCTCACACGTGCTCGCCGTCCTCAGCACGAGCGTCGGAGATCAAGTCCAGTTCATCGGCGGCACCGCACTGGCACGCACTCACCTACCGGCCGGACGGCTCAGCGAGGACATCGACCTGATCGCCATCGATGACCGCAAACCCGTGGCCGCCGCCCTCGACTCTGCGCTCCCCCGCGCGCTTGCTCGTTCACATGGCCGGCTCACCCTCCACCCAATGTTGAGCGACGTGCCTAGCACTCGGCCGGCTATTCTTCGATCGCCGAGTGGGCTGTCCGTGAGGATTCAGCTGCTGTCCTCCCGGGACCGAGTGGTCTGGCCATCCGAGCGGCGCGTGCTCGTCCAGCGCTACACCGACGCGCCAATAGCAGAGTTGCTCGTCCCGACATTGCCAGCCTTCGCCGCATCGAAGACGTCGACGTGGGCTGACCGACAAAGCGCTCGCGACCTCTGGGATCTGTGGGCACTGAGCGAACTGGGCGCCATCGACCAACAAGCAGCGAACCTCTACCGGCGCCGCGGACCAACGAACCGGCCACCATCCGCGTGGCTGTTCACCAAGGCGCCAACCGAAGCCGAATGGCAGGCCCAGCTGGCCGGGCAGACCCGCATCACCGTCTCAGCGCACCAGGCTCTCGCCGCCGTGCGGGAGGCCTGGCGCGCGGTCGTCGAACCCCCGATGACCAGCACCCCTAGGTACCCCTCCCCTATAAACGATGAATAAACGATGACTCGAAAAATCTGATCTTGAAAAACAGCCTCTGACGTAGGGCGGGTGGGGCTCGAACCCACGACCAACGGATTATGAGTCCGCGGCTCTAACCGACTGAGCTACCGCCCCATCGCGCATCGCGCGGCAACCATGGTCGCACGCGCCCCCTCGT
>NZ_JAVROT010000385.1:0-18012 GCF_032162605.1 Mycobacterium sp. | reverse complement strand
ACGCTGTGTCCAGGCGGCGTTGAGCAGCCGGGTCGGTGACCAGCATGCTGCGGTGCACGATGGTGCGGACCAGTGGGTAGCCGATCAGCCCGGCGGCGAACACCGCCCGCACGTTCGGGAGGCGCTCGCGTAGCACGGTGGCGACCATCAGCAGCCCGGAGGCGCTGCCGCAGGTGAGGCGCTGGGCGGCGCCGATGTGCGCACACACCGCGGCCCAATTGTCCAGACACCACTGCTCACGATCCGCCGAGCCGGAGGCGGCATACATCGCATCGAGCATGGCGACCATCGCCGCCAACCGTCGGGCACACGCCGCGGACTCCACCCGCGACCACGCATCCACCGCAGCAGCCCCGGAGGTGCCGGCGGTGTCAGCGACCAATTCATCGAACATGCTTCAAATCTAATAAGGGCATCCGACACATCCCACCCGCCAAACCACAGGCTGTGGATGAATCGGCGACTGTGGATGAACCCACTCTCAAACACCGAAAACGTCGGAGCCACATGCTATCCGGGCGCCGAAACGATCCCAGGCCACTAGACGACGACGGGCAGCGAAGCCAATCCACGCAGGGTCACGTTCGGCTTGTACGCCGCCTCGCCATCGAGTCGGGCGTCGGGGAACCGCGCGGTCACCGCGGACAGGGCGACCCTCGCCTCCAGCCGGGCCAGTGGTGCACCGAGGCAGAAGTGCACGCCGTGACCGAATGCCAAGTGCCGGATGCCGTCCCGGTCCGGGTCGAACTCGTCCTGGCGCTCGAATGCCGTCGGATCACGTTGTGCGGCAGCGAGAAGGACCATCATCGTCTCACCCTTCGGTACGGCGACGTCACCGATCGTCACGTCGTCGGCGGCGTACCGCCCGGCCATCTGTACCGGCGGATCCCAGCGCAACGTCTCCTCGATGATCGACGAGGCACGTCCGGGATCCGTCGCGAGTGCGGCCCAGTGTTGCGGGTGCCGCAGCATCGCCAGGATCGCGTTGGCGATCAGGTTCACGGTCGTCTCGTGGCCGGCGATCAACAGCAGGTTGCAGGTCGCGACGACCTCCTCGGTAGTCAGCTGATCACCGTCCTCCTCCGCCGCGATCAGAGCAGTTATCAGATCCTCGCGCGGCGTAGCGCGCCGTTCCTCGATGAGGTCGGCGAGGTATCCCCGCAGCCAGTGCCCGGCCTTCAGACGCTCCTGGAAGGTGTCGGACACCTCACCGGTGAACGTGGTGAAGGGGTCGAGCCCCTGCGCCAATAGCGCGGAGGCCCTGCTGAATTCGGGCTCGTCGTCGATCGGCACGCCGAGCATCCGGCAGATCACGGCGACCGGGAGCGGATGTGCGAGGTCCGCGATGACGTCGAACCTGCCTGCCGTGGCGATGCGATCGAGCAGCGAGTCGACCATCGAGACGATGTCGGCCTCGAGCGCCCTGACCCGCTTCGGGGCGAACGCCTGCTGGGCGAGCTTGCGCAGCCGGGTGTGGTCGGGCGGATCGAGGAAGAGAAAGCCCGGCTGCCCGAACGGTCGGGCCGGAGCGCCCTTGGCGATCTCGCGCTGGGTGACGGCGGACTTCAGCCGATCGCTGGCCGACGACGGGTGACGCAGCACGTCGCCGCAATCCTGAAGCGAGGAGAACACGACGAGGTTCTCCTCCGGTAGGACCAGCGGCCCACGTTTCAGGATCTGCCGGTAGAACGGGTAGGGGTCGGCGCGATTCGACGGATCCAGCAGCTGCACCAACAACCCTTGCGATTCGGTGGTGGTCGTCATCGTCTTATTGTGCATGCGTCGAGTAGTAACGCCCCAGAACGTGGCCGCGAAGCTCGTCGAATTCGCCCGCCGCGATGGCCGCCCGGATCTGATCGACGAGCCGGATGACGAAGCGCTCGTTGTGGATCGTGCAGAGCGTCGAGGACAACATCTCCTTGGCCTTGAACAGGTGATGGATGTACGCCCGGGTGTAGTTGGCGCAGGTGTAGCAGTCGCACTCGGCGTCGATGGGCGTGAAGTCACGTCGGTAGCGGGCCCCGGTGATGTTGTACCGGCCCGCCGCCGAGTACACCGCGGCGTTGCGGGCGACCCGGGACGGCGACACGCAGTCGAAGGTGTCCGCGCCGGCCGCGATCGCGGCGAACAGATCGTCGGGTTCACTGATGCCGAGCAGGTGACGCGGCTTGTCATCGGGCAGTTCGTCGGCGACCCAGCCGACGATGGTGGCGAGGTTCTGCTTCTCCAGCGCCCCGCCGATGCCGTAACCGTCGAAGCTCAGGCCTTCTGCGGGACCGGGGCCGTCCCCGATCGACACCAGTCCGCGCGTCGCCTGCCGCCGCAGGTCCTCGTACTGCGCACCCTGCACGACGCCGAACAGCGCCTGATAGGGCTTCGCGTGGCGCTTGGCAGTGAGCCGACGGTGCTCGGCGAGACACCGCACGGCCCAGTCGTGCGTGCGCTGCACCGACCGTTCCTGGTAGCCGCGCGTGTTCATCAGCGTCGTCAGCTCGTCGAACGCGAAGATCACGTCCGCCCCCAACTGGTGCTGGATGCCGATCGAGACCTCCGGCGTGAAGCGGTGGGTCGAGCCATCCAGATGCGACCGGAACGTCACACCGTCGTCGTCGACGTGCGCCAGGCGCTCCTTGCCCTCGGCGATCACGTCGTCGGCTTGGACGCGTCCGGCATCCATCGACAGCACCTTCTTGAAACCGACGCCGAGCGAGAGCACCTGGAACCCGCCGCTGTCGGTGAATGTGGGTCCCGGCCAGTTCATGAAGGCGCCGAGCCCGCCTGCCTCCTCGACGACGTCGGGCCCCGGCTGCAGGTAGAGGTGGTAGCCGTTGGCCAGGACGGCTTGGGCACCAACGTCTTTCATGGCCTCGGGCAGCACCGCCTTGACGGTGGCCTGAGTGCCGACGGCGATGAACGCCGGCGTGTGGATGTCACCGTGCGGGGTGTGGATGACGCCCGCCCGGCCGGAGCGGCCCTCGAGCTCGGCTTCAATCTCGAAGAACTTCGGCAGCGGCCCAGTCACCGGGTCGCCCGCAGGAACCGCACGATCGCCTCTGCGAGGTCCTCGCCCGCGTCCTCCTGAAGGAAGTGCCCGGCATTGCCGATCACCGGATGCTCGATCCCCTGAGCACCACGCATCTGACTGGTGAAGATCGGGGCCATCGCGCCAGTGATCGGGTCGCCGTCGCTGAATGCCACCAGCATCGGAGTCGGACTGTCGCACAACGTCTTCCACGCGGCACGGTTGGCGCCCGTGGCGGGATCGTGGTTCGACGTCGGCACCAGACCCGGCATCGCGCGCGGGCCTGCGCAGTACGAGTCGTCGGGGAACGGGGCGTCGTAGCCGGCGCGGACGACGTCGCTCATTGGACGTTGACAGCCGGACTGGACCAACCTGCCGATCTCGATCTCGGGCATCCCCTGGATCGCCTTGCGGAACTGCCACCAGATGTCGGGCATCGGCAGATCACCCGTCGGCAGTCCCGTGTTGGCGACGACGATCCGAGCGAACCGCTCGGGATGCTCGGCGGCCAGTCGCAGGCCGATTAGGCCACCCCAGTCCTGGCCGACGAGGGTGACGCGCCGCAGGTCGAGTTCGTCGAACGCGACGGCGCGCATCCACTCCACGTGACGCGCGTAGCTGTGGTCCCCGATGCCGGTGGGCTTGTCCGAGCGGCCGAACCCGACGAGGTCGGGGCAGATCGCGCGATGACCGGCGGCCACCAGAATCGGGATCATCCGCCGGTACAGATACGACCAAGAGGGCTCACCGTGGAGCAGCAACACTGGATCCACATCGGCTGGGCCGTCCTCCACCCACGCGATCCGTAGCCGTGCGCCCTCGCCGTCGTCGACCTCGCAGTAGCGCGGCGAGTAGGCAAAGCCCGCCAACTCGGCAAATCGGTCCTCGGGGGTGCGCAAGGTCTTCACGGGCCGAACCTACCGGCTGGCGATTGTACGAAGTGCCGGGTTGTTCGCCTTCGAAATCTGCCGGTTGGCGCCACTCGATTGCCGACAGATCTTGATCCAGGTATTTCGCGCAATCCCATGTCAGCTGGTCAATGGCACTCCATACTGCCTTGGACGATCCGCTGATCTTGACGGGTCGCAAGGACCATAAGGAGAACAGTGGTGAAGCAAAGTTTGCTGGTCGCCGTCGGCGGCGCTGCGATCGTCGTCGCCGGTCTGGCCGGCTGTTCGTCGGGGGACAAGACTTCGACGCAATCGTCGTCCTCGAGTTCGTCTTCATCGTCGAGTTCATCATCGGAGGCGAGCACGTCTGCCAGTGCCGCAGCAGGCACCAAGGTCACCATCGGCGGCCAACCCAAGGATGTCGGCGGCAGCGTCGTATGTGCCAACGCCGGCGGCAACGTGAACGTCGCGATCGGCGAAGCGATGACCGGCATCGCTGCCGTCCTGAGCGAGGCCGACCCGCCCGCCGTCACCTCGGTCGCGCTGGGCAATGTCGACGGCATCACGCTCGCCGTTGGCGGCGGACAGGGTGACGCTACTGCCGAGAAGACCGACAAGACCTACAAGATCACCGGAAACGCCGTCGGCATCGACATGGCCAACCCGATGCAGCCGACGAACAAGCCCTTCGAACTCGAGTTCACCTGCCCGTAGATTCTCCAGGCTCATCCGCTGACGGCGGCGCCCCGAAGGGGGCGTCGCCGGTGACTAAGCTCGCCAGCATGAGCGAGCCGCTGCTGAGGTCCGCAATGGTCACCGACGTCGGCGCGATCAACGAACTCGTCGTCGCGGCCTTCGGCAGGTACGTGGAGCGGATCGGCAGGCCCCCGGCCCCAATGACAGCCGACTACGCCAAACTGCTTCACACGTCACGCGTGTGGGTGGTCGAGGACGGCGAGCACGCCGGGGTCATCCTCGGACTGCTCGTCACGCAGGCCGAACCCGACCACCTGCTGATCGACGCCATCGCCGTCGCCCCCACCGCGCAGGGCCGCGGTCATGGCCGCCGACTGCTCGAACGGGCCGATGAGGACGCCCACGACGCGGGTCTGGAGGAGATCCGGCTGTGCACCAACGAGGCGATGACGGAGAACCTGTCGTTCTACCCCAGCCGCGGCTTCCACGAGACGGGACGCGGCATCCAGGACGGTTACCACCGGGTGTTCTTCGCCAAGCGGGTCGGACCGATTCCTACTTCTCGCACGTGAACTGGTTGACGTCGATGTACCCGACACGGAACATGTCGGCGCAGCCGGTGAGGTATTTCATGTAGCGGTCGTACATCTCCAGCGACTGGACCTCGATCGCCTTGTCCCGGTTGGCTTCCAGGTTGGCCGCCCAGATGTCGAGCGTCCTGGCGTAGTGCGGTTGCAACGACTGAACCCGGGTCACCTCGAACCCGCCCGCGGCGGCACGCTCCTGCACCATCGGGATCGACGGCAGCCGACCGCCGGGGAAGATCACCGTGAGGATGAACTTGAGGAACCGCGCGAAGGTGAACGTCAACGGCATGCCGCGGGCGGCCATCTCGTCGGGATGCAGACCGGTGATGGTGTGCAGCAACATGATTCCGTCATCGGGCATCGATTGATTGACCATCGCGAAGTACGCGTCGTACCGGTCGTGACCGAAGTGCTCGAAGGCGCCGATCGAGACGACCCTGTCGACGGGCTCGTCGAACTGTTCCCAGCCCTGCAGTAGCACCCGCTTGGACCGCGGACTGTCCGACGCCGCGAAGACCCGCTCGACGTGGTCCGTCTGGGTCCGACTCAGCGTCAGCCCGACGACGTTGACGTCGTAGCGCTCGATGGCGCGCATCATGGTGGCTCCCCAGCCGCAGCCGACGTCGAGGAGCGTCATGCCCGGCTGAAGTCCCAACTTTCCGAGTGCCAGGTCGATCTTGGCGAGCTGAGCCTGCTCCAGCGTCATGTCGTCGCGCTCGAAGTACGCGCAGCTGTAGGTCTGGCTCGGGTCGAGGAACAGCCGGTAGAAGTCGTCGGAGATGTCGTAGTGCGCCTGGATGTCGTCGAAGTGCGGCTTCAGGTCACCCTCGTCGGCGGGCGGTTTTGGCATCGGTGCCTCCTAAGCGGTTGCACCGAGCGTAGGGGTCGCCGACAAAGCGTCGTGCAGCGCTAGCCGATGACGGCTGGCATCGACTCCCAACCGCGCACCGTCGACATGCGGGCACGGGTCAGGTCCACGTCCCATTCCGGGAAGCGGTCGAGGATCTCGTCGAGCGCGAGGCGATCCTCGATGCGCGCCAGCGCCGAGCCGATGCAGTAGTGGGTGCCAACGCCGAAGGCCAGGTGAGAGCCCGCGTGCGCGGCATCGAACAGCTCGGCGTCACCCTGCGCATCCCGGCGACGACGTTCGCGCACATCCTGATCTCCACCAGCGACGGCGTCATCCTGTGCAGCAGGCTCGAAGACGGCGTCGACCTCTACCGGCCGATGCTCGAGCTCTACATGTCCGCACTGGTGCTGGACGCCCCCAAGCGCAGGTCATCCCGGCGTCGTTGATAACAGAGCACTCGCTCTGTTATCGTGCCGAGGTGCCCCGCCCACGGCTCTACGACCGCGACGTGGTCCTCGATGCCGCCGAGTCGCTGGCGATCCAAGCCGGACCGGCGGGCGTCACCACCCGCGCCGTCGCCGCCACGGCTGGCGTCTCGAACGGTGCCATCTACCACAGCTTTCGGTCCAGGGGCGACCTCGTCGCACAGACCTGGCTGCGCGCGGCACGCGGATTCCTGGACGTGCAAGGCGAATTGGTCGACACCGCCCTCGCCGGGCCGGACGCCGACGCGATGGAAGCCGTGGTCGCCGCCGCCGATGCGCCCGCCGTCTTCTACGAACGTCATCCGCAATCGTCACGACTACTGGTGCGGGTCAACCGAAACCAGTTGCTCGGTGAGGACGTCTCGGACGCGGTCGCCGCCGAACTGGCCGAGCTGGATCGTGCACTGATCGGACTGCTGGTGCGCCTGGCGCAGAATCTGTGGAACCGCAGGGATGCCGCCGCCGTCGATGCGATCACCCTGTGCGTCGTCGATCTGCCGACTGCTTTCCTGCTGTCCCGCAATCGAATCGCTCATGACTGGGCACGCAGAAGACTCGAGTCGGCGGTGCGCGCTGCACTTGCCGACGGCCCACCCACCCGTACCCGAACCAAGGAGTGAACTCGTGCCCATCACCACCACGTACGCCGACAAGGTCGCCGTACTGAATCTCGGCGACGACGAGAACCGGTTCTCGCTGCACTTCCTCGACGAGATCGACGGACGTCTCGACGAGATTTCGAACTCCGGCGCCGCCGGACTGGTGAGCACGGGCACCGGCAAGTTCTACTCCAATGGCCTCGACCTCGACTGGCTGCTAGCGCACGGCGATCAGATGCAGTTCTACGTCGGCCGCGTGCACGCCCTCTTCGCCCGCGTGCTGACGCTGCCCATGCCGACCGCCGCGGGGCTCAACGGTCACGCGTTCGGCGCGGGAGCAATGCTCGCGATGGCCCACGACTACCGCGTCATGCGCGAGGACCGCGGTTACTTCTGCTTCCCCGAGGTCGACATCCGCATCCCGTTCACGATGGGCATGGCCGCGCTGATCCAGGCCAAGCTCACCCCCGCGACCGCCGTCGCCTCCATGACGACGGGGCGCCGCTTCGGTGGGGCCGACGCGCTCCAGTTCGCCATCGCCGATGCCACCGCAGCGGAGGACACCCTCACCGACACGGCGGTCGGGCTTCTCGCCCCGCTGGGCGGCAAGGACCCGAACACCCTTGGCGCCATCAAGAACACGATGTTCGCCTCTGCCGTCGCCGCCCTAGCGGCCGGGTAGGACCGATGCCGAACCGGATCCGATCACTGCTCGGGGTGCGCTACCCGGTCGTCCAGGCGCCGATGACGTACATCGCGCGAGCGGAGCTCGCGGCCGCCGTCTCCGAAGGCGGCGGCCTTGGCATGATCGAGACCCTGACCCCGGAGGGCCGCGCCGATCTGCGCCGGGTGCGCGAGCTCACGGACCGACCGGTCGCGGCCAATCTGATGATCCAGGGCTGGAAGAAGGATCCGTCGATCGTCGACGCCCTGGTCGCGGCGGACGTCCGCCACGTCTTCACGTCCGCGGGAGACCCCGCCCTCTTCACCGGCCGTCTTCACGACGCGGGCATGACCGTCGTCCACGTCGTGGGATCGCTGCGGGCCGCACTCAAGGCCGAGGACGCCGGGGTCGACGCTCTGGTGGTCGAGGGCGTGGAGGGCGGCGGGTTCAAGTCCGCCCTGGGTGCGTCGACGATGGTGCTGCTGCCGCTCGTCGCCGAGCGGATCGACCTGCCGATGCTGGCCGCAGGCGGGATGTGCGATGCGCGCTCGGCTGCGGCGGCACTCGTCCTCGGCGCCGAGGGCGTGCAGATGGGCACGCGAATGCTGGCCAGCGACGAGGCCGCCGTCCACGCGAACTTCAAGGACGCCATCGTGGCGGCCGACGACGACGGAACCGTGATGCTCGACCTTCCCGGCAACCCCACCATGCGGGTGCTGCGGACCGGCTTGGCGGCGAAGCTGGCCACCTCCGCGCTGCAGGCACCGCTGCTCGGCGGGATCACCAGCCTGTACTTCGACGGCGACATGGAGGCCAGCGTGGCGAATACGGGTCAGGTGTCGAGCCGGATCACCGGACTGCTGCCGGTCTCGGAGATCGTGCGACGCACGTGGACGGAGATCGAGGCGGTGCTGACGGCCGCCGCGGCACGCACGACCTGAGGGACCAGCCTCAACTGGCCGGATAGTCGCGCCGCAGCAGATCGTGGAACGCGAACGCCGGAACGCACGGCGATCCCATGCCCACCCGGGTAGCCCGGACCACCGCCAGCCGGGACGTCTCGATCGACCGGAAGAGCACACCGTGGCGGCCGTCGCCATCGGTCGAGTACAGCGTGACGTGGGTCTCCAGAAAGCTCCCGAAGTAGGGAATCGGACGCGAAAGACCAAGCGCCACTTCACTCATCGCGAAGGGGGCAAGTCCGACGTGGGTCGCTCCATCGCCGAATGCCATCGGTCGCGTACCACGCGGGTACAGGTGCGCGACCGATTCCGGGTTGACGGGCCAGTGCACGAAGGTGAGGCTGCGCCAATGCTGCTGGGTGAAGTCGGCTCGCGGCAACACCGGCGGGTCGATTGGAATGGCATCGGGCAAGGGGATCGGATGGACCGGACACGTCGCGATCGTGTCACGTTGGATCCCGCGGCCTACGACCCGGCACCGTCCCGCCCCTCGACGCCGGCGACCCGCTCGTGAGCAGTCAGGAGCAACTGGTCGTAGCTCGACCTTGGTGGCAACACGTCCGAATAGCTCAGCGCCAGAAAGTCCTTGACGATCTGCTGCCCGATGGCTCGGAGCTTGACATTGGTCATCTGCGAACGCCACTTGAGCAGGTCGAACGCCGCCTCGGCACTGATGCGATAGACCAGCATCAGCATTCCCTTGGCCTGCTCGATGCCACCACGATTCTCGCTGATCTCGGCGACGGCCTCCGTCACCGACCGTTGATGTTCCCGGTCGGTCGACGGCGTGACGTCGACGTAGTAACCGTGCGTCCCGATCACCTCGCCACCGTCATCGCGCAGGCGGTCCCCGACGACGACCACCTCGCGAACGCGACCCGCAACGTCGACGATGCGGTGGCGTGCGCTGAACGGCCTGCCCGTGCGGACGATCTCCTCGAGCGTCGCGGCTACGTGACTGTGGTCGTCGGGATGTTTGTGCGAGAGCACGAGTTCAGTCGTGGGAGCGGCTTCACCCGGCCCGTAACCGTGCATGCGCTCGACCTCGGGCGACCATTCCCAGCGCTGGTCGGCGAAGAAGAACCGAAAGGGGCCCGCCCATTGAGTTTCGCCGCCGCCGGGCACCCCCCGGGCCGGGGTACCCGCGTCGCGACCGTCATCCAAGATGAACATCGGACTCAGGCCTGGGCGTGGCGTATTGGAACGTGGCGGGACATGCAATCGCTAGCACCATTCACCTCCGGGGTCTGAGGAAGTAAAGCTGTTTTCGTTGCGAAGGGCGTTATACCTCAACGCCACCCCGCGCGGCAAGAGGGAAAGCGAACGGCTTGGCGTTTTGGGCGCGACGAAGCGGGGCAATCACCCTCGGTGATGAACGAGCCAGTGGCGGATGACGACGCCCGCCTCGTGCGCATCACCCCTGGCGGCCCCTTGATGATCCAGGGTCCCGTGCGGATCGAGATGCCCGACGGCACCTCGGTCGAGTCGGACCGCTTCATGGTGGCGATCTGCACCTGCAAGCGCAGCAAGACGTATCCGCTGTGCGACACCAGCCACCGCAAGCGGCGCCGCGATGACGAGTGATCAGGCGAAGGGTCGACGTAGCGAGCTTCGGATTGAGACCTCGTTCACATGCCGGTGACCCACGATTGGCAAAGGACTCGACGGGTATGCAATTTGAAGGTGCACCCCGCACCGACGTGTTCCGTCAATGCCGAAGGGGCGAACCAATATGACGACACCCAGCACCAACACCCTGGTTGCGCAGTTGCGCGCAGTGCTCGACCTGACCAACACCGAGATCCAGGTGGCCGAGACCCGCGTCGCTCAGGCGCGCACCGAGGCGGTCCGCAAGGAACTGTCTCAGAACGCCGCCAATGGGCGCGCACGCGCCGAGTCCATCGAGTCCGCCATCCGTGACCTCGGCGGCCACTCTGACGTGATCGGCCCGTTCTTCGGCCGCGCCGCCGCGGTCGTGAAAGCACTCACCGAACAGGTCCAGCCGTTCGACGAGGCACTTCTCGGCGATCTGGCTCTCGAGCACCAGTTGTGCGACCGCGCCCGCTACATCAAGGCACTCGCGGTCGCCGCGAAGCGTTCGGACGTCGAGGCTCTGGCCGCGCGCCTGATCACTGCGCACGCTGCCACGGTCGACTGGCTCACCACCGTGTTGGCCGAAGATGCGCTCGGTGGTCCCGCCGCACTGCGGCGCACGCCATTGCAGGCCGCTGCGGGCACGGCGATCCAGCTGGTCAACCTGCCGGTGAACTGGTCGGTTCGCGGGCTCGACAGGGCTGTGGAAACCGTGCGGGCGACCCCGCTGGCACTGAGCGAGCTGTTCAACCGCGGCAAGCAGGCCGGTGACCTGGCCGCCAAGACCCTGTCGTCCTCGCGCGATGCCGCACTGGAGACCGCCGAGAACGTCATCCGCGACGGTGGGGCCGACCAGGCCGCCGACGTGGTCCACTCCGTGCGGACCGCCACCGGCGTCCTCGATCCCTCCGAATTGCCGATTCACGGCTTCGACGAGCTGAACGTGAGCCAGGCCGTCGCCGCGGTCAAGGACCTGACCGATCCCTCCGACGTTCGGGCGATCCTCGCCTACGAGGAGTCGCACAAGCAGCGCCAGGGCGTCGTCTCCGCCGCGCAGGCGCGGGTCGCGCAGATCGCGCAGGAGGTCGTCGGGATCGGGTAACACCGCATGTCGAGACGCTTAGACAAGCACCCCCGCCGCATTGGCGGGGGTGTTCTCGTGCGGGACGCGGCTACCAGTTGCGCACGCCGGGGAGATAGCCGACGGGCTTGTCCCCCACCTTGATGCCGGGGCTGATGAGCTGATTCTGATAGCCGGGGGTGAACATCCGGTACACCGACTCGGGCGCGACGGCGCTCGCCTCATCCAGTTCGGCACGCAACTCGCCGGGCAGTTCCACGTCGAGGGCGGCCATCGTGGAACCGAGCTGGTCCGCGCTGCTCGCACCGACGATGGCGGACGCGATGCCCGGTTGAGTGGCGACCCAGTTGATCGCCACCTGAGCCATCGACACTCCGAGCTTGTCGGCGACGTCGCCCAGCGGCTTGAGCAGCTGCCACTGAAGGTCCGACAGGTCGAGTCCCGATGCTCCGGGGATGCTCAGCCGCCCGCCACCCGAGAGCCCCTTGTCTGCATGGCGGTACTTGCCACTGAGGAATCCCCCGCCGAGCGGACTCCACGCCGTGATGCCGAGGCCGAGGGTCTGTGACATGGCGACGTGCTCCACCTCGATCTGCCGCTCGACCAACGAATAGGGCAGCTGCAGGTTGATCATCGGAGGCAACGAGTGCGCCTCGGCGAACGTCTGGGCCTGCGCCGCATACCAACTGGGCACGTCGGACAGCCCTGCGTAACGAATCTTGCCTGCCCGCACCAGGTCGTCGAAGGTGCGCAGGACCTCCTCGACCGGTGTGAGCCGGTCCCAGGTGTGCAGCAGGAAGAGGTCGACGTAGTCGGTGCCGAGACGCCTCAGTGAGTCGTCGAGGGCCCGGATCATGTGCTTGCGTCCGTTCCCTCCGGCGTTGGGGTCACCGGGGGTGACGCTGTTGGTGAACTTGGTGGTGAGCACCACACTGTCCCGTGCCTTCGCCTCGGCGATGAGCCTGCCCAGGATGATTTCGCTCTCTCCTGCGGTGTAGAAGTCCGCCGTGTCGACGAAGTTGCCGCCACCCTCGAGGTAGCGACGGAAGATGGGTCGCGCTTCGTCCTCGGTCTTGCCGTAGGCGGCGTGGTAGCCCGCGGTGCCGAAGTTCATCGTGCCGAGCGCCAGTCGGCTCACGCGCAGTCCTGACTTGCCGAGTAGATAGTACTGGTCGAGTGCCATGGGAGTCAGCGTGCCGCCCACAAAATGGACCCGCAAGTCCAGAAATTGCCGATGGCGGCCGTCCCGTCTGCGTCGACCGGCCACGGCCTTGCGCCGATGTCGGTAGCGTCGTCGCAATGGCATTCATGGGCATGTCCAGACCGGGACTTCGACGGCTCGCCCTTCCCGCCCTCGCGTTCGCTGCCGCGTGCACCACCGCGCCGTGCGCCGTGGCGAATGCCTCACCGGTCTTCGACGTCGACGGATACTCCACGTGCACCGCGACCACGGTGCCGGCTCCGGATCAGGACTTCGACGCCGTCGCCACCACGTGCTGCGTGCAGAACGCCGGTGTTCCCGCTCCGACCAGGTTCGGAATGGGTTGCGTCGCACCGATGGACGGCGGGTCGGCGGACGAGCGGCCAACCATCGTGCTCCCGATGCGACCCGCACCACCGGAGGACGCCGACGGCGCCCTGGGTGACCTGCCCCTCCCGGAGCCGATTCCGTAAGGCCCCGGTCAGCCGGCAGGCGGTGGCGGTGGCGGTGGCGGTGGCGGAAGAATCAGGCCGGGCGGTGGGGTAGGACCATCGGCGGGATCGGGCAGGAATTGGACCGGTCCGGCGGGGATGACGGTGCCCGGCGGTGGGGCGGTGCCCGGCAGCGGTTCGCCGAGTTGTTCCTGGGGCATCTGACCGAGCAGTCCGCCCTTGAGGTCACCGGCGCGATACTCATCGATGTAGCGACCGAGCCACTTGCGCTTGTTGACGTCGGCGTTCTCATCACCCGGGGCGACCCCGAACTGCTGGCCCTGCCCGGGGGCGGCGGGTGCCAGGTTGATGGCCCCGGCTCCGTAGGCGTTGTTGAACACGTTGAGGTTCGGCGGCGTCCCCGGACCCGCACCCGGCGCGGATGGCACCGCGTTCAGACCCAGCACGGAGTCGCGATCCAGGCCCGCCACCGTCGGCACACCCAGGGTGCCCGGGACGTCAGCCGGAGCCGTGTTGCTCTGCGCCAGCACGTCGACCCCGGCCGGGCCTAGTTGGCCCATCCCTGGCACCGTCGGGCCCTGCGGTGGAGGCGGGGCCGGATCACCTGGGGCCGGCAGCGGATCAGGCGGAGCGTCGTCGGCAGCGGCGGTCGCCGGGAAGGCGACCGCCGCCCCGGCGGCGAGGACCCCGAAAGCCAGGGTGGCGATGCGATGTCGGTCAATCATGGTCCAGAGCCTCGCTTCTCAGACGGCCTTGGTGGTGCCGTAGTAGGCCACTACGTCATCGGTGTCGGTCGTCGAACTGGTCATCGTCGCGTACGACCGCAGGAACGACTGACCCACGCAGCCATCGACCTTGACGTGGGTGTCCTTGAGCGTCACCCGCACCGGGGCGGCCTTGAACGACTTCTTGTCCACCGTCACGGTGGACACCGTGCCCGGCTTCGGGTGAATCTCGATGGTGCCCGACAGCGGGGCCGAAAGGCTGCCGGTCGTGGTGGCACCAAAGGTCCCACCTATGGTAACGCCCGCCTGGCCGATGAGTCGGACCTGGCCGAGTTCGATGCCGCAGCCGACCTGATAGCCGGCCTCCAGCGTGCCACCGGACAGCGTGGTCTTGCCGCTGCCGGTCACCGTGCCGGTGAACGTCCCACCCACCAGATACTCACGCGACGACGTCGCCGTGGTCAACGGCGCGATCGGAAGTTCGGTCTCGTTGGCCGCCGCGACGGTCAGCACCCACCCATCGGGAGTGGTCACGACGCCGGGCTCGGACGAGCCGACGATGCCGTTGTCCGGCGGCGGGCCGGGATCGCCGACCGACGCCGCCGCGGGATCGGGGTCCGGCGGCGGATCCGCCAACGCGAGAGGCGCAGTCCCGACCGGGATGAGCAGGCAAGTAGCCAGCAGGGCAAAACGATTGAACATGGCGAGGCCTTTCAAAGAGTGGGTGGGCAGCTGGCAGTTAGACGGACTTGGTGACGCCGAGATAGGTGATGACGTCATCGGTGTTGTCGGTCGAACTCGTCAGCGTCGCGTAGGAGCGAATGAACGACTGGCCCGCGCACTGATCGGTCTTGACCCGCACACCGGTCAGGGTGATGCGCGTCGACGTCCCCTTGAAGGACTTCTTGTCCAGCGCGACCGTCGTGACGGTGCCTGGCTTGAGGTACACCTTGCCCTGCAGGCTGATGCCTGCGCTGATCGTCGGGATGCCAGTGGGCAGGTTGATTCCCGGGGTCAGGCTCGCGCCGGGGTTGATCTCGGTCTCATCCGAGATGATGCCGCACCCGATCTGCTCACCGGCCTCCATCGACCCACCGGTCAACTTGGTCTTGCCGCCGCCGGTGATGGCCCCGGTGAAGGTGCCCGAGATCAGGTACTCCCGGGAGGAGATCGCCGTGGTCAGCGGCGCCACCGGCAGTTGGGTCTCGCTGCTTCCCACCACCGAAAGGTGCCAGCCGTCCGGGGTGTCGAGAATTCCGGGAGCCGCCGAAGGGACCGCACCCGTATCGGGCGGCGGACCAACCGGTGCACCCACCGGTTGGATCGACGGGTCCGGAGGCGGCGGGTCGGCCAACGCCACCGGCGCTGCCAAGACCGGGATGGCAATGCAAACAGTTGCCAGCGTGGCAAAACGGTTCAACATGGTTGTTTCGGCGCCTCTCTTGGTCGGAATCCGGCGGATCCAACGAATCTGTCGGGACGGAGCATCCAATGGCGGGGTTGCCGGACGGTGAACGGTCGACGAACAGCTCGCGCCTCGTGCCCATCCAGTGCGCGTCTCGCCAAGTCGCGCCGCTCCATGCTGCTGATATGCGTGAAGTCCAGTTCCCCCGAAGCAATTTCACAGTTTCGAACCGTGCAATGGATTGCGATCGGACGGCGCGGGTTGGTCGCCCGTTCACCAACTGGACACCTGATTAACCGACTGTGGGTGCGGATTGTGCTCTCGGAGGCGCGATTTGACTAACTTGGAGGAAATCTTGAGGTCATCCCGCGTGTGCGAGCGAGCGTTAGCCGCCTCCTTCATCGCCTCAGTCATCGGATTGGCCTGCGTTTCAACGGCTTCCGCCGATGACGGTGACGCCAACGCTCCCCCGAACCCCGCAATTCAGGTCAACGCCGCGCCGATGTCCGACAATGCCGCCGCCCCCGCCGTCACGGCCTGTGGGGAGTTCGCCACCGCGCTGGACGGCGCCTCGACCTACTACGGGGAGTTCGCCGACTCGTTCGAGGGCACCTCTTACGGGGACCCAGGCGTCCAGAGCAGCAACGAGGTAGGTCGGACCGCGTTGCGGCAGGCGGCAGGCGTGGCCATGGACGCCGCAGGCACACCCGGGCTGGACCCGGCGATCGGGGATCCGATGCGCGCGTGGTCGGTGGACGCAACCAAGCTCCTCCTCAAGATGGGGCTGCACATCTCAGGCGAGAGCCTGAACACGACCGCGACCGAGATGAACAACGACGCCACCAACGCTCAGCAGGCGTGTGCCGCCGCCGGGACGCATGCCTGAGTCGAGATGAAGCGGGTCGCGGTGGTAGTACTCGCGTTCGGTCTCGCCGTAGCGGGCTGCTCGAAGGGAGCCAGCCAGCCAGCGGCGGCGCCGCAGCTGATCGGTGCGAACGCCCTCGACCGAGAGCTACTCAGCACCGGCGAGGTCGACTCCGTCATGGGAACCAGCGGGATGACGGCACACCCACGCGTCGAGGTGATGAGCGATCACCGCAATCTCCTGCCCAATCTCAACTGCCTCGGGATCTGGCAGGTGAACGAAGCCGGGGTCTACGGCGGCGACGGCTGGATCGCCCTTCGCCAGGAGCTGCTTCGGTCACCGGATTCCGACCGCTGGCAGAACCTGGCGGTGCAATCGGTGGTCAACTATCCCTCGACCGATGCGGCCCGCGACTTCTTCGAGCAATCGTCGGACCGGTGGTCGAAGTGCACCAACCACAACGTGAACATCACCCTGAACGACAAGCTGCTGCCGAAGTGGCGAAGTGGCGAGCTGACCAAGACCGACACAGAGCTCGCGATACCGTTCACCCGGGGCAACGCCAGTGGAGTCGATTCGTGCCAGCGTGTACTGGCGGTCGCCAACAACGTGATCGTCGACGTGCAGGCGTGCAAACGAGATTCCTCGACGGTGACGCAGGCCGTCGCCATCGCAGGCGAGATCGAAGCCAAGCTGCGCCGGTAGGGGCCTAGCCGATACCGATGCCGACGCCACCGGTGAAGCCGGAACCGTCGTCCCCGTTTGGGCAGGCGACGTCCACGTAGACCGTCGTGAACGTACCTTCGGTCGGTGCCTCGTGGCTGGGGTTGTTCACTCCCGTGACCCAGCATTCGGACAGCGGTTTGGTGTCGTAACCGGTGGTCCAGTTGATCCGAACGTCGTAGCCCTCGGCTTGCAGATCGTCGATGGCGGCGCTGGCCGACTGCCCGCTGCCAACCGGCGGAAACGGGTCGGCCGCGGCGAGTGGCGCCACGACGATCGCCGACACCGCCCCCGCGGCCAACAAGGCCGCGAGACCTGCTTTCAAAACCTGTCGGACCACGTCCCCAAGCGTAGGCCGGAGTCGCGTTACCGACGGCCCAGTACGGGGGCCTATAAGGGGGGTGCGTTGAGCTGGCGGGGTATAAAATCCGACAAAGCCCACCTCACAGGTTCGGGGCCGTTTTTGTTGGCCAGCGCGCCCGGGAACGTCAGGCTGGTCCAGCAGAGGGCCGAACACTCATGTAGTGAAGTGAGGGTTTCTCATGCGAGCACTGATCAATTCATCCCAGGTAGCCCGCCTGAGCACTGGTAACGGCCTACCCAGCGTCGTCGTCACCGGCATCGCCATGACGACGTCCATCGCCACCAGCGCGGACGACACCTGGAAGGCCCTGCTCGACGGGCAGAGCGGTATCCGACTGCTCGACGACCCGTTCGTCGAGCAGTACAACCTGCCGGTCCGCATCGGCGGTCATCTGCTCGAGGAGTTCGACGGCGACCTGACACGCGTCGAGCTGCGTCGCCTCGGTTACGTCCAGAAGATGTCCACCGTGCTGGGTAGGCGAGTATGGGAGAACGCAGGCAATCCCGACGTGGACACGACCCGTTTGGCGGTGTCGATCGGGACCGGTCTCGGCGCTGCCGAGGCCCTGGTGTTCGCCTACGACGGCATGCGCGAGCGGGGCGTGACGGCCGTGTCGCCATTGGCGGTGCAGATGTACATGCCGAACGGGCCCGCGGCCGCCGTCGGCCTCGAGCGACATGCCAAGGCCGGGGTGATCACGCCGGTGTCGGCCTGTGCCTCGGGTTCGGAGGGCATTGCCCGCGCCTGGCAGCAGATCGCGCTCGGCGAAGCCGACATTGCGATCTGCGGTGGCGTCGAAACCAAGATCGAAGCTGTGCCGATTGCCGGGTTCGCCCAGATGCGCATCG
>NZ_JAVROT010000384.1:0-4825 GCF_032162605.1 Mycobacterium sp. | reverse complement strand
CGACGTCTTCACCGGACCTGAGCGACTCGTCGAACCCGCCCACCTGATCCAGTGCCTTTCGACGGCAGATGATGGCCGCGCTGGGAACGTACGAGACGGTGCCGAAGGGAACCACCGGCGCCTCCCGTTGACCGAGGTCGAGGGATGACCGCAGCGCCTCGTACCGCGCCACCAGATTCTGCGGCTCGTGCAAGCCGACGATGCGCGGCGCCACCAGGGCCACGGCGGGGTCGCAGAAGTGTCCGAGGAGCGCTTCCAGCCAGCCCCGACGCGGCACCACGTCGGAGTCGAGAAATGCGACGAAGTCCGTCTCACAGGCGGCCAGTCCGGTGTTGCGCGCGGCGGCCGGGCCCTTGCTCGTGTCGTGGCGCAGCACCCGGACGTCGCAGCGGAGGCCGGTGAAGTCGCTGACCTCGACGGGTTGTGAGGAACCGTCGTCGACCACCACGACACGCATGCCGTGCAGTGCCTGCATCAACCGATTGAGCCCAACGGCGTTGTCCAACACGGGGATGACGACGGTGACGTCGCGGTGCGACGGGCCGGTGGCGGGGCGGGGATGCGCGACGGTCGCATCGAGAAGGGTGCGTGCCAGTTGCGCGCTCTGCGCGTCGTGCACCTCGAGCCGACCGCAGTTGAGCATGGTCTGCGCAGCCGGTGCCAGACGCAGGAGTCGGGTGGGCGATCCGCCGAGAAGCGCCGAACCCTCCCCGAGCACCCTTACCCTCCGGTCCACCTGCACGGCGAATCCATCGGGCAGTCGTGGCCCCGTCACTGCAACAACCCCCCGCGGCCGGGAGTCCACGCCACCACGCGGCGGCTACAGGAGTCGACCATCTCAGCAAAGATACGCGCACCCTCGACCGCGGACGCGGTGGTGGGGTCCCCCAGTACCCCGACCGGGCTGACCGCCGCGACGCCACCGGTGCGCAGCTGCGGCATCAGGTCGGCGAGCGGAGCTTGGTTGCCGGCCACCCACTCCGCGGTACGGACGACCTCTGGTGAAATATGTAGCAATACAGACGTTTCGGTGTGGCCGGCGTGGGCGTCGGCACCGGGAACGCTGCAGGCGCACCACGCGACGTCCCGACCCTCCTCGCGCAGCAACGAAGCGGCTGCAGCAACGGCGGCAGCGTTACCTCCGTGGCCGTTGACGAAGACCAGCCGCGACGCCCAGTCGCACGCCGACCTGCCGTACTCCACCAGCAAGAGCTGCAGCACAGAAGTGCCGATCGAAACCGTGCCGGGGAATCCCTGGTGCTCCCCGCTGGCGCCATAGCCGATCGCGGGCGCGAGCATCCAATTACCAGCGAGTCGCTCAGCAACCGCGCCGGCCACCGCGGAAGCGATCCGGGTGTCGGTGTCCACCGGCAGGTGCGGCCCATGCTGCTCGGTCGAGCCTAGCGGGATGATCAACGCAGGCGACAGTTCGCGGAGCTGCCTCGCCGTTGAGTTCCCGAGCACGCTGGGGAAGGACACCCGCCGATGGTAGGCCGAATTCACCTGGTGTGCGCCGATTGTTGGTGTTTGCCCAACGATTCGTTCCCCCGGGTTCACCTGCGATGCGGCCTTGTCATCACGTCCGTCTCGTCAGCACCGCCCGCCCCACCGGGACCAGGCGACAGCGGCGTCGGAGGCTAGGCGCCCTCGGTCGGGGGCACCCCGAGGGCACGGGTGAATCCGGGTGGCGTCAGCACGTCGCCAGCGACGAGGTCGTGGATGGAGGCCTTGCCGAGGCCCATCAGTGCGGAGTCGATGCCGCTGCGCATGATGTCGAGCACGTTCTCGACGCCCGGTTGCCCCTCGGCGGCCAGGCCCCACAGGTACGCGCGGCCGATCATGACCGCGCGCGCACCGAGGGCGATTGCCTTGACGACGTCGCTGCCGCGTCGGATGCCACCGTCGAGCAAAACCTCCACCTGATCGCCGACTGCGGCGGCCACGGCAGGCAAACAACGGATCGCGGCCGGGGTCCCGTCCAGGTTGTTTCCGCCGTGGTTGGACACCGAGATCGCCGAAACACCCGCGTCCACAGCGCGTTTGGCGTCGTCGACCCGGACTATGCCCTTGAGCATGAAGGGCGCGTCCCACTGGTCGCGCAGCCAGTCGATGTCCTCCCAGGTCGGCGGGGGTGTGCCCATCCATTCGCCGTAGGCCTGAAAGAACGGCGGCCCGGCCTCGCCACGCTTGCCCTGGTTCGGCACCCGCAGGTCCGGCGGGCTCATGGCCTTGCCGAAGTCCCACAGCCAGCGCGGCTTGGTGATGACCTCCGGGGCCATCTTCAGCATGGTGCGAAGGTTCATCTGCTCGGGAATCTTCGGGCTGCCCCAGTCCCGGCCGTGGGAGAAGCTCCAGTCGGTGGTGGCGATCAGCCCGACGGCTCCGGCCTCCTTGGCACGTTGCACCCGCTCGAGGATCGCGTCGCGACCGCCAAGCCAGTAGATCTGGAAGAAGATCTTGCCGTTGACGGCCACGACCTCTTCGATCGGTTTGCTGGCGAACGACGACAGTCCCATCGCGGTGCCGCGGGCGGCCGCTGCCCGCGCGACCGCCACCTCACCGCCGGGGTCGACGGCTTGCACACCGGTCGGCGAGATGATCACTGGCAGCGAGATGTCCTGCCCCATAACGGTTGTCGATAGGTCGCGCTTTTCGGCCGCACCGACCACGTGCGGGGCGAAACCGAGTTCGGAGAACGACTCGACATTATCGGAGACCGTCACCCCCTTCTCGCTGGCTCCGAGCAGGGCTGAGTAGGCGGATTTGGGTAGCCGTTTCTTCGCCCGTTCCTGGGCAATGGATACGGTTTCGAACCACTTGTCGCGAGCCATGATCAAACGGGACTTTCGTTGCAGAACTTCTTCGGAGCCGGGCCGCCGGCGACCCGACGACCAGGCGGACGGGTGAGGAGCTTCAGCGGGATGGGTCCCTTGCGGGCTCCGGTGCGGGAGTGGTCGCCGCTGGGCTTGGGCTTGTCGCGCTCGCGTGCCAGAGCGGGCTCGCCGTAACCCACCACGCACTCGGGGTCGGGGCCATCCATCGGCAGGCCGGTGAAGAACTTGGCGGCCATGCAGCCGCCACGGCAGCCGTCGTAGTGGTCGCAGCTGGCGCAGGCTCCGGCCGACTGCGGCTCGCGCAGCTCGCGGAACAGTGGCGCGTACTTCCAGACGTTGTGGAAGCCCGACCCAAAACCTGAGTCGCGCAGGATGTTTCCGGCGAGGAAGCGGTCGTGGATGGCGAACGGGCAGGCGTACACGTCCCCGACGGGATCGATGAGGCACACGACCCGGCCCGCACCGCAGAGGTTCAGGCCGGCCAGTGCGCCCGGCTGCCCGAGCCCGGACAGGTGGAAGAAGGAGTCGCCGGTCAGGATTCCCTCGCCGCGGGCGACGAGCCAGTCGTAGAGCTGGACTTGCTGGGCGGCGGTGGGGTGCAACTCGTCCCACACGTCGGCACCCCGGCCCGACGGGCGCAGCCGGGTAATGCGCAGGGTCGCACCGTATTGGTCTGCCAGAGCCTTGAATTCGTCGAGCTGCCCGACGTTGTGGCGGGTGACGACGACGGAGATCTTGGCATCCTTGAACCCCGCCTCGGACAGGTTCTCCAGCGCGCGGACCGCCATGGCGAAGGAGCCGGGACCGCGGACGGCGTCGTTGACCTCCGCGGTGGCGCCGTCCAGAGAGATCTGGACGTCGACGTAGTCGCTTGCGGCCAGCTTCGCGGCGACCAGCTTGTCGATCCGCACGCCGTTGGTCGAGAACTTCACGCCGACGTGATGCGCGGTGGCGTAGTCGACGAGCTCCCAGAAGTCAGAGCGCACGGTCGGCTCGCCACCGCCGATGTTGACGTAGAAGACCTGCATGCGCTCGAGCTCGTCGATGATGTCCATGCACTGCCGCGTGCTCAGCTCGCGGGGGTCGCGCTTACCCGACGACGACAGGCAGTGCACGCACGCCAGGTTGCAGGCGTAGGTCAGCTCCCAGGTCAGGCAGATGGGCGCGTCGAGGCCATGCTCGAACTGCTCGACCAGTCGGGGGACGGGACCTGCGGACTCCATCGTGGTCATGTGTTCTCCTCGCGGACCAGCATGTTGGACTGGACGAGCACGCCGAGGGCGTGCAGATAGGGCGCCTGGTCGGCGTCATCGATGCCTGCGTCGCGGCAGGCGGACCTGGCGTCTGGATGCGCATCGAGCAACTTGACCACCTCGACGATCTTCGTGTTCTTCAGAAACGAGAGCTTGCGGGTGCCAAAGTGATACAGCAACGCCCCGAACGGCTCCGGCCGCACCGCGACCGAGGGGTGCAGACGCCACCCGCGGTCCGGATCGAAGGACCCGGGTCTTTCAACCCCGGTGCTGGCCGGCGCGGTGTCCACGGTCAGTAGACCCCGCACATACCGTCGATGGAGACCTCTTCGACGAGCGACTCCGTGACAAGTTCGGTGTCAGTGCTGACTTGCTGATCCTGATCCATGCTTGACTGCCTTTCGTCGTGTGACACTCGACACATCGGGTCGGTGCCGAATAGAATATGGCATCGAGTGCCAGAAGGGAAGTCGAGCTGCGAGATGAGGTGGCATGGCGCTTGAGACCGGTCCCCGCCTGGGCCGCCGACGCAGCACGACCCGCGGTCACATCGCGGACGTGGCCATCGACCTGTTCAGCGCGCGCGGCTTCGACGCGGTCAACGTCGACGATGTCGCGCACGCCGCAGGCATCGCGCGCCGCACGGTGTTCCGCTACTACGCATCGAAGAACGCAATCCCCTGGGGAGACTTCGATGTTCACCTCGACAACCTGCGGGGCCTGCTCGATTCCGTCGAC
>NZ_JAVROT010000383.1:0-11292 GCF_032162605.1 Mycobacterium sp. | reverse complement strand
GGGCATGCCCGTCGGTAGCGGATCCTTCGCTCCGCTGATGGAACACCCCAACCGCGGTAAGCGCAGCATCGGCCTGGCCTTGGAAAACCCTGACGCGCTGGAGATTCTGCGCGAGCTGATCCGCGGCAGCGACGTGTTCCTCACCAACTTTCTGCCCGCCGCGCGCCGCCGGCTGGGCCTCGAACTCTCCGACGTCCGCAAGATCAATCCCGACATCGTCTACGTCCGCGGTTCCGGTTTCGGCGCCCGCGGCCCCGACAGCGAGAAGGGCGGCTACGACAGCACCGCTTTCTGGGCTCGCGGTGGCAGCGCGCTGGGGACCACACCGGTGGACTACGACGGGTTGTGCGTGATGCCCGCAGGCGCCTACGGCGACTCGCTGGGCGGGATGACCATCGCCGGTGGCATCGCGAGTGCGTTGTTCGCCAGAGAGCGCACTGGTGAGACCTCCGTCATCGACGTGTCGTTGCTCGGCGTCGGCGCCTGGGCGAACGCACTCTCGGTGGGGTTCGCGCTTCTGGAAGGCGGGCCGCCGGCGCGGCGCGAGCCCGGCAATTCGGCGCGCACGAACCCGCTGGTCGGCAACTACCGGACCGCCGACGACCGATGGCTCGTCCTCGCGATGCTGCAACCGGGCCGCTACTGGCCCGAGTTCTGCCGACGCATCGACCGTGTCGACCTCATCGCCGATGAGCGGTTCGCCGACGCCGAGGCGCTGATGGCACATGCGCCCCAGGCCGCAGAGCTCGTACAAGAGGTGCTGGCGGAGCGGCCGCTGGCCGAATGGATCGAACGGTTCGCCGGCATGGAAGGTCAGTGGGCCGTCGCTCAGGACCCATGGGAAGTGAGCCAGGACCCGGCTTTACGCGCCAATGGGATGATCGCCGAAGTGCTCGACACCGAAGGCACCACCCAGGAACTGGTAGCCAACCCGGTCCAGTTCGACGAGACGCCCGTCAGGATCTCTAGGGCGCCGCAGTTCGCCGAACATACCGACGAGATCCTGCGCACCCTCGGCAAGACCGACGACGAACTGATCGAGCTCAAGATCAGGGGCGCGGTCACCTAGGCAGAAGCGGCCTCACTGGCGGTCGCCGGGCGGAGGATGGCGGCCGAGCAGAACGCCCACAGGTCATCGATGGTGGTCGACCGACCGCCAGACAACACTGCCGAGTGCGAGGTCGCCAGTAGAAGCTCCTGGAGAAGCGCGGCCTGGGTGGTCAACGGGACGTCCTCCCGGAGCAGGCCGGCGTCGGCGACCTCTTTGAGCAATTCGATGATGAGGGAGTGCAGCGGTTCGAGAGCGTGGGTGAGGTCGTTCGGCCGCGATTCGGTCAGTCGCAGATGCAGGACGCTGAGCCCGCGAGCCAACCGGGGAGGCATCGCCGTGATCTCGGATATCGCTTCCAACAATGCCTTGAGCCGCAACACCGGATTGGCGATGCCATCGCACCGCTCGCGCAGCATCGGCAGGGCGGTGGTGCGCAGGATCGTCTCGTAGACGGCCAGCAGCAGGCTGTCCTTGCCGTCGAAGAAGGTGTAGAAGGTGCGCTGCGACATGTTCGACTTGTCGACTACGTCCTGGATGGTGAAGTCGCTTTCGTCGCGCTCGCCGAGCAGTTCTACCGCCGCTGCAACGAAGCGATCGCTGCGAGCCTGGGCCCGCGCGCGGGCGTTGCGCAGCGACCGGTCGACACTGTCCCGCTGCCAACTCGGTTCGTGCGCCTCGGCCGGCTGATGGTCCTTCTTCGGCTTCACCTCAGTTGACCGCGCCATGACTCCCCGCTCTCTCGAGTTCGACTTCGGTCAAGAAGTCGTTGATGACGTCCCTGACGGTATCCGGACGCATCTTGTGGGCCGAGTGTCCCGCGCCGACGATGTGGACGAACCGTGCCCGCTCGTTGAGTTCTGCGAACCGCCGACCCTGAAGCTGTCGTGTCGATTCGTCGCTGTCGCCCGCCATCAACAGCACCGGACACGAGATGTCGGCCAACGCGTCGTCGGACAGTTCTGGACGAGCCACGCTGTCCTCGTGCAGCGCGGTGACCAGCTGGCGCCAATGTTCCGGCCCATGGGTGGCCTCGTGCAGGCGTCGCAGCGCGAACGGCCAGGTGCGGTGCAGAGTCTCGAGGCGCGGTACCCGGTAGTCGCTCGGGCGTCCGGTGCCAGGGCTGATCAGCGCCAGTGATCGGGCGGTGCCCGGAGCCGACAGCTCCAGCATCAGTGCGATCTCGGCACCGTAGGAAAACCCGACGAGATGGGGCCGGTCCAGTTCCAGCTGGTCGATGAGCTGGTGAAGATCGGTGCAGACCGCCTCACCCGTATGTGGTGTGCGGGCAAACTCGGATCTGCCGTGGCCGCGGATGTCGGGCAGGATGCCGCGATACTTCGGTCCCAACGCGGCAGCCAGTGCACCCCATTCGAACTCGCCGGTGGCGGTGGCGCCGTGGACGAAGACGATGGGTTGCGGCCCGTCGCCGACAACGGAGTACGCCAGCGTCAAGCCGTCGGACTCGTAGGTGAACCGGCTCCGCACATCCTTCTGGTCCGTCATGAGGCGATGTCATGCTCGTCAGCGGACAGATGGCAGTGCCGGTCGAGGGCGGACGACTCAAGTTCAGCCTTCATTTTCCCTTCGTGCCCTCCGGTGACGTCTACGTAGGTCTCACGTTACGCCCATGGTGGTCTACCAATACGAAACCATGATGTGCCGCCAGTCGAGGTTAACACGCTAAAGCAAAGCCAGCCCACCTACCATCTGCACCCATCATTGGAGTTCGACGGGGACCGACCCGACGCCGCCCGATCGACACAGAACGAGGTGACTCAGCCGCTGGGGGGAATCAACCCGAGAAGGTCGAACATGTTGCCACCCATCATCTTTCGCACGTCGGCGGCCGGGAACAGATCCCCCATCTCCTTCGCCCAGTGCAGCGGGTCGGCCATCCCCTCCGGATGGGGATAATCAGACCCGAACAGAATGTGTTCGGGCGACACGAGCTTCACCAAGTCCTCGATGGAGTCTTCCCAGAACGGGTTGATGAACAGGTTGCGCAGGAACACTTCCCGGGGATGTTCGGCGAATTCCTTCGGCATCTTCTGGTAAGTCTTCTCCAGCGCCTTGAGACACGGGATCGCCCAGCTGCCACCGTTTTCCACGCTCGCGAGTTTGACGGCCGGGAATCGGCTGAGCATGCCGTGGCAGATCGCGGCGGTGATGGTGTCGTTGATGGCCCGCCCAGGCGACACGGCGTCATAGAACGGGTTGGGCTTGAAGGCCAGCGTCTCGCGATTGGTGCCCTCCCAGTCGTTGACGTACCGCTGGTAGCCGGAGTCCGACGCATGGAGCGCGACCAGCACACCGGATTCGGCGACCCGCGCCCAGAACGGATCGAATTCGGGCAGGAAGGGCGAGCGGGTGCCCCGGTTGCCTGCGACCGGCGCCGGCCGCATCAACACGACTCGAGCACCTCGATCCAGCAGCCAGTCGAGTTCGGCGACCCCGCGTTCGGGAATGGACGGATTGACGATCGGGGTCGCGAAGATCCGGCCGCGGTAGTTGAACGTCCACTCGTCGTAGAGCCACTCGTTGAACGCGTGGATGACGGTGCACGTGAGCTCCGGGTCGTCGGCGAGTCGGACCTCGAGCAGGCTGGCCAGCGTCGGGAACATCAGCGCCGCATCGAGTCCGAGTTCGTCGAGCAGCCGAAGACGCGGCTCGGCGGTGCGGTACTCCTCACCCGTGCGCATCGGCTTGCCCGCCAGCTCCCGCAGCGACTTGCCGTCGGGATTGTTGCCGGAGAAATACTCGGCGAAGGCCCCGGGACGCGCGACGACGTCGAACGTGGGATTGGGGATGTAGTCGCTGATTACGTTGTCGACGGCGATCTTCGTGCGCCCGTTGATCTGGACGTACTTGAACAGCCCCTCGTACTTGGCTGGCAGGTATCGGGTGAACGCGTCCTGGGTTTCGTACAGGTGGTTGTCGGCGTCGAATACCGGAAAGTCGAGTTTCCCCATGTGTGCTCCTTGGTCGTTCACGATCGAGGCCGTGAGATGGCTGTATTGGTCCGCACGTCCCGGAACGGGCGGTCGCGGTCCGCGGCAGGCTCGCGCGGCATGCCCAGGACCCGTTCGCTGATGATGTTGCGGGTTATTTCCGTGGTGCCGCCGCCGATGCAGGGTCCTTGGCGGCCGAGGTAGGCCACCCCGAGGTCGCCGGTTGGGTCGTCGTCGTTCCAGGCCACCGCACGATCCCCAGCGAGCTCTAACGCAATGCTGGCCAGCCTGACCCGCATCATCCCGTTGGACAGCCGTGGGATCGATCCGGCTGCCGCGGGCAGGCGGCCGGTGCGGATGGACGTGGCGATGCGGCCGACGAGGGCGGTGTGCACGCGGGTCAGCACCCGCGCTTCTCCGATGAGTTGCCGCACGCGGGGATCGGTTGCGCCGCCTGAGTCTTGTGCGAGGGCCGCGGCGCTGACCTGATCACTCTCGTGGGCGGCGGTGCGTGGTGCCATCGCATAGGGCGACGACCCGCTCATCGCCTCCCGCTCGTGCAGGAGCAGCCGCGACGCAACGTTCCATCCATCGTCGACCTGGCCGAGGACGTGATCCGCCGGGACGGCGACGTCGTCGAAGAACTCCTGGCAGAAGTCGTCGGTGCCGTCGACGTGTTTGATCTGGGTGATGGTGATACCCGGTTGGTGAACCTTCACGATCAGAACGCTGAGCCCCTCGTGCTTGGGCACATCCCAATCGGTACGGGCCACGCATAAGGCATAGTCCGACTTCCACGCGTAGGTGCTCCAGATCTTCGACCCGTTGAGCATGAAGACGTCGCCGCGGCGGTCCGCCCGGGTCAAAGCCCCCGCTAGGTCGGACCCGCCGCTCGGCTCCGAGAGAAACTGGACCCACAGTTCCTCGCCCTTGAGCGCGGCCGGGATGAACCGCTGCTTCTGCTCTTCGGTGCCGAAGTCAAGGATGGTCGGCAAGATGATGGTGAAGGTCGGGGTGTTGAACAGTCGCGGCAGCTCGTAGCCGTAGGTCACGTCGATGAACGCGTTCTGGTATTCCGCAGGCAGCCCGCGGCCGCCGTACTCGACCGGGTAGCACAGTCCGGCGAACCCCGCATCGAAGAGTTTGCGTTGAATCGCCTTGGCGCGCAACACGTGGTCGGCATCGTCGGTGGCGTGTCCCAGGTAGGGGTCGGCGCCGTTGAGGGGTTCGAGGTTCGCAGTGACCCACTCCGTGGCTCGCGCGTGGAAGGCGCCCAAGTCTTCGCCCAGTTCCCCGGGCGCTACCGTCGTCGCAGTCATGGCTGTTCCTATCTGTCGGCGAGGAGCGCCACTTGGTCGCGCTGCTGTATCGGATCGCCGTAGGTCTGCCGATCAACGAGGACGCGACGCAGGTATAGGTGCAGGTCGTGCTCCCAGGTCACTCCGATGCCGCCGTGCATCTGGATGCAATCCTGGATCACCTCGGGGCATCGCTCGGCGACGTAGGCCTTGGCGATGCGGACCACCTCACCGGCGTCGGGAGCGCCGTCCTGCACGGCCCTGGTGGCGTCGACCGTGATGGCGTGGGCTGACTCGAGCCACAGTTTCATGTCGGCGAAGCGGTGCTTGAGGGCTTGATAGGACGCCAGCGCGCGGCCGAAAGACGAACGGTCGAAGGCGTATTGGACGGTGAAGTCGAAGACCCGGTCGGTCGCTCCCACGATTTCGGCACACTGCAATACCAGGGCGGTCTGCAGCTGCGCCTCGAACGCCGCCGAGGCGCATCCCAGGACACCCACCAACGCCGAGGCCGGTACCCGAACGCCGTCGAACCCAAGTTCGGCGTGTTTGCGGACCAGGTCGAGCCCGCGCAACGGGGTGATCCGCAGCCCGGGCGCTGACGAGGGCACTAGAAACTGCGACAGACCTTCGGGTCCGGTCGCGGTCACCAGGAGCCAGTCGGCCTGCCCGCCGGTGTCCACCGGTCGCTTCAGCCCGTCGAGGACGAACTCGGCACCGGCGCGACGGGCCCGCAGCCTCATCCCGGCGGGGGTGACATCACGGCCCGGTTCCGCGACGCACCACGCGGCGACCGATTGACCCGAGAGCAGGTTCGGCAGGACCTGCGCCGCGACCTCGTCGGAGGCGTCCCGCGACAGGGTCTGCGCGACCACGTTGGTCGCGAGCAGGGGCCCCGGGGACACCATCGCACCCAACTCCTCGGCGACGAGGGCAAGGTCACGCAGCCCCGCGCCCGAAATGCTCCCTCCGCCCCAGCGCTCGTCCACGAGCAGCGAGGTCCACCCGAGTTCGGCCCCGCGCTGCCACCACCCGCGGTCGAACCCGGCGGGGTCGTCAATCAGCGCCCTGACCCCGGTCAACGGCATGGTCGAATGCAGGAACTTGCGGGTCGTGTCCCGCAGCAACTCCTGATCCGGGGTCAGCTCGAGATCCACGGTCGGCCTCCATCATTGCGAAGATCCGAATGCGGATCCGATAACGTCATCCTTCTAAAACTAATATGACTAGTGTTCGAAAAACAACACGTTCACTGCGTAATGCGATGATGATGTTGTCGCCGGTGGGTCGAGGAGGGATCGCAACGTGGCTCGGGACATCCGCGAGGGGCCGGTAGAGGAGTACTGGGACCGGCTGCGGGAAATGATGGGTCCACGTGGCCTCATCACCTACTGGTATCTCGGCCGCGCCTTCAACCAGACCATTGACCCCGACACGGTGCGGCTGCGTCGCGACATGCGGAACAGCAGAAGCGGGATCATGGCGGCGCCACTGGCGATCGCCGCACCCGAAACCGGTGGCTGGCGCGATCGCGAGGTGATCCCCGCACCCGTTACCTATGGACTTCACATCCTCGACGACGCCCGTCATGTCGCCGAGATCCGGGTGTCCCGCAGCACTGTGCGCCGCGGCGCCAAGATGGGCTTCAGCCGATCGCTGATCACCGACGCCGCCGATTCCTCCCGCGTCATCGCCGTCACCACCGGCGTCGGCGTCACCCTCGGTGATGCGCCGCCATCGTTTCGGCCGGTCGACGTACCCCCACAGCTGCCCGACACCGCCGACCTCCCGCCGCTGCACGTGATATTCGGAGCGCAACGAACGGATGACGGTTGGCGACTGCCGGCCCTCACGTCCCGTCATGCTTCGACGTCGGCGTCCCTGCACTTGGGACCGATCCACGTGGTGTTCGAGGCGGCCGCCATGGAAGTCGCTGCCGAGCTCGCCGGGACCGACGCCGTTCAGATTCGCGACTGGGACGTGCACTTCGTCAGCCCGGGCCGCACCGGCCCGTTCCTCGTGCGGACCGACGGGTGGGCCGGACCCGAAGGGCGGATCGCGGTCCGCTTCACCCTGGCCGACCAAGGCCGCGACGACATGGTGGTCGCGGCCGGCGTGGCGGTATTCGCGTGCGCGGAGCAGTGACGGTGCCGGCGGACGATCCGCGGCGAGCCCTTACGTTGCCCGCCGCCATCCTGGCCGCGGCCAACGCCCGGCCCGACCTCCCCGTCATGTTCTGCAGCGCCACGCGTAGCGAGCGCGTGTCGCTCGCCGAGCTCGTCGGCCAGGCGGCCCGCTGCGCGGCGGCCTTCCGCAAGCTCGGCGTGCGGCCTGGCGACAGTGTCGCGGTCCAGGTACCCAGCCGCATCGAAGGGGTTGTCGCACAGGCGGCCGCGGTGCTCGCCGGTGCGGTACTCGTACCAGTCGTGCCAAGCTACGGACCGCACGAACTGGGCTTCATCCTGCGGGAGTCGCGGGCTCGACTCCTCGTCACGCTGGACCGATTGGGCCGGCGGGACTACCTCGCCGATCTGCGACGCGTCGGCGACTGCCCGGACCTGTCGTCGGTGGCCGTGATCGGGGAATCGGTACCGCCGGGATTCCTCGACTGGGCGCAGCTGGTGAAACGCAGCGAGCCGTTGACCCCGCCGACACCCGTCACACCGGACGAGGTGTGCCTGCTGGTCTACACCTCGGGGACGACTGGCAAGCCCAAAGGGGTGCAGCACACCCACGCCACCCTGCTCGCGGAGCTGCGGACACGGCTGACCGGCGTCGCGACCGACAGCGTCATCCTCGCGGCGTTCCCGTCCGGCCATATCGCTGGCACCCTGGGGCTGTTGCGGATGCTGCTCCAGGGAATGCCGCACGTGGTGCTGGAGACCTGGGATGCCGCGACCGCAGCGCATCTCATCAACGAGCACGGTGTGACCGCAACAGGTGGAACGCCGTTCTTCCTGACCACGTTGCTCGACCTCGCGGACGAGGTCGACCTCTCCTGTCTGCGTGAGTACGGGGTGGGCGGCGCCAGCGTGCCGCCGAGTGTGATCGAGCGGGCTCACCAGCACGGAATCATGGCCTTCCGCGCCTACGGTTCCAGCGAGCATCCCTCGATCAGCGGGGGCTCGGCCGAGGACGCCCTCGACAAACGGGCGCACACCGACGGCAGGCTTCTCGACGGCGTCGAGGTCCGGATCGTCGATCACACGCTGCAGGACCTCCCTGCGAGCAGTCCCGGCGAAATCCTCAGCCGCGGTCCCGAATTATTTGCGGGATATCGTGATTCGACATTGGACACCGACGCCTTCCTGCCCGGACGGTGGTTTCGCACCGGTGACGTCGGCGTGCTCGACCCCGACGGCTACCTCACCATCACCGACCGCCGCAAGGACCTCATCATCCGAGGTGGAGAGAATCTGTCCTCCAAGCTGATCGAGGACATCCTGTCTGAGCACGAGGCGGTCGCCGAAGCCTCGGTCGTGGCGGCGCCAGACCCCCTGTACGGAGAGCGGGTGTGTGCATTCGTCGTGCTGCGGCCCGGAAGCGCTCTGTCGCTCAACGACGTTCGTGAGCACTTCTCCACCGCCGAGACCACACGGCAACTGATACCCGAACGTCTCGAGCTCGTCGACGACCTACCTCGCACGCCCACCGGCAAGGTGCGCAAGGACGACCTCCGGAAACGCCTGCACCGCCCCGGTGATACCGGTGGAGATGATCCCGTCCAATGACGCCACTGATCCATGCCATTCGCGAGCCTCGCGTCTGACCGTGACGTGCATGCCACCACTAGCTCAGGAGGCGTCCACCATGTCGCATCGCGTCATCCAATGGGGTACGGGCAATACCGGCGCGCACTCGCTGCGCTTCCTACTCGACGACCCCGCGTTCGAGATCGTCGGCGTATGGGTGAACCGGGAGCAGAACGTCGGACGCTCCGCAGGTGAACTCGCGGGATTGGCGAAGGGTGGCCCCAGCGCAACCCACGACGTCGACGAACTCCTCGCGCTGGACGCCGACTGCGTGGTGTACATGGCCGCTGAGCCCGGCGGGTCGCCCAAGGAGCCCGGCACCGACGGCTGGGAAAGCGTCGACACGATGTGCCGACTCCTCGCCAGCGGCAAGAACGTGGTAGCCACCGGAATCTCCGGACTGACCAACCCGCGCGCATTCGGCGACGACGTCTACGAGCGTCTGCGCCTGGCGACGGAGTCAGGCGCGACCACGTTCTTCGGCACCGGCATCGAACCCGGCTTCATGTGCGACGCACTGGCGCTCAGCCTCAGCAGTATCTGCCGCGACGTGCGCTCGATCCGGGCCCAGGAGTGTCTCAGCTACGCGACGTACGACCAGCCGAATTATCACGTCTCGAACGGCGGGATCTGGGGCGCGCCGTGCGATCCGAGCTACGGTGACGCGTTCGCCCAGCACGTCCTCGCGGCAGGCATGGGCGGCCCGGTGCTCTTGCTCGCCGACGCGCTCGGCCTCGAACTCGACGACCTCACGGCCGTGGCCGACCTGGCCGCCGCCGGGGAGGGCTTCGACGTACCCATGGGGCCAATACGCAAGGGCACCGTGGCCGGATACCGCTTCGAGCTACGGGGCGTGGTCGGCACAGAGGTCAGGATCGCACTCGAACACGTCACGCGGATTCATCCGGAGGTAGCGCCACATTGGCCGTCGGTCGGCACGGGCGGCTTCCGCGTCATCGTCGCGGGCACACCGTCATTCACCACCGAGGTCGTCTTCAACGAGGACGATCAGACCACTGCGGGCTGCGTGGCTACCGCGGCGCGCGTCGTGAACTCGATACTGACCGTGTGTGCCGCACCGCCGGGCGTCTGCTCGTTCCTCGATCTGCCGACGATCACTGCGAAGGGGTCCTTCGCCTGACAATTGCTGTCGCCCAACTAGTTTCGGCCGTGCGCTCAAAGCAGGCCGCGGGCGCCGTGCGGCGGCAGATCGAGGTAGGTCAGCACACCAGGCGCCGCATCGCAGACCACCGGAATGGCATTGGTCACCGGCGTGACCGCGACGATGTAGCCGGCGTCAGCTGAGTACCAGTCAGCCGCGTCGATTCAGCGTCTCGTCGACCAGGTCCACGCCGAAGACCCTGATGTTTGCGGCGATTCGCGACCCGGCACGCCATCGAGCCGATCGGGCCAAGGCCGAGCACCAACAGCGGTCTGGCGCGATTCCAGCGCCATGGTCTTCGATTGAGTCGGGACTTCCCCCCGCCCACAAATGGTGGGACCGTATCTATAGACCTTCGCAGTCGGAGACCTACTCACACGACACCGATCGGTGTCGGCGCCGCCGAGGCTCCATATCAATGATGCACACCGGGAGAAGCGATGAACGCATCCCTGACGGATTTCGACCAGAACGCACTGTCGACTCACGTCGCCGCCGACCAAGGCGTTTACCACATCAGCATCGACGCCGGTCAGTACCACGTCGCGTATGCCGACATCCGGCCCTCGTGTTCCAGCGTCGAGCTCAGCATTGACATCGCGCCGGGGAACCCCTCGCCCCGTCTACGTCGCCGCCTCATCGACGCGGTGTTCGACCTCGACATCATGTGCACACCTCGAATCATCTTGGCCGCCTTGCCCCTCGGTGACGTCGACCTATTCGACTGCGTGGCCGAACACTGCGCCAGCGTTCACACGAGGTCGGCTGGATGTAGCTGCCTGGTCGACGGACGTCTTCTGGGGGAATAGCGTTGCGGCGGCGTCAGGTACACACTGGCCGCGGCAGCGATGCCATCCCACTGGGCCATGAAGCGGCGCTTCTTCCCTTCTCCACATCACAGCGGGATCCTGGCACCCATCGGCGATGCGGAGCGCGAATGCAACACGACGCTGCTCCCGCCCGATCTCGCGTCAGCCCCGCGTCGCCAGATCGTCATGCGTCGCCGCCCGCGTCCCAGACTTGCAGGTCACGAGTGATTGCGCGGCCAAGTCATCACGTCACGTTTCACGCCATCTCGGCA
>NZ_JAVROT010000382.1:0-9674 GCF_032162605.1 Mycobacterium sp. | reverse complement strand
GGTGTCGTCGGAGTCCTCGCCCAGACGATGCAGAACCCACCGACGTGCGCTCGCCGCCGCGGTATACCGCGCGGCGAGCTTCTTCTCGTCGTTGTCTTCGTCATCGGCCACGGAAAGCCAGTGACGGATCTGATCGGCACGTTCGTCGCTCATGGTGGGCACCCTCCATTGGGTTGGGTCACGTCCGAAAATCGACGCTGCGTCTGCGGCAGTGACGGCTTATGTGACCTGGGTTACCCACTTTGGTGGCCGGCTCGCACGCCACTTGTCGGAGGAGGCTTCGTCGACTACTTCGCGTAGCCGGTTACGGCACCGACCCAGCTGATGAAGGCGGCCGAGTCAACGTTGGCCGCGCGCCCTTCGTCCCAGTACACGAAATGGTTCACGGCATCGCCAGGGGTCTCCGGGCTCGCTGCCGGGTGCGCCGAAACCGTCAGAGCGGTGTCGGAGTCCTTGGCGCCGAAGCGAATTCACCGGTGGTAGGGTGTGGGCGTCGAGGGTTCGGCTGTCAGCACTCGATCCCAGCGCGCGAACCCTAGGCCAGCGTGGTGTGCATCAACATCACGTTGTACGCCGACCACAGCGACAGGTTGTAGTACAGCTCCTTGCCCGTCGACCACGGGTGGAGGTACGGAGCGTAGACGCCGCCGGGGATCTGCGAGGACGGCACTAGCAATTGCTCGGGCCCCCACGGTCCCTGCGGCGCCGGCGCAGTCCTCATCACGACGTCGTTGGCACCGTTGCCGTACATCACCAGGTACTGCTTGAGATAGGTGTTGTACTGGGCCGACATTTCGCCGACCTGGCCGGGGATCACCGGCGTTGCTGCGGCCGGGTTGCCGGGAACCCAGGTTCCGTTGTCGGAGTTCCAGTATTCGTACTTCGTGAGGTCCGGTATCACGCTCGGGGCCACCCGCGCCAGGTACGCCGAGCCGCTGCGGCCGGAGGGGGTACCGAACGTGTACATGTACTGATCGCCGGGCCCCGGCTTGAGGAACGCGCTCATCTGGAAGTTCTCGTTGCCCGACCCTGGCGTGCGGATGGTCCCGGGGTAGACGCCCCACGTCTCGCCGTTGTCGGAAGACACCGCCGTCGCCGCGAAGTTCGTGGACCACGAGCCAGGGCTGTCCCAGTTCCTGATGGACATGAAGTTGAGGTACTGGCGATTTCCGACTGCGACACCGGAAGTCGGGATGATGCCCGTCTCATCCGGCGCCTGCTCGATGCTGTTGATGATCTGCTTGGAGATGCCCGGTCGCCATACCGGTGAGCCGGAATATCTGTTGCCGACCACGCCGTCGGGCACGGCAACCGTGTTCGACAGCGCACCGTCCTGACTGCGGAACAGCGTGTTGTACCGCCACTGTTTGCCTGGAATGCCGCAGTAGCCGTTCGTGTCGCCGAACGCCATGAGCACCTGGTGGTTGGCGGGATCGCCGTTGTCCCACATGATCCCGAGGTCGGTTCCGGTGATGGCGAACCGCTGGATGGTCTTGTTCGGGCTGTCCGGTCCGGTCACCCATCCGACGATCGATGTGCCAGCCGGGTTGGCCGGCACCGGTACGGCTGCCGGTTGAGCTGCCGCCGGCGCTTGTTGCGCTGCAGGGACCTGTTGCGTCGCCGCGCCGTTGGGATTCGGCGACGGCACCACCGCCGCTTGCTGTTGCACCGGCGCGGAGCGGGGGGCTGGAGTGAGCGCCTTGAGAAGCGCGGGCAAGAGGCCCAGTTTGGGTAGGGGCGACGCGTCATTCGCGCCGGTGGGCTTGTGCCCGATCGGGCGGTTGAACGGTGCCAGCCGGGATGGGCTCGGGATCTCGAAGGCCTGAGTGGCAAGAGGCTGCGCTTGCGCGGCAGCGCCTTCACATGGCTCGGCGTTAGCCGGCGGCGCGACACCCATCGCCACGCTGAGTCCCATGACGGCTGCCAACGACACCAATGATGCGATTCGGGGACGCGGCGACATGTCGCACCTTTCACGGGCGGGACGTCGCAGTGACGTCAACAGCTGACCGATGTGACGATAGTGAACAATGGGGCTAGAGGGATCAGTGATCCCTGAACGGTATCCATCCGTGACCGCGTCGATATCCGCCGGTCCAGCTGCCGATCGCACAGAGGCGGCGCGATTCGTTTGCTTAGGCTCGACGACGGGCATGCCCCCTTGCAGCCAATTTCCCGATCACTCGATTCGGGCACCAGGCGGCTGCGATGGAACGGGGAAGCTCTGATGAACCTCACGCGCACCAAGACCGTCGAGCAGTCCATCGCAGACACCGAGGAGTCCGAACATCAACTGCGCAAGGAGCTCGGACCCCTACAGCTGACGGTGTTCGGCGTCGGAGTAATCCTGGGCACCGGCATCTTCGTGCTGACCGGAGAGGCCGCAGGAGAGAAGGCCGGACCGGCCATCGCGCTCTCGTTCGTGTTCTCGGGCATCGCGTGTGGACTGGCCGCGCTCTGTTACGCGGAGTTCGCCAGTACCGTGCCGGTGGCCGGCTCGGCGTACACCTTCTCCTATGCAAGCCTCGGCGAGCTCGTCGCCTGGATCATCGGTTGGGACTTGATCCTGGAACTGGCCCTCGGGGCCAGCACGGTCGCCGTGGGGTGGTCGAGCTACTTCGCCGACGTGACGAACGGCGTTGGCATTACCGTCCCCGGCTTCGCGTACGGGGAGGGGCACAACCTGGTAGCTGCGGCCATCGTGCTGATCCTCACCGCGGTGCTCTGTGTCGGCATCAAGTCTCCTCTCATGTCAACTTCGTGTTCGTGGTCATCAAGGTCGCCATCGTGCTGTTCGTGATCATCGCCGGACTCTTCTTCATCAAGATGAGCAACTACTCGCCCTTCGTGCCGCCTTCGGGCTCGCCTACCGCCGCGGGCGCGGAGGCCACCCCGTCGTTGTTGCAGGATTTCGGCCTGTCGCCCGGCGCGTTCGGCGTCAGCGGGATCTTCACGGGTGCCGCCCTTGTCTTCTTCGCCTACATTGGGTTTGACATCGTCGCGACCGCCGCCGAGGAGACCAAGAACCCGCAGCGGGACATGCCCATCGGAATCTTCGCCTCGCTTGGCATCTGCACCGTCTTGTACGTCGCGGTCTCTCTCGTGGTGACGGGGATGGTGAAGTACACCGACATCAAGGTCGACGCTCCCCTCGCGGAGGCGTTTCGTTCCGTCGGCCACCCTGCCTTCGCGACCGTGATCTCCATCGGAGCTCTGGTTGGACTGACGACCGTCATGATGGTGCTGATGCTCGGTCAGAGCCGCGTCTTCTTCGCGATGAGCCGGGACCGACTGTTGCCCGCAACCTTTTCCAAGGTGAGCCCGCGGTTCGGCACTCCGCTGCGCACGACGATGCTGACCGGGGTCGTAGTGGCGGTGATCTCAACCTTCGTGCCGCTATCCGAACTCGCCGAACTGGTCAACATCGGAACGTTGTTCGCGTTCGTGCTCGTCGCCATCGGGGTCATCGTGCTGCGGCGCACCCGCCCTGATCTGAAGCGCGCCTTCCGTTGCCCGGGTGTCCCGGTGGTTCCCGTGCTCGCGGTGCTCACCGCGCTGTACCTGATGCTGAACCTGCCCGCAGCGACCTGGATCCGGTTCCTCATCTGGATGGTCCTGGGCCTGGTGGTCTACTTCGTGCACAGTGCACGACACAGCCGACTCGCGACGGACCCAAATTACTCCCGTGAAGCCGACGAGGCAGCCTCGGACAAGCGCACATCCGAGACTTCTTGAGTGCCAAGGTGGCGTGTGTGCCCGCGACGAGCAGGGCTACTTCACCCCGAACGTGCGGAACGCGCACTCCCTCAATGGCCTAACCGCCAAGGGCGCGCCGATGGCAAGGCCGTGATCCAGTTCGGCGGCTGTGGAGATCAGACTGACCACTGTCTGCCGATCACGCCAGGTCGGCACTACATGGTGCGCCTTTACCGGCCGCAGGAGCGAATTCTCAACGAGGAGTGGTGGTTCCCAACGGCTAGACCGGATTTATAGCACCGCAACGAGGTCCGGGGACCGGGAACATCAGCTCGCAGAATGTCAGTAATCGACGACGGCGACATTACGCTCGTCGACGAGCGGTGCCACTGAGCGGCCCCTCGGTGCGATGGGACCAGCTGTTTGCCCTCGGGCTCCGCGGGCACACATCCTGGTGTGAACGTCTCTGAGATCGCTGCGGTGCCCTTTCAGTGGGGCTCGGCTCTTCGTCATCGCCGCCTGTTTCATCCCGTCGGCATTCTCGCGCGCGGGGCGCTGGTACGGACCTCGCCGCCGGGTGTGGGATTACCGGTGGAGTCAACGCCGATCATCGGGCGGGTCTCCAAGGCGGTGGGCCTGAGCGGGCGACGCCCCGACATCGTGGGACTGGCACTCCGGCTGCCGCCTGGACCGTCCTGGGCCACGCCGTGGGATCTGCTCCTGGCCTCGGCCGGATCACGATTGGTCACCCGGGTGGTATTGCGACCGGTGAGGTCCTGGTCGGGTGCTTGGCAGTCCAGCCTGATGCCGTTCGGATATCAGGAAGGCATCTGGTGGGTACGGGCCCGGATCGTCTCGGAGGTCGGCAGCGGGCTGGCCCTGGATACCATCTCCGGCGTGATCGAGCGCGGCGGCCTGCACATCGACGTCGAGCAGGCCAGTGGAACCGGCGGTTTCCAGCCGCTCGGCCGCGTGACTCTCGACGCGGTCATAGCGACCGACGATCCGGCGCACGACGTGTCCTTCGATCCGGCACTGCATTGCGCACCTGGCGTCGAGTTGCTGCCGGGCTGGCTCACGGACTTTCGACGGCGGGCCTACCGGCGAAGCCGCGAGGGCCGCGGCAAACAACGAAACGCGTAGCGCGCCACGACCTGCGTCCGTCCCCGTTCATGGATCTCAGGAGCGGCCGAACGCCAGTAGGACACTTCCCCGTTCGGCGAGGAACGCTGGGGAGCGCCGAGGTCTGGGACGCGAATCGTGAGCACTTGCACCCACGTCCTGCTGATGCACCGTCCGGATTGGTCTCAAACCACACCCAGTGGATCCCGTTCTGCAGTCCCGTTCTTCGAGAAAGGCGGTAAGCCGTCGGGCCGTGTGGTGTTTCGACGGCGGCAGGACGGTAAAGGCCAGTGATCGCATGGCTCCTCCGGCCCCTGGAAGCGTTCATTGCGTATCGGGCCCGCTAGAGGTGGTCGTCTGCCCGACCGAACCACATCGCAGCCCGGCGCCCAATGGCGGGCGAACATTCCCGCCCCAAAGGAGCCAAACTTCCGTGGCTATCACCGATGTTGCCAAATTCGCTCACCTCACCAGTGCAGACCTGGAGGCTTTCGCAGCCGACCTGGAGAAGGTCCGCGTTGACGTCGAGTCCTCGCGCGGCGAGAGGGATCCGTAAACTCATCGGAGCGCCGGCCGCCGGGCGGCAGTGGGCTAGGATCCTGGCTTAGCTAGGTGACTCCTCGTCGGTGTTCTCGGCGGCCTGCTTCGATCCGGCCGGGTGCTCGGTGTCGCGCGGGTCGAAACCCTGCTTGGAGCCGCTATTGGCCTGGGAGGAATGCTCGCGGTCGTCCTGCTCATGGCTGGTCATGTCTGCCCTCTCATTGGTCGATCTTTCGAACAAGTGGCCTGCAACGTCGGTTATCGACAGAACAGCGGGCGGTGACGTCCCGACGCCGACCCATCCGCCTCCCGCCTATTACTTGGCTGCGCCGTTGGTCGCGATCTCGGCCTCGGCGGTGGCCTGGATGAGCGCCAGCAGCTCCTTGTCCAAACCGGGCGCGAACTCTTCGCGCCGTTCGGGCGCGATGGTCATCGGAAAACCATCCGGCATTACGGCAGTACTCAGTTCGGTTCCGTCGTTGGACGGTGACGCCCCGCGGTAGAGTTTGGCCGCCTGGCTCTGGTCATCGGAGCTGAAGGTGTACTGGATGCTTTGTAGCCCCATGTCGAGGAGTTTCTTGACCTCCGGGAACTGCTCGGCGTTCGTCTTCGGAATGGGCAGCGCCGCACCCCAATTCACTCCGAGGCTCTCCAGCGCCTTGGCGAAGGCATTCTCGTGAGCCTGGTCGCGCACGATCAAGTAGGCGAGCGTGGAACGGGCCGTCTTGTTGTCCGTCATCTGATAGATCCGGCACTTCTGCAAGCGCCCCGTCGACTCCAACATGAGGTTGTACAACAGGTCGAGCACCAGGTTCCCACTGTTGTATACGTAAGAGCCGAGCCAGGGGTTGCCGGCCGCGTCGACGGGAAGGGCTCCCTGTGCTCCGACGAGGTAGTGGTGGATGTTACTGGTGTCCAACGCGATCTTCAGTGGTGTCGCACCCTTGGCACCCGGCTGATCGACCGGGTCGGTCTTCTTGCCGCTGTAGTCCGGTGAGCCGTCCAGCAGCCGCGAGATCGTCGTGCCGATGAGCTCAACGTGGCTGATCTCTTCGGTGCCGACGCCCTGGAGCAGATCCTTGTAGGGCTTGGAGGTGGCATCACCGCGGAAGTTGATGCTCTGGAACAGGTACTGCATCATCGTCCGCATCTCGCCGAACTGGCCACCGAGGCCCTCCTGCAGGGCATTGGCTGCGGCAGGATCCGGCTCGTCGACGGCGATCTCGTTGATCAATTGCTGAGTGTGCAGGTACATCATTCTCCTTGAGTGGTCGGTTGCGCGCCGTTGATGGGTGCGCTGGCCGTGGGTTGGTCTGTTAGCGGATGGGGCCGTTCGGCGTTGTCGGTTCCGCCCGGTTTCCCGTGCGCACGGGCTAGCCGGCATCGTGACGAGGTCGGCCAAGACGGCGCCCATTGCAAGGGCTGCTTTCTGAACTGGCTTTCCAAATTTCGACGTTGATCCAGGACGGGAATTCGACAGATGAGACGCAGGCATTAAGCGACCTTGTTGGCGATTGGGTACTGCTTCGGGGTCTGGCGAAGCGCACGTGCTTCGCGGTTCTAGCGAAGCGGACGGCTCTGGTCACTTACCCGTGATGTTGACCCATAAACGCAGACCCAGCCTGATTCGTGCGACGCGCAGCGTCTCGCCCGACGATTCAGCCGGCTGACTGCTTCCCTTGCCAAGGCGGTTCGATCAACTCACGGGGGTATCGATGACGCGCTTGGCGATGTCAGTGAGTTTGGCGTTGCCTTCCTGGCTCAGCTGACGCAGCATGTCGAACGCGCGCACGGCGTCTACCCCCGTAGCGCTCCATGATGATTCCCTTCGCCTGGTCGATGCGGTCACGACTCAGGAGGGCGGCTTGCAGTTGGCGTTGCGTCTGACCGGCGACGATCGCCGCGGCGCGTGTGCGGCGAGCACAGTGCCGATGGTTTCGGCTTCGACGTCCCACGTCCCGGGTTGATAGCCGAACAAGTTGAGTGCCCCGGCGGACCGCTCGGCGGTATACAGCTTCAACGACAAGCCACTGAGCACGCCGATCGCTGCGACCGCGGGGAGTACTGAGGCCAGCGTGTGTCGGCACGAAAGTCGTCGGTCCGCACGACCGTGTCAGCCAATGCAGCTTGAACGCACGGCCCTTCCCCGAACGTCATCTGCAGAATGTCGAGCTGATGTGGCAGCTCGGTGGTCGTCGCGAGCGATTGGAACTTGCCGCCCTTCTCGAGCAGCAAGATGCCCGCGGTATCTACCATCGGGATAAGTTCTACGGCTGCCGAGGTGACCTGTGCCGCGGCGCTGGCCAAGAACAAGTTCTGCATCGGCGTCTCTGCGACGTTTTGCCGACTTGGGTCGGGGTAAGAGATGGCCATGATCTCCGTGACCCGCGGCTCAGGGCATCGTTGAAGCGCCGTTTCGCGGGATGCATTCGCATCGCCGCCATTTGTGGCCCGAACGTCTCGCCGGTGAACGTGGACCGGCGGCCGCCGTAGTGGGCAACGCGCACGACGAAGAGCGGCCCGGCCACGATCAACATGCCGAACCCGCGGACTCGGTGCACACAGACCTGCCGTCGGAAAGATCCTTATTCACCGAGTTGAGCGCGCTGTGCGAGACGGCGACGCGGCTGGCCGGTGTCGAAGGCGGGGCGGTCGCCGCGCTGATGTCGTCGCAATCACGTGAACTGGTCTATGCCACCAACTCCGTGGCTGAGCGGATCGACGAACTGCAGTTCGCCGTGGGAGAGGGTCCGTGCCTGGACGCGTACAGCTCGCAGTGGCCGCAGCTGTGTCCGCGCATCGACGCCCCAGGACCACGCCACCGCTGGCTGACGTTCAGTGCCGGTGTTCAGGACCTGGGAGTAGAGGCGGTGTTCGCATTTCCGATGCCCGGCCCGCAGCATTCCCTCGGTGTCCTAGAACTGTATCGACGGACCGCAGGCGCGTTGACCGATGAACAGCTCAACTACGCTCAGCTCTGCGCCGAAGTGATGGGCCACGCCATCGTGTCGACATTGCCAAGTGTCCGTCGCCGGCCGAGGCCACCTTGATGGCGGAGGCTGCCGTGGTCCAACCCGATAACCCCTTCAATCGGTCTGAGGTGTCTGTCGCAGCCGAGATGGTGTCGTTGCAACTAAATATCTCCTTCGATGAGGCGCTGACACGCCTACGTGCCCACGCCTGCGCGCAAGACGATTCTGTCACCCTGGCGGCGGCGGACATCATGGCCGGGCGCCTGGAACTACACGTATGGAACACGCGCGCGCACGCCCGCCAAAACCCCGGGGCGCTATAAGGACCCGCGTGCCGGTGGACTTTGGGCGGAGCGAGATGCGATTGCAAAGGACTCCCGTGAGAGGGCCAACATGCTTTGCACTGGAACCGAACTCGGCGCATTGGCAAGAGATCCCTGCGGGCGGGTAAGTCCCATTACAACGGGTATAAACGTCTGATGTCCGAAACCGCCGTGCTCGTGGTCGACATGCTCAACGCATATCGGCACCGCGATGCCGATCTCTTGGTACCCAACGTCGACCTGATCGTGGAGCCGTTGACCAACCTCATTCATCAGGCGAAGGCCGACGAGGTCGACCTGATCTACGTCAACGACATCTTCGGCGACTTCACCGCAGGGCGGGACGACCTGGTCCGTACGGCGCTGAACGGCGAACGGCCGGACCTGGTGGAGCCAATCAAGCCTGACGAGGGCTGTCGATTCCTGACGAAAGTGCGCCACAGCGCGTTCTATTCGACTCCGTTGGGATACCTGCTTGGCCAGCTTGGGACGCGACGAGTAGTCATCACGGGGCAGGTCACCGAGCAATGCATCCTCTACACCGCGCTGGACGCCTACGTTCGGCATTTCGAAGTGGTGATCGCGCGCGACGCCGTCGCCCATATCGACGACGAACTGTGTTCGGCCGCTCTGCGCATGATCGAGCGCAACATGGAAGGTTCTCTGACGCCAGCCGCGCACTGCCTGTCTTGACGGGCCCTGCGCAACGTTACTGAGAAGACCACGCACGCAGGCGAACTGATGTGCGATGCGCGATCGGACGCGGCCGGCAATCCGTCCGGCCACACGGTTAAACCGCGGGCCGCTCAGCGGCGGAAAGTGAGCCTAAAAACTCCAGAAATTCTCTTAGCACTCGCCACATCAGAGTGCTAATCTGTCGATGCACAGTGAGGTCGCGCCACTACGGCGGACGCGGCGAGGACATCGAGGACCTCACGCAGGTCGCCAGGCTGGGACTGGTGAAGGCCGTCAACCGGTTCGACCCCGCCAAGGGCTCGCACTTCGTCGCCTTCGCCGTTCC
>NZ_JAVROT010000381.1:0-4051 GCF_032162605.1 Mycobacterium sp. | reverse complement strand
GTGTGGACACCGCGGCGGAGGGCAGGAGCGAAGCGACCCGGGGTAAATCGACGGCGGAGGGCAGGAGCGAAGCGACCCGGGATGGCAAGAAAGCCGACGTGGTCGTGATCGGCGCCGGACCGGCCGGTTCCGCCGCCGCTGCGTGGGCCGTCCGCAAGGGCCGCGACGTGCTGGTGATCGACGGTCAGCAGTTCCCGCGGGACAAGGCCTGCGGTGACGGGCTCACCCCCCGCGCGGTAGCCGAACTGGAGTTGCTGGGCCTCGGACCGTGGCTCGACGCCAAGGTCCGCAACCGCGGCCTGCGCATGTCGGGCTTCGGCGCCGACGTGGAGATCGAGTGGCCGGGCCCGTCGTTCCCGGCGACTGGCAGCGCCGTTCCCCGCACCGAACTCGACGAACGCATCCGCTCCGTGGCCGTCGACGACGGAGCGAAGATGCTGCTGGGACTGAAAGCCGTTGGCGTGGAACACGACTCAGGTGGTCGCGCGACGTCGGTCACGCTCGAGGACGGCGACACCATCGGATGCGAGCAGTTGATCGTCGCCGACGGCGCCCGCTCGACGCTCGGCCGGCTGCTCGGCCGCGAGTGGCACAAGGAGACCGTCTACGGCGTGGCGATCCGCGGCTACCTCGGCACTCCGCGAAACAGCGAACCCTGGATCACCTCACACCTGGAGCTGCGCTCGCCGGCCGGAGAGGTGCTACCCGGCTACGGTTGGATCTTTCCCCTCGGCAATGGGGAGGTGAACATCGGCGTCGGCGCGTTGGCCACCTCGAAGCGGCCCGCCCACGCGGCGCTGCGTCCACTCCTGGCGCACTACACCGACCTGCGACGCGACGAGTGGGGCTTCGTCGGCCAACCACGTGCTGCGCTGTCGGCGTTGTTGCCGATGGGTGGCGCCGTGTCCGGTGTCGCAGGGCCCAACTGGATGCTGATCGGCGATGCCGCGGCCTGCGTCAACCCCCTCAACGGCGAGGGCATCGACTACGGACTCGAGACCGGTCGGCTGGCCGCCGAGATGCTGGGCACCGGCGATCTGTCCCAGGCGTGGCCCGCCGAACTGCATCGGCACTACGCCCACGGGTTCTCCGTCGCGCGGCGGCTGGCCCTGTTGCTCACCATCCCCCGTTTCCTGCCGACCGTCGGGCCCATCGCGATGCGCTCGCACTTCCTCATGGAGGTGGCCGTCCGGGTGATGGGCAACCTGGTCACCGACGAGGACGCCGACTGGATCGCCCGCATCTGGCGAGGTGCTGGCACCGGCTCGCGACGGATCGACGCGCGCAAGCCGTTCAGCTGACTTTGCCGGAAGTGTTCTTGTTGTCGTTTGCGGTCATTGCGCGCGAATACATGTTTGCCGTCTGCGAAGATAGGAATAATTGACGGTTGGGGAGAAATGTCGGCGGGGGGATCATGCAGCCTGGGACAGAACAGACGGCGGAGTCATGCGCCGTCGCCGCGTTTCTCGAGTCCAGCGAAATTCGCCCGTCAGTGCTCGTCATCGAGGGCGAGGCGGGGATCGGCAAGACCTCGCTCTGGTCGGCGACCGCGAAGCAGGCGCGAGAACGTGGATTTCAGGTGCTGTCGGCCCTGGCAGGCGCAGCCGAATCGGGTATGGCGTACGGCGCGTTGGCGGACCTGCTGGACAGCGTGCGCCCAGAGGAACTGGCGAGCCTGCCCCACGTGCAGCGGGTGGCCATCGACAGAGTGATGTCCCGAGACGAACAGACGGGTCCAGCCACCGACGAACGCGTGGTGGCGTCCGCCTTCCTCAGCCTCGCCGACAAGCTTTCATCCGGCGCACCGCTGCTCGTGGCAATCGACGACGTGCAATGGCTGGACCCGTCGAGCCGGGCAGTCGTCGCATTCGCCGCACGCCGCCTCAAGGGACGCATCGGGGTGGTGGTCACCGAGCGCACCGATGCCGCCGCAGGACATGGCGCCGCGTGGCTGCAGCTGAACCGGCTGGACGGGGTGGAACGCGTGCACGTCAGCCCGCTCAGCCTCGGCGCGCTGCGCGAGATGATCTCCACCCGCCTCGGTCGCACCTTCCCTCGGCCGACGACCGTGCGGATCCACGAGATATCCGGCGGGAACCCCTTCTACGCACTCGAGCTGGCACGCTCGATGGGCGACCGGTCAACCGGCTTGGAGACCGACCTGCCGGGCTCGTTGTCCGACCTGGTGCGCGCCCGACTGGACCAGCTCGGCGACGAGACTCTCACCGTGCTGCTGGCGGCCGCCTGCGTCGGCACCCCGACGGTCGACGCACTCGCCGAAGCCAGCGACCAGACCACCGAGCGCGTCGTCGAGCTTCTCGAGGTGGCGGAGAGCGACGGCATCGTTCAGATCGACGGCAACCGCGTCCGCTTTAGCCACCCGCTGCTCGCGCGCGGCGTGTACAGCGTCGTAGGACCCGTCCGTCGCAGGCACATGCATCGCACCTTGGCTGAGATCGTCGTGCAGCCCGAGCTCCGTGCGCGGCACCTCGCGCTGGCCGCGTCCAGCGCGGAGCCCTCGACGCTGTTGGCTCTCGACACCGCTGCGGACTCAGCCTGGGCACGGGGCGCGCCGGCAGCCGCCGCCGAGCTGTTGGACCTCGCCATCAACCTGGGTGGCGACACACCGAAGCGCCGAATCCGGTGCGCCGAGCACCACTTTCGCGCAGGCGAGTCCGAACGCGCCGACAAGTTGCTCAAGTCGACCGTGGACGAGCTTGCGCCTGGCCCTCTGCGCGCGAGTGCCTTGAATCTGCTGGCAGCCATTCGGATCTACGACGACAGCCTGCTCGAAGCCATCGACCTGCTCGACGGCGCGCTCAACGACGCAGATGGCGACCACGTCCTGATGGTGCGGAGCCTGCTGCTGTCGTCCTTCGCGTACACCTATTGCGGCAAGGCGGACGACTCCGTTCGTCAAGCCCAGCAGGCGTTGGAGCACGCCGACGGCCTGTCCATGCCCGGGCCGACCAGTCAGGTGCTTGCAATGTTGGTGTTGGCGAAGTGCTTGCGCGGCGACGGCGTCGACGAGCAGAGTCTGCAGCGCGCACTCGATTTGGAAGATCTCGAAGACGACGTCCCCATTCAGTTTCGGGCCAGCGCGGTCAGGGTGTTCACCGACGCGTGGACGGGCAAGCTGGAGGAGGCGCGAATCGGAACGATCGACATCAAGCGGCTCTACCTGGAACGCGGAGCCGAGAACGACGTCATGTCGATTGCCGCCAGCAGCGCGCTTTCCGAAGTATGGCGCGGTGACTTCGCCGCAGCGGAGGCGGTCGCCGAAGAGGCCATGGAGCGTGCCGAACACATTGACACCCAACATATTCGGGGCGTGGCACTTGCGATGCGGGCTACGGTGGCGGCCCACCTGGGTGGTGCGGCGGATGCCCGCAGCGACGCCAACGCCGCGCTTGCGATCGCGCTCGAATGCGGTACACCCCAGCTCGCGCTCCGGGCGATGACGATTCTGGGCTTCGTCGACGTATCGATGGCGAACTACGAAGACGCGCAGAAGGTCCTTCAGCCGCTCGTCGACGCGTTCGACACACTGCCCGGCGCCGAGATCAGGAACAAGGACTACGCCCCCGACGCCATCGAAGCGCTGATCAACGTGGGCCACATCGCCGCGTCCGAGCCCTTGATCGAGAAGCTGGAGGCCGACGGCCAGCGGTTGGACCGGCCGTGGTTGCTGGCGGTCGGTGCTCGGTGTCGTGCCATGTGGTGGGCCGCCAAGGGCGATCTCGACGAGGCGATGCGCACGGTCACCAGGGCCATGGCGGAGCACGACCGTCTGCAAATGCCGTTCGACCGGGCACGCACCCTTCTTCTGCTCGGCCAGCTGCAACGCCGCAAGCGTTTGAAACAAGCCGCTGCCGAGACGTTCGCGGAGGCGTTGCGCGAATTCGACAGGATGGGGGCTTCACTCTGGGCAGCCCGAGCGCGCAACGAGATCGATCGGACGAATGTCGATCCGGCGCGCGGTTCGGTACTGACGCCTCCCGAACAGCGGGTAGCAGACCTGGTCTCGTCCGGCATGACCAACCGCGACGTC
>NZ_JAVROT010000380.1:0-23670 GCF_032162605.1 Mycobacterium sp. | reverse complement strand
TCGCTGCACAACATCCGGGTCGCGGTCGATCACCTACGTCAGCGGGGCGTCAAAGACCTCGCCAACATCACGTTGTTCTCCGACGGCACCACGGTTTACGAGTGCACGTCCGCCGAAGAGGTCGTCGACCTCTTACAGGGTGGCCAGGGCGTCTTCGGCATCGCGGTGTCGGGCGCCATGCGGGAGTTGACCGGGGCCATCGCGGACTTCCCCGGCGAACGCGCCGATGGTGGCGAATCCATCCCCAGCCCCGAAGACGAACTCGCCTCGCGACGCAAGCACCGCGACCGCAAGATCGGCTGAGCTGAACCCGAGTCCACCGTCCGGGTAGACTCAGCGATGCATCGCCCCCGCGCGGGAGAGTTCCGTGGCCGCCAGCCACGGGCGCCGAAGGAGCAACACCTCTCCGTCAACCTCTCAGGCACCAGGACCGCGTAGGGCCACGATGCCTCTGGAAAGTGGCGAGTTCGACTTCGCCCGCCCATGGGGAAAGGCAGCTTCGGCCATAGCCGACACGCCGAAACTCTCAGGCGCCCGATACGGGTCGACGACAGAGGGAGAGGACCGCTCTGACGTTTGAGAGGCCCTCTCGTGTCCGGTACTCATCCCCATCCTGCAAATGAGCACCACATGCCGCGATTCGCCGACCGGCACATCGGACCGGATGCCGACGCGATCGCGACCATGCTCAAGGTGATCGGGGTCGACACCCTCGGCGAGCTGGCCGAAAAGGCGCTGCCCGCGGGCATTCTGGATGCTCAGGACGCCGAGGGCGTGGCGCCGGGACTCGACCAGCTTCCCCCGCCTGCGTCGGAGGAACAGTCCCTCGCGGAACTGCGCGCCATGGCCGACGCGAACACCGTCGCCGTTTCGATGATCGGACAGGGGTACTTCGACACGCTGACACCGGCGGTGTTGCGCCGCAACATACTTGAGAACCCCGCCTGGTACACGGCCTACACCCCGTACCAGCCGGAGATCAGCCAGGGCAGGCTCGAGGCGTTGCTGAACTTCCAGACGATGGTCGAGGAGCTGACGGGTCTGGAGGTGGCCAACGCGTCGATGCTCGACGAGGGCACCGCCGCCGCCGAGGCGATGACGCTCATGCACCGCGCCGCCAAGGGTGCGGCGAACACGCTCGTCGTCGACCGCGACGTCTACCGGCAGACCGCCGCGGTGCTCGCCACTCGTGCGGCACCGCTCGGCATCGAGATCGTGACGGCAGACCTGCGGGAGGGCCTGCCCGACGGCGAGTTCTTCGGTGTGCTCGTCCAGCTACCCGGCGGCAGCGGCGCCGTGCTCGACTGGGCCGACCTGATTGCCCGGGCCCACGATCGCGGGGCGCTGGTGGCCGTCGGCGCCGATCTGCTGGCACTCACGCTGATCACCCCCCCGGGGGAGCTCGGCGCAGACGTCGCCTTCGGGACCACCCAACGCTTCGGCGTGCCGATGGGATTCGGTGGACCGCACGCCGGTTACCTCGCGGTGCACACCAAGCAGGCCCGTCAGCTGCCCGGTCGCCTGGTCGGCGTATCGGTGGATTCCGACGGATCGCTCGCGTACCGGCTCGCACTGCAGACCCGCGAACAGCACATCCGGCGCGACAAGGCCACCAGCAACATCTGCACGGCGCAGGTGCTGTTGGCGGTGATGGCGGCCATGTACGCCAGTTACCACGGTGCCGACGGCTTGACCGCGATCGCTCACAAGGTGCACGGGAACGCCGTCGCCATCGCCACCGGGCTCCACGACGCAGGCATCGAGGTGGTGCACGACGCGTTCTTCGACACCGTGCTGGCGCGCGTCCCCGGCCGCGCCGAGGACGTTCGCGCGGCGGCCAAGGCCGGTGGCATCAACGTGTGGCTGGTCGACGGCGATCACGTCTCGGTGTCCTGTGACGAGGCCACCACCGCCGCCCACGTCGAGGACGTCCTCGCCGCCTTCGGCGCCACGCGCGGTGGCCATCACTGGGCCGGGCCGGAAATCGCCACGCGCACTTCGGCCTTCCTGACGCACCCAGCATTCACGCGTCATCGCACCGAGACCGAGATGATGCGCTACCTCCGTTCCCTTGCGGACAAGGACATCGCGCTGGACCGCAGCATGATCCCGCTCGGGTCTTGCACGATGAAGCTCAACGCCGCTTCCGAGATGGAGCCCATCACCTGGCCCGAGTTCGCCCGCCAGCATCCGTTCGGGCCCGCTTCGGACACGCCGGGGCTGCGCAAGCTGATCTCCGACCTCGAAGGCTGGCTGACTCAGCTCACCGGGTACGACTCGGTCTCGCTGCAACCGAATGCCGGCTCGCAGGGGGAGTACGCGGGCCTGCTCGCCATTCAGGCCTATCACCTGAGCCGTGGCGACTCGCAACGCAACATCTGTCTCATCCCCTCGAGCGCACACGGCACCAACGCGGCATCGGCTGCGTTGGTGGGCATGCGGGTGGTGGTGGTGGCCTGCCGCGAGAACGGCGACGTCGACCTCGACGATCTGCGGGCCAAGGTCGCCGAACACGGCGACGGGCTGGCTGCGCTGATGATCACCTACCCGTCGACCCACGGCGTCTTCGAACACGACGTCGAAGAGATCTGCGCGGCCGTGCACGACGTCGGCGGCCAGGTGTACGTCGACGGCGCCAACCTGAACGCCCTCGTCGGGCTGGCCCGCCCTGGCCGGTTTGGGGGCGACGTCAGCCACCTCAATCTGCACAAGACGTTCTGCATCCCGCACGGCGGCGGGGGTCCGGGCGTCGGCCCCGTCGCGGTGCGCAGCCACCTTGCTCCGTACCTGCCGGGGCACCCGTTGGCGGATGAACTGACCGACACCTACACCGTGTCTGCCGCCCCGTACGGGTCGGCGTCGATCCTGCCGATCACGTGGGCGTACATCCGCATGATGGGGGCGCCCGGACTGCGCGCCGCGACGCTCACTGCGATCGCGTCGGCCAACTACGTCGCCCGCCGCCTCGACGAGTACTACCCGGTGCTCTACACGGGGGAGGACGGGATGGTCGCCCACGAGTGCATCCTCGACCTGCGGCCCATCACCAAGAGCACTGGCGTCACCGTCGACGACGTGGCGAAGCGCTTGGCGGACTACGGCTTCCACGCGCCGACGATGAGCTTCCCCGTCGCGGGCACGTTGATGGTCGAGCCCACGGAGAGCGAGAGTTTGACCGAGGTGGACGCCTTCTGCGAGGCCATGATCTCCATTCGCGCCGAGATCGACAATGTCGCGGCCGGGTTGTGGACTGCAGAAGACAACCCGCTGCGTGGCGCGCCGCACACGGCCGAGTGCCTGATCGTGGCCGACTGGGACCACCCTTACACCAGGGAGCAGGCGGCGTACCCGCTCGGAAAGGCGTTCCGGCCCAAGGTCTGGCCGCCGGTGCGCCGAATCGACAGCGCCTATGGTGACCGCAACCTGGTCTGCTCCTGCCCGCCGGTGGAAGCCTTCGCCTAAGCGGGCGGCTGGTACCCGGACTCGTGTCGTTCCAACAGCGGGGTCAACCGGAACTCGACGAGTTCGCGCATGACGAGGGACGTGGCCGTCTTCTCGACGCCGTCGATGTCGAGGATGCGGCCTGCGATGCGGTATAGGTCATCGGCGTCGCGCGCGACCGCCCTGACGAGCAGATCGACGGCGCCGCTGAGCCCGAGGACTTCCAGAACCTCGGGAATCGCCGCGAGCTCGACCGCGATGGCGCCGAGCTTGCGCTGCGTGACGTTGACGAGGATGAACGCGGCCAGGGGGTAGCCGACGGCTGCGGGATCGATTCTGCGTTCGAAGGATTGCAGGGCGCCGTCACTCTCCAATTTCGCCAGTCGCGCCTGCACGGTGTTGCGCGACAGCCCGGTGCGCTCCGCAAGAGCGATGCCCGGTGCCCGGGGATCTCCGGTCAGGGCTGTGAGGATGCGGGCGTCGATGGCGTCGACGACGGCCGGCTTGTTGCGCATACTGTTCAGCCTCCTCGTTGGCGCGTCCTCTTCGGCGTGCATTCTGCTCAGATTAGACGATGTTGATTGCGCGATCAGTTCTCAACTGATGAAGTTGATGGGACTTCTGCACAAACGAGGGGCTGCAATGATCATTGCGATCGACACCACCGGTCCGACGACTCCGGCGCGCGACGCGCTCGCCGAGATCGGCGACCGCGTGCTGTGGCTGGCGACGGCCATGATTCATCATGCGAACCGGGTAAGGCCCAATTCATCCGGGTTGAAGGTCGGTGGGCACCAAGCCTCCTGCGCCTCGATGAGCTCGATCATGACTTCGCTGTGGTTCGAACAGCTACGCGCGGGTGACCGCGTATCGGTCAAGCCACACGCATCTCCCGTCCTGCACGCGATCAACTATCTGATCGGCGAACTCGACGAGAAGTATCTGACGCGCCTGCGCGAGTTCGGCGGCCTGCAGAGCTACCCCAGCCGTGCCAAAGACCCAGACCCAGTTGACTATTCGACCGGATCGGTCGGAATAGGTGCGACGGCTCCGATCTGGGCGGCCATGAGTCGCCGCTACGTCGACTCGAGATTCGACGACCCCGAGGGACTGATCGGGGCTGACCGGTCCTCTGGTGCAGCACTCGGTCGGCAGTACTCGTTGGTCGGTGATGCGGAGCTCGACGAAGGCGCCGTCTGGGAGGCAATACTCGATCCAGGGGTGTCCGAGTTCGGCGAGATCGTGTGGATCGTGGACATGAATCGCCAGTCGCTGGATCGAGTGGTGCCCCACATCGCCGCCGAACGATTGGAGCGGATGTTCGAGGCCGCCGGTTGGCAGGTGATCACGGCGAAGTTCGGCCGGCTGCTCGGGTCACTGTTCAGCCGACCGGGAGGCTCCGCCCTGCGGGCCCGCATCGTCGACATGCCCAACGCGGAATATCAGCGGCTCTTGCGTTGCGACGCCCAGGAATTGCGCATGCGGCTGCCCGGTGACGCCGAGGGTGAGGCGCTGGCCGCGCTGCTCGCCGAACTCGACGACGAGACCCTGCTGGCGGCGATCCGCAATCTCGGCGGGCACGACTTCGACACCCTGCGAACCGCATACGGGCAGATCGACGACACGCGCCCCACGGTCATCATCGCCTACACCATCAAGGGCCATGGATTACCGACGGAGGGGCATCCGCAGAATCACTCGGCACTTCTCTCGGTGGCGCAGTACGACGAGCTGGCCACCAGCCTCGGCGTGGACAGCAACAGGCCATGGCGCGGATTCGACCCGAACGGCCCCGCCGGGCGGCTGTGTCGTGCCACCGGTGATCGACTCAGACGCGCGAGCCCGACGACCGTCACGATTCCTCCAGTGCCGACCGACATCGGGCGCACGCCGTCGGGCACGTCGAACACCCAAGCTGCACTCGGTCGCGCATTGCTTGATCTGACCCGGGACGCCCCGGAGATCGCGGGCCGGGTGGTCACCGTGAGTCCCGACGTCAGCTCGACGACCAACCTCGCCGGCTGGCTCAACAAGGTGGGGGTGTGGTCGCCGAACGAGCGCCGTGACTGGTTCGACGACGACGCCGACACGGTCGTACATTGGCGCGAAAAGCCCTCCGGCCAACACGTGGAACTGGGGATCGCCGAAACCAATCTCGTCGGTCTGATCGGGGAGCTCGGCGCCACCTGGAGTCGGTGGGGTCAGCCCCTCTTCCCGATCGGCGTCCTCTACGACCCGTTCGTCGAACGCGCGCTGGAACCGTGGTCCTACGGGATCTACGCAGGTGGACAGTCGATCCTGGTGGGAACCCCTTCGGGGGTGACGCTTGCGGCCGAAGGGGGCGCACACCAGTCGATCAAGACGCCGTCGATCGGCCTGGAGCAGCCCGGTTGCACGAGCTATGAGCCGGCGTTCGCCATCGACGTGGAATGGACCCTGCTGTCCTGCATTTCGCGACTGGGACGCCCGGACGGTGCCTCGTCCTACCTGAGATTGTCGACGCGGTCCGTCGATCAGACCCTGGCGTCGGTGCCCGAGGATCCCGCCGCCAGGGAACGGCGTCGACGACAGGTCGTCGCGGGCGCATACGCCTTGCGCCGCGCAGACACCGCGGACGTGACGCTTGTCGGAATGGGTGCGCTGATGACCGAAACACTCTGCGCCGCAGATCGTCTCGCCGATCTCGGGATCGGGGCCGACGTCATCTGCGTTACCAGTCCCTGCTTGTTGTTCGATGCCATGCAAAGCCGACGTGGCCTCGCCGAAGCACCTACGTGGATCCTCGATCAGGTGTTCTCCGCCGATCGCGCTGCGCCGATGGTGACGGTGCTCGACGGTCACCCCCACGCGTTGACGTTCCTCACCGGCATCAACGACGTCAACGGCGCCGCACTCGGTGTCACCCGGTTCGGTCAGGCCGGCTCTCTGGAGGAGGTCTACCGCTACCACGGGATGGACACCGACAGTATCGTCCGGGCCGCCCTGGATCTCGTCAGTTGACCACTCGGCGCAGGAGGAACTGATTCGACGGCGTTGCGTTGGGGCCCTGTGGGGTCGACGAGCCTCACGGCATGAGCCACGTCTACTGAGGGGTTCGGTCGAGTTCGCCTTTGTCGTGGATGCGTCCTGTGCGCCCGCGTCACCAGTCAAACCGTGATGCTCGAAGTCGAACGTCTGATTTGTTAGCTGTCGAAATAAGGTGTCGCCGTGGCGCAGGACCACTCACATAGCCAGACCCCACACTCAGCCGAACCATCGGGCGAGGACGGTTTCGAGCGGTTGCCGGTCGGTGCCGGACCAGGCGATGTAGCCGTCGGGCCGGATCAGGACGGCGTCGATGTCTTCATCGGCCTTGGCGGTGACGTGGTCGACCCTGTCGGCCCAGCGGTCGATCGACCTTGGTGTGTCGTCGAGAGAAAGCAGCAGCCCCCGGCCGGAGTGCATCAACCGGCTCACTCGGGTCGGGCCATCCCGGGTGGTCAGGTCCAGGTCGATCATGCGCGGGCCGAGCCCGGGATACTTCAGGTCGAGGCCCGACATCATCCCCGAAATGAAGCGGTTGGCTTCGGGCAGCCGGAGCAGATCGGTGAACATGTCGCGGACTGCGGCGAGGTCCTTGTCCTGACTCGGGTTCATGATCACGCCCTGTGCGCGGATGTTGTGCAGTACCCGGGCGGCGACGGGGTGCCGCTCGGTGTGATAGCTGTCGAGCAACCCCTCCGGTGCCCACCCGCGCACCGACGCGGCGAGTTTCCAGCCCAGATTGACAGCATCCTGAATACCGAGATTCACGCCCTGGCCGCCGAACGGCAGGTGAATGTGGGCCGCGTCTCCGGCGAAGAACACCCGCCCCTCGCGGTAGCGCGCAACCTGGCGTGCGGCGTCGCTGAACCGGGATGCCTCGCGCAGCTCGCCTAGTTCCGTCTCGGGCCCGTATACCGCCAGCAGCGCTTCGCGGACCTCCTCGGCAGCGACGGGCACATCGCGAGCTGGGCTTTCGCCGGAGAGCTTGCCGAAAACCAACCGGTACAGATCCCCCTCGATGGGGTGCAGGATGCTGGAGAATCCGCCGGCGATTTTGATGTATTGGCTGAAATGTCGGGACGTGGTGGGTACCGCGGCGGACTGGGACGCGAGGGTGATGTCCGCGACCACGGCCCGTATGTTGCCCGCGGTGCCGGGGAAAGGGATACACAGCAGCTTGCGGACCGTGCTGTGCCCGCCATCGCACGCGACGAGGTAACTGCCCCTAATGTCGCCGGCGGTGACGCCGTCGGCGACCTGCTCGACCGCCGACACCTCGTGTCCGCGAAGCACCGGTACGCCTTGGCTGACGAGGCGCTGTTCGAGGAAATCCTCGAGCCGGGCCTGTGGGATGGCGACCGGGTAAGGATGGCGGGTTTGCCATGGCCGGCAGTCCAACTCGACCGGAAGCCCGGCGAAATGGCCGCCGAATTCGCCGCCGGGCAGCGCGCGGTCGAGCAACGGATCCAGCAGCCCACGCAGGTCGAGTACCTCGGCGGTTCGTGGTTGCAGCCCGCGTGCCCTGGACTGTGCGCTCCGCGTGCGCTGCTTTTCCAACACGACGGCCGGTATCCCGGCCAACGTGAGCTCACTGGCCAGCATCAGGCCGGTCGGGCCGGCTCCGACCACGATCACCTCGGTCCGCATGTCAGCCTCCCTATAGGCTCGCTAGGCGATATTGCCCACTGGGCAGAGATCTCCACCGGTGGCCGATCACGATCGCGCACCACCATCTCGAAGAGGCAGTCCGTAGAGCGGTCGCCTATTGGTGTTCACCCTGACCACCCCCAAACCCCGGACTGTCGGATGAAACAGCGTTTGTGGACAAACCCACCGCCAGACAGCACTGTCGGAACCACCTGCTAACCGGACACCGAAGCGCCAACTACCGCATCCGAAGAAACGACCCAGGACTAGCCGAGCATCGTCGCCAGGGTCGTGGTGAGCTCCGGGCCCGCCGAACTGTTCAGGTTCTGGTAGTCGCCACCCGTCGTCTGCGCGACTGCTTCCCACGTGGCGCGGTCGCGGTCGCTGCCGAAGTCGATGACATTGATCGCCACGGGCCTGCCCTGGTTGAAGGTCTGCCGGACGAAGTCCTGCAGACCGGCGCCGTCGAGTGACTGATCGGTGTGCGGTCCAGCCGTGATGATCAGCACCGAATTCGGTTGGCCCTCACGGAAGTTCGCGACGGCGTCGTTGTACACCAGCCTGAGGGTGGTGAACGACACCGCGCCGCCGTTGGACGCCACCTGCCCGTTGAGGTTGTTGGTGAGTACAGACGACCGTGGCTGACCACCGACGAGCTCGTCGAGCGGTCCGCTAGACACCTCGGATCGCCCCGCGACACCGTCGAACGTCCACAAGCCGACATCCGAGCTCGGCGGCAGCGCCTTTACTCGCGCGCTGAGCGCTGCGGCGACGTTGGCCACCCTGGACTCGCCGCCTTCGTCGACGGTCATCGACTGGTCGAGGAGGATCGTGACGGCGGGATTCTGCGCGGGTGTGCTGACGAGGTTGGCCAGGGTGGTGCGCACGGTGTCGTCGCCCACCGACAGCGGTTCGCCCAGGTTGCCGAAGTCGGTGACGTCACTCTTCGGCAACTCGGCGCCATCGGAGCGGAACCCCGCCTTGGCGAGCTCGGCCAGGGCTTCCGGCTTGTGCAGGAAACGCTCGAACTCGCTTGCCGCGCTTACCTGTTCCTGGGAGAGCCACGTGCCCGAGAGCAGAACGGCCGGGTAGTCCGCCATTGCCGTCGGCCCCGGCGGCAGCCACGACGCGAGCTTGTTCGAGGCGTCGGGCAACGACGACCCTCGTTGATAGATCTGCTGTTCGGTGGCTACGACGGCGTGAACCGGAGAGGAGGCCGGATCGTCGTCCTGCACCAGCGCGTCCATCGCCGTCGACGCCTTGGTGTCGGCGAGTTTCGGCTGGCCGGAAATCAGCGCCGTGACGGCGTTGGCCCCCGATGTGGCTGGCGCCCGCTGTGGCGCCGAGGCAGCCGCAACGGCCTCCGCGGCGAGGTAGGTGGCGTCGCTGTCGCCGGACAGTGGCAGCGCCAACCGCAGGGAACCCCACCCTGGCAGAGCCAGAGCCTCCAGTGAGGTGGGATTGTTCTGCAGGCCGGGGAGAGTGGACCAGTTCTGTTGGGCTAACGCGCTCTTCAGCTGAGGCCGGACGGCGAGCATGACCGGTGATGTCACCAGCGAGCGACTCGTGCTGACGGTCTTCCCGCCGGTCGACGCCTCGAGGCGGGCCGCGGACAGCGAGCTTCCCGGAATCCAGAGTGCGGGCCTCTCACCGAGATCACCGGGCCAGGGCCCCACGAAGCCGTTGACCACCTGGTCCGAGTCGGCGGACTTGACGCCGACCTTCACGCACTTGTCGCCGACCGGGTCGGCCGTCTGGTTGTACTTGTCGGCGAGCGGCCCGATCTGACCTGCGATCGACGGATCGACGACGACCGCGACGGCGACGTCACCGGACACGCACCGGGCGGCGCCGGCCTGCGTCCGATGAGAAAGCGCATCACCGAAGTAGCGCCACAGGATGACGCCGCCCACCACGACGACGACCGTGACGAGTGCGACGATCACACCGACGCTGACGCCGCGCCTGCCCGCCTTGATCGCGCGGTGGCTGCCGGTCCACTCGCCGCCATCCCAGTCACCGCCGTGCTGCGGACCGGCTGCGGGAGGGCGGTTGGGCGGCGGGGGCGAGGAGGCGAACGCCTGCGTCGCCGGCTCGAGCTGCTCGAAATACGAGTAGTCGTCGGCGGTGCGCGGATCGGGCTGCCAATTGTCGGCCGCCTGTCCCGGCGCTCTAAAACCCGGCTCCTCGTCGTAGTCGTCATAGTCGTCGTAGTCGGCGTCGTCATAACCGTCGTCGTAGTCGTCGGTTTCGTAGCCATCGTCGTCCGAGCCGCCGCGCGGATCGTCGAAATACCGTTCACCACCGGGGTATTGGGGCGGTTGGCGATATGGATGGCCGGTCCCCGGACGGCCCTCTCCAACTTCCGGCCGGGCGTTCGGCTCCGCGTCCGAGGAGTCCTCGGGGTCGGGAACGCTGTGCCTGCCCATCCCTAACCCCTGTATTCGTTGAGTCGACTTGTCATCCGGCCCCGCCGAAGTCTAGTCACTGGCTGGCATGGCGAGACTTGAATTCCCGGCGTCGGCGGTGCAGGATCGGCTCCGTGTAGCCATTGGGCTGCGCGGCACCCGACAGGATCAACTCCTGCGCGGCCTCGAACGCAATGCTGGCCTCTGGGTCCGGCGCCATCGGCAGATAGTCGGGATCCTTCGCGTTCTGCTCGTCGACCACCGCCGCCATCCTCCGCAGGCTGGCCTTCACGTCTTCTTCCGTGATGACGCCATGACGAAGCCAGTTGGCCAGTAGCTGGCTAGAGATGCGCAGGGTGGCGCGATCCTCCATCAGCGCGACGTCGTGGATGTCGGGCACCTTCGAGCAGCCGACGCCCGCGTCGATCCAGCGCACGACGTAGCCCAGGATCGACTGGCAATTGTTGTCGACTTCCTCGCGGATCTCCTCGGGAGCCCACGCGAGTTCCTTGGCCAGGGGAATGGTCAGCAGCTCGTCGAGCGTCGTCCGTTTTTGACCTGCGAGTTCCTTCTGCACCTCGAACACGTCGACCTGGTGATAGTGCATCGCATGCAGCGTCGCGCCGGTCGGCGACGGCACCCAGGCGGTAGTGGCACCGGCCTTGGGCTGGCCGATCTTCTGCTCGACCATGTCGGCCATCAGTTCGGTCATGGCCCACATGCCCTTGCCGATCTGCGCCCTGCCGGACAGGCCGGCTGCCAGGCCCGTGTCGACGTTGGCGTCTTCGTAGGCCTTGATCCAGGGCTGACTCTTCATCGCACCCTTGCGGATCATCGGGCCCGCCTCCATGGAGGTGTGGATCTCGTCGCCGGTGCGATCGAGGAAGCCGGTGTTGATGAACACCACGCGGTCGGCGGCGGCCTTGATGCACGCCTTCAGGTTCAGCGTGGTGCGCCGTTCCTCGTCCATGATGCCAACCTTCATGGTGGCCTGCGGCAGTCCGAGCACGTCCTCGACGCGGCTGAACAGCTCGCACGTGAAGGCGACTTCGTCGGGACCGTGCATCTTGGGCTTGACGATGTAGATGGAGCCGGTGCGGCTGTTGAGCAGCGGACCGTTCTGGTCGTCGGCCTTGAGGCCGTGCACGGCGACGAGGCCGGTGAACAGCGCGTCCTGGATGCCCTCTGGCACCTCGTTGCCGTCGGCGTCGGTGATCGCGTCATTGGTCATCAGGTGCCCGACGTTGCGGACGAAGAGCAGGCTGCGGCCGGGCAGTGTCAGCTCACCGCCATCGGGCGCGGTGAAGGTGCGGTCCTCGTTGAGCACGCGGGTGAACGTCTTGTCACCCTTGCTGACCTCTTCGGTCAGGTCGCCGCGGTTCAAGCCGAGCCAGTTCCGGTACCCGAGCACCTTGTCGTCGGCGTCGACCGCGGCGACGGAGTCCTCGAAGTCCATGATCGTGGTGACGGCGGACTCCAGTACGACGTCCTTGACGCCCGCCCCGTCGGTCGAGCCGACGGGTGAATCGGGGTCGATGAGGATCTCGACGTGCAGACCGTGATGGACCAGCAGCACCGAGGTGGGTGCGTCCGACTCGCCGAGGTAGCCGGCGAACTCGTCCGGGTTCGCCAGTCCCGTGGACAGCCCGTCGCCCAGGGTGACGAGCAGTTGACCGTCATCGACCTTGAAGCCCGTGGCGTCGACGTAGGAACCGGACGCCAGTGCCACCGAATCGTCGAGGAACTTGCGGGCGTAGGCGATGACCCTGTCGCCGCGCACCCTGTTGTAGCCGCCGCTGCCCTTCTCGGCGCCGTCGCTCTCGGGGATCACGTCGGTGCCGTAGAGCGCGTCGTACAGCGAGCCCCATCGTGCGTTGGAGGCATTGATCGCGAAGCGGGCGTTGAGCACCGGCACCACCAGCTGAGGACCGGCGGTCTTGGTGATCTCGGCGTCGACACCTGAGGTGGTGATCGAGAAGTCCTCGGGCTCGGGCTGCAGGTAGCCGATCTCGGTGAGGAACTGCTGGTACTCCGCGTGGTCGAAGGGTCCGATGACGCGCTGACGATGCCACTTGTCGATCTGCGCCTGCAGGTCGTCGCGGCGGGCGAGCAGGTCCTGGTTCTTGGGCGCCAGGTCAGTGACGACCTTGTCCGCGCCCGCCCAGAAGCTGTCCGGGTCCACACCGGTGCCGGGTAGTGCCTCATTGTTGATGAAGTCGTGCAGCACACGTGCCACTCGCAGGTTTCCGACGGTCACGCGATCGGTCACGCGTGGGCGAAGCGGGGCGGGCTCTGTCATGAGTTTCCTCTCGAAGCGTCGATCAAGCTTACCCGTGGGTATTAGCGGGACCGTTGATCTGTCGGACGCGTCAGGAGGCGGGCGCGGCGCCGGGCAGGGGAACGGTTGGCACCGTCGGCGTCCCGAGTCAGCCCGCGAGCCAGGGGAGGGCGGCCGAGAACACCGTGGCGGCGACACCTCATTCGTCCTCGCCTTCGACCGCGAGGAGCAGCGCGCCGCAGCGGTCGAGCAGGGCCGTCCGCAGCGGCGCCGCCCGCTCGGCGACGTCGCGTTGACGCCGCACGTACTCGGTGCGCCCCGAGGCGTCCTCGACGGCGATCGGGGAGATCCCGTAGTCAGCCAGGTCATAGGGACTGGCCTGCATGTCAAGGGCGCGCGCCTGCGCGGCGAGATCCAGACAGTTCATCAGCAGCTCCGAGGACACCAGCGGGCCAAGCTTGTAACACCATTTGTAGAGATCCATGTTGGCGTGAACGCAGCCCGGCTGTTCGCTGGCGACCTGAGTCTGACGGCTCAACACCTCCGCGTTTCGCGGCACCGCGGGTTGTGTGAAGAAGCGATAGGCATCGAAGTGACTGCACCGCAGCGGCGTGGATTCGACCACGGCGTCGGTGCCCGCGGCGCCGAGCCGGAGCGGAACCCCACCGTGCCTCACGTCGCGGGTCCGGTAGACCATCGCCCACTCGTGCATGCCGAAGCAGTTCAGTCGGGCTGGCCGACCGGCGCTGGCGCGCAACAAGTCTGCGATGAACGCCACGGTCTCAGCGCGCGAGTGCAGGTACCCGGGCGTGACCGTGACGGTCGGCCCGCGCCGGCCGTATTCGGCGCGGTCGACGAAGCGGTCCGCCGACCGCCCGGCGAGGGCGACGCCGTAACCGGGATGCCAACGGCGCAACTGTCGTGGTCGCAGGCTGTAGTAGCTGAACAGGAAGTCCCATACCGGGTGTGATTCACCCCGCTGGGCGCGCTCCCGGTGCGGCTCGAGGAAGTCGTCGACGCGCTCGAGATGCCGACGTTCGCGGTCGCTCCAGTCCGTTTCGGGGAGGACCAGATGATCGAGAACCGCCTCAGACACGGTGTGTTCCGTCGCGCACCGTCCCCACCAGGTCCTCGACGAGGTCTTCGAGCGCGACCATCGCAGTCACCCGGTCATCGGTGGTGACCAGCGCCAGATGGCTGTTGTCGCGGCGCAATCGAGTCAACGCATCCGGCACGGGGAGCGAAGCAGCGAGCCGCGGCAACGGGCGCACGCTGGAGGAATCGAGCACGGCGTCGGGGTCGTTCATCAGCGACAGGACGTCCTTGATGTGCAGGTAGCCGATGAACGTGCCCGAGGCGTCGGTGACGGGGAAGCGGGAGTAGCCCGTGTCGACCAGCGCCCGTTCGATCGCCCCGACCGCCGGTCCCAGGCCGGGTCCGGCCACTGGAACGGCCCGGATGTCGGCGAGCGAAATCGCCACGTCCTGGACGACGTGGGTGCGAATCTGCAGTGCGCGGGTCAACCGGCCGTGCTCCTCGGGATCGAGCAGACCCTCCGAGAGGGACTCGGCGATCATCTCCGACAGTTCGACCGTTGACACCGTGACGTCGAGTTCGTCCTTCGGAGTTACGCCGAACGAACGCAGCGTGATGTTGGCGCACCAGTTGTAGAACGTGATGAACGGCTTGGCCAGCCGCATGTACACCAGGTACGGCGGGATCAGCAGCATCGCCGCCGACTCGGGGCCCGCGATGGCGATGTTCTTCGGCACCATCTCACCCAGCAGCACGTGCAGCGTGACGACGACACCGAGCGCGATGAGGAACGACACCGTGTGCAGCACCGATTCGGGGATGCCCAGGACGCCGAACGGCTTCTCGAGCAGATGGGCCACGGCGGGCTCGCCGACCCGGCCGAGCAGGATCGAGCAGATCGTGATGCCCAACTGTGCGCCCGCCAGCATCGAGGACAGCCGTTCGCCTGCCCTGATGACCGTGACGGCGCTCGTCTTGCCTTGCTCGGCGAGTGCTTCGAGCCGGTCGCGACGCGCCGAGATGAGCGCGAACTCGGCGCCAACGAAGAACGCGTTGGCACCCAGCAGCAGCACCGTCAGCAGTACGCCGAAGACGTCGGATCCCATCAGTTCTCCCTGTCGGGTTTGCCGCGTCTACCCAATTCGGTCAGTTCGAGGAGGTCGATTCGCCGGCCGTCCATCTGGATCACCTTCGCCTGCCAGTGCACGGGGTCGTCCAGGGGGCCGTCGGGGTCGAACTCGGTGAGCTCGACGCTCTCCCCGGGTTCGGGGATGTGACCGAGTTCCTGAAGGATCAGCCCGCCGATCGTCTCGTATTCACCCTCCGGCGGACGGAACGGTGTCTCGGTCTCGACCTCGTCGATCCGCAGCAGACCCGAGACTCGCCACCCGTCGCGCATCTCGACCACGTCCGGGGTGGCGTCGTCGTGTTCGTCGCGGACGTCACCGACGATCTCCTCGATGAGGTCCTCGACCGTGACCATGCCTGCCGTGCCGCCGTATTCGTCGACCACCAGAGCGGTCTGCAATCCATTGGCGCGGATCTGCGTCATCACGGCGTCCCCGTCGAGAGTCGACGGGACCGTGGCGACGGGCAGTGCGATCGCCGCCAGCCGGGTGCGCGCGCGGTCGTCGACCGGCACGGTGAACACCTGCTTGACGTGCACGATGCCGATGGTCTCGTCCAGGTCGCCCTCGACGATCGGGAAGCGGGAGAAGCCGGTTTCCATCGCCTTCGCGACGAGGTCGGCGACGGTGTCGTCGACGCTCAACGACTCGATCTTCGAGCGCGGCGTCATGAGCTCTTCGGCTGAACGTTCGCCGAACTGCAGCGAGCGGTCGACGAGGTCCGCGGTCGCCGCGTCGAGCGAGCCGCTGCGCTTCGAGGTGCGGACCAGCGAGACGAGCTCCTGTGGTGACCTGGCCGACCGCAGTTCCTCGGCGGGTTCGATTCCGAGCCTGCGCAAGATCCAGTTGGCGGAGCCGTTGGTGACCTTGATGGCCGGGGTAAGCATCCGGGAGAACCAGAACTGCGGCGGCGCAGCCCAGCGTGCCGTTTCGGTCGGCCGCGCGACCGCGAGGTTCTTCGGCACCAGCTCGCCGAAGATCATTGACACCGACGTCGCGATCAGCAGCGCGAGTGCGAGCGCGACGCCGTCGACCATGCCCGGCGACAGCCGGATCGCGGTCAGTGGGGCGTGCAGGATGGTGGCGACGACGGGTTCGGCCAGGTAGCCGGTGGCCAACGTGGTGATCGAGATCCCCAGCTGCGCACCGGACAGCTGAAACGACAGGGTGCGATGCGTCTTCTGGACGAAGCGGTCGCGCCAGCCGCCGGACTTGGCGTTGGCCTCGACGGTGCTGCGCTCCAGCGCGGTCAGCGAGAATTCCGCCGCGACGAAGAGCGCCGTACCCGCCGTAAGCAGGAGGAAGGCCGGCAGGCTCAGGATCAGGCTCACGGGAGACCCGCGGAATGGGCGCCGGGCAGAATGCCCGGCTGTCTACTGGAGGGTTCGGCGTCGGACGGCTCCGAAGGCCGCTCACTCCCGAGGGCCTCGGAATCGGGGGTCTCGGTGGGTGCCAGCGGCACGTGTTCCCTTTCGGTCGGAGACGAGAAGGCCTCAATCGTAGCTGAGGCCGGCGCGCCCGCCAGGCGGCCGCAGCCCGGTCACCAGCCCGAGGACAGAGGGTGTCCCTCCGCGAAGCCCGCGGCCGACTGCACTCCGAGAACGACCTTGTCGTGCAGTTCGGGCAACGTCGCGGCGCCGACGTAGGTGCAGGTACTCCGCACGCCTGAGGTGATGTGGTCAAGCAGGTCCTCGACGCCGCCGCGGGCCGGATCGAGTCCCATCCTAGACGTCGAGATGCCCTCTTCGAACAAGGCCTTGCGGGCGCGGTCGAACTGGCTGTCCCCGGCGGTCCTGGCCGCCACCGCCCGCTTCGACGCCATGCCGTAGCTCTCCTTGTACAGCCGGTCCTCCCGGTCGTACAGAAGGTCACCGGGCGACTCGTACGTGCCCGCGAACCACGAGCCGATCATCACGTTGGAGGCGCCCGCCGCGAGTGCGAGCGCCACGTCACGCGGATGCCGCACACCACCGTCCGCCCAAACGTGACTACCGAGTTGCCTTGCGGCAGCTGAGCATTCGACGACCGCCGAGAACTGGGGCCGTCCCACTCCGGTCATCATGCGCGTGGTGCACATGGCTCCCGGTCCGACACCGACCTTGACGATGGTCGCACCTGCGCTGATCAGGTCCCGGGTGCCGTCGGCGGACACCACGTTTCCGGCGGCCAGCGGCAGGCCGAGATTCAGCGATGACACCGCCTTGATGGCATCGAGCATCTTGAGCTGATGACCGTGTGCGGTGTCGACGACCAGCAGATCGGCGCCGGCCTCGGCGAGCTCCATGGCCTTCGCCGCGACGTCACCGTTGATGCCGACGGCCGCGGCGATGCGCAGGCGCCCCGCCGCGTCGACGGCCGGCGCGTAGATGCCCGCGCGGACCGTGCCCGTCCGTGTCAGCACGCCTGCCAACCGCCCATCAGGCCCCACCATCACGGCCACGCCGACCGGGCTGTGCTCGAGAAGGTCGAACACGGTGCGGGGATCGGTTCCGACCGGTGCCGTCACGAAGTCGGAGACCGCGACGTCGCGGACGCGCGCAAAGCGGTCCACCCCCTGGCAAGCGGCCTCGGTGACCAACCCGACCGGTCGACCGCCGTCGTCCACCACCACGGCAGCGCCGTGGGCACGCTTGTGGATCAGCGCCGTGGCGTCGGACACCGAGTCGTCCGGCAAGAGGGTCACCGGGGTGTCGACCATCAGGTCGCGGCTCTTCACGAAGTCGACCGTCGCGCGGACGGCTGAGGTCGGAAGGTCCTGCGGCAGAACGACGATGCCGCCGCGGCGCGCCACCGTCTCGGCCATCCGGCGGCCGGCGACCGCGGTCATGTTGGCCACGACTACGGGGATCGTGGTGCCCGATCCGTCGACGGTAGAGAGGTCGACGTCGAACCGGGAGATGATGTCGGAGCGGCCCGGGACGATGAAGACGTCGTTGTAGGTCAGGTCGTACGGCGGGGTATGCCCGTCGAGGAATCTCATCGGAACTTTCTGGCTAGACGGGCGATTCGCTGCGATCGCCGCTCCACTGCGTATGGAACTTCTTGCTCGGGTCCTCGTCGATGCGGCCGTAGGTGTGCGCTCCGAAGAAGTCGCGCAGGCCCTGGGTGAGGGCAGCCGGAAGCCGCTCGGTGCGCAGCGCGTCGTAGTAGGACAGCGCCGAGGAGAAGCCGGGGATCGGGATGCCCAGTTCGGTCGCGGTCACCACGACACGGCGCCAGCTGTCGATCGCCGCCTCGATGGCCTCGCGGAAATACGGTGCGACTATCAGGGTGGCCAGCTCCGGGTCGTCGTCGAAGGCCTCCTTTATCCGGTTCAGGAACTTGGCCCGGATGATGCAGCCGCCGCGCCAGATGGTCGCCATGTCGCCGGGCGTGATGCCCCAGTCGTATTCGATGCTGCCGGCCTGAATCTGGTTGAAGCCCTGTGCGTAGGCGATGATCTTGGAGGCGTAGAGCGCCTTGCTGACATCCTCGGTGAACTGCGCAGTGTCGGACGGCTTGTCACCGAGGGCGCCTGAGGCGAGTCCCGTGGTGGCCTTGCGTTGGGTGACCGATCCCGACAGCGCGCGGGCGAAGACTGCCTCCGCGATACCGGTCACCGGCACTCCGAGGTCGAGGGCGGACTTGACGGTCCAGCGCCCGGTGCCCTTCTGCTCGGCCTCGTCGAGGATGACGTCGACCAGCGGCTTGCCGGTCTTCGCGTCGGTCTGACGCAGCACATCGGCGGTGATCTCGATGAGGTAGCTGTCGAGGTCGCCCTTGTTCCACTCGGCGAACACGTCCGCGATCTCGGGAGCGGTCTTGCCAAGCCCGTCGCGCAGCAGTTGGTACGCCTCACCGATGAGCTGCATGTCGGAGTACTCGATGCCGTTGTGCACCATCTTCACGAAGTGCCCGGAGCCGTCCGGACCGATGTGGGTGCAGCATGGCACACCGTCGACGTGCGCGGAGATCTCCTCCAGCAGCGGGCCGAGCGACTTGTAGGACTCGGCCGGGCCGCCGGGCATGATGGACGGGCCCTTGAGCGCGCCCTCCTCGCCGCCGGAGATGCCGGCGCCGACGAAGTGCAGTCCGCGCATCCGGATGGCCTTCTCGCGGCGGATGGTGTCGGTGAAGAGGGAGTTGCCACCGTCGATGATGATGTCACCTTCCTCCATCGCATCGGCGAGCTCGCTGATCACGGCATCGGTGGGGTCGCCCGCCTTGACCATGATCAGAACCCTCCGGGGCTTCTCAAGTGCGGCAAGGAATTCCGGAATCGTTTCGCTGCGCACGAACTTGCCTTCGGAACCATGCGCCGCCAGCAGCGCGTCGGTCTTGGCGACCGACCGGTTGTGCACTGCCACGGTGTAGCCATGGTGCGCGAAGTTTCTGGCGATGTTGGAGCCCATCACGGCCAGGCCGGTGACGCCGATCTGAGCTGTTGCGGAGGTTTCGGGCGAGCTCACATGCAGCCTTTCGTTGTGTGGTTGTGGCACAAGAACTTCTGAAGGTTGAATCTACGCGGTAATCAACCGCTGTAGCTCGGTCAGCCAGGGGACGGCCAGCGCAATGGTGGGCACGATGAGGACCGCCGCGGCCGTGACGTACGCCGTGACCGCGAGCGGCACACTGTTGGGCTTGCCGCACAGCCGGCGCACCCGCATCACGGTATGGGGCCCGCCCGCGGCGAGCGCGCCCGTCGGCGCCCGGCTGGATGCGCATGCGACCAGCGCCCTGGCCAGCGGAGTGGGGCCTGCCGTGCGCACGGCAGCGTCGTCGGCGAGCAGTTCGATGAGCAGGCGCACCGCGTTCAGCGCGTTGGCGCTGCGGACGAACCGGGGGAACGCGGCGTGGACTGCAGTGAACATCTCGAGTACCAGGTCGTGCCTGGCGCGCAGATGTGCGCGTTCGTGGCTGAGGATCGCCACCATCTCGGTGTCCGACAGCGCGGTCAACGTGCCCTCGCTGACGACGACGCGGCTGCGCACGCCGGGCAGGCAGTAGGCGAGCGGCTGGGCCACGTCGAGGATGCGAAGCCCGCTGGATCGGGTCAACGACGCGTCATGCGACCTGCCGAGCAGATCGACGAGCATGCGGTGGTGGGCCCGTCGCCTGCGGGTGGCGATCCCCACCTCGATGACGGCCACCACGAGGCGAACGCCGACCAGCAGCGTCAGCACGAAGACCACGACGTAGAGAAGCCACAACGGCCAGCCGAGCACCTTGATTTCGCTGGTGATCGTCGCAGTGGGTCTACCGTCCGGACCTGGCACGAAGAGCCTGCTGGCGGTGGCGATGCCTGCGCTGAACGCGGACAGGACCGCGGCAAGGGCAATCGACTGCCAGAGCACCACTGCGGCCCGCGGAGCCCGCAACGGCCACGACGCCCTGGCGAGCAATGCGGGCACTGGACCCACGAGAAGCAGCGCGACTACGGAGAACGCCAGCGCGGACACACTGCAAGTGTCCCTCAGGCGGTACCCGGATTGCTAGCAGAAGAGCTAGAACGGTCTTTGGCTTCCAACTCGGCCAGCGCCCGACGCAGCGCCGCCGCCTCGTCGGCGCCCACCCGTTCGACGAAGTGCACCAGCGCAGCCGCTCGACTTCCGGAGTCCGAAACCTGGTCGAGGGCGTCGACCATCAGGCCCGCGACGAGCTCGTCCCGGCCGTGCGTCGGCGCGTAGCGGTGTGCCCTGTCGTCGCGGTGCTGCACGACGAGGTTCTTCTTCGCCAGGCGCTGAAGCACCGTCATGATCGTCGTATAGGCCAGATCGCGGCGCGCCGCCAGCGCCTCGTGCACTTGCCGAACCGTCTGAGGCTCCAGTGATGACCACAGGTGGTCCATCACTTCACGTTCGAGTTCGCCGAGTCGCGTCTGCTTGGCCATGTTTCGTTCACTCTCCTGAGCAATGGTTTCAGGGTACTACGGGCTTACTACCGTGTGTCGTATCCGTGCCCCTACGGTGCGGGTAGTTCGCATGCCAGCGGGTTGACCGGAGCGCCGGAGCTTGTTCCGGCCCAGCCAGACGCGATTTCTCGCACCACCGCTGTGAGTCCAGTCACGAGGGGGTTTCCTCCCCATCGGTCTCACTATAGTAAGGCTAACCTAACTACAGGAGGTGCCATGACGGTCGTCGTCGAAGACCCGCTGATCGCACGGATGTCGCCCAGTCGGACTCTGCCGTTGCACGAGTCCAGCCGACGGTTGCGCGAGCTGTATCCCGAGTGCCCGCGCGTGTATGGCGTCGCCGTCATGAGCGACCTGTCGCGTCGGCGGTGGTGGCCACTGACCGACGTGCTCACGACCGATCGCCTCCAGGTGATGTTCGACGCGGCAGCGGCCGAGTCCGACAACTGCGTCGCCGTCGCGAACCAGCTGGCCGCCACCCTGGCGCACGTCGTCATCGGACGGGTGGTGCCGCTGCTGGTCCTCGAGGGCAGGGCCTGGGACACGGGGCTCGAGAACCTGTGGGCGCACGTCGACTCCGAGGGCGCCATCGACTGGGTGGGCGTCGTCGACCCGACCTTGCGGGCGCTGCCCGACGATGCGCACTTCGATGACCGCACCGGGCTGCGGCGGCGCAAGCCGTCCCGGGACCAGATCGTCGCGCTTCCGAACGAGGCGGCGCTGGCGACGTGGGTCGCTCACCGAAGCCACCGGTCGTTGGAACCGCTGTTCGGCAAGCTCGTGGACGTCAGCCGCGGCGCGATCTCGGTGGCGGCGACGTGGCACGTCGTCGGCGCGGCCGTAGTGAGTGCCGCTACGCAGGTTCCGCTTCTCGCGGGGTCCAGCGAGCTGACGAGCATGCGCCGCGGGCAGGCCGTGCTCGACGCGCTGGTGGGCTTCGGCGCGCCCGTGCGGGGTTCCAGCCGGTCCAGCACTGGCAAGGTCTTGCTAAATTAGGACAGCCTTGCCTATTGTTGTCTGCAGGCAGGCCACCACTTCACCGAACCACCGGACCGCCGCGGAGTCCTGAGGGCTGCAGAGACCCGCGGTCCACTCGAGGGCAGGCCCCGCACACATCGTGTGCGGGGCCTGCCCACTTTTTGATCGGCATTCCCATGCGTGTAGACACGTCGGAATGACGACTTGGGTGCCGACCGGCTTGGGCGGCGGATTCGACGACGAGATCGGCCTCACCTATTTGGAGGTGACCCCCGACGGAGCCACGGCGCAACTGACCATCACCGACAAGCTGCTCCAGCCCCACGGCATAGTGCACGGCGGCGTCTACTGCTCGATCGTGGAGAGCGTGGCCAGCATCTCCGCAGCGGTCTGGCTCAAGGCGAACGGTGGCGGAGACAAGGTCGTCGGGGTCAACAACAACACGGACTTCCTGAGGGCCATCACCGCTGGCATGGTCACGGCGGTTTCCACCCCGATCCATCGTGGCCGACGTCAGCAGCTGTGGGTCATCTCCATCACCGATACGAACGACCGCGTCGTCGCGCGCGGTCAGGTCCGGCTGCAGAACCTGCCGACGGAAAGCTAGACCTAGGGCGCGCGCAGGGGTCTCTCGCGCGTGCGCTGCTGACAATCCCGCGCCGTGGCAGGATCGCGATCTATGCGCTTGTCACCGCACGAGCAGGAACGCCTGCTCATCTCCTACGCGGCCGAAGTCGCCCGGCGCCGACAGGCGCGGGGTCTTCGGCTGAATCATCCCGAGACGGTCGCGGTGATCACCGACCACATCCTCGAAGGCGCGCGCGACGGCCGATCGGTGGCCGAGCTGATGAACAGCGGTCGCGACGTGCTCGGCCGCGACGAGGTGATGGAGGGCGTACCCGAAATGTTGCACGACGTTCAGGTGGAGGCGACCTTCCCCGACGGCACCAAGCTCGTCACCGTCCACCATCCGATCCCTTGAGGTGAGACCATGACCAGCGAGAAGCCGGAGGCGGATCGCGCATCGATCGTGCCCGGAGAGATCGTGTTCGGCGATGGCGACATCACCATCAACGAGGGCGCCGAAAGGCTCGTGCTCGACGTCGTCAACACAGGGGACCGTCCGGTACAGGTCGGCAGCCACGTTCACCTGCCGCAGGCCAACGCCGCGCTGGAGTTCGACCGCGTGGCTGCCCACGGCCATCGGCTCGACATCCCGGCGGGTACCGCGGTCCGATTTGAACCCGGTATCGCCCAACGGGTTTCGCTCGTCCCGCTGGCAGGTACCCGTGAGGTGCACGGCCTTTCGCTGAATCCGCCAGGAAAGTTGGATGCCCAGTGAGCGAGCTTTCCCGCAGCCGCTACGCCGCGCTTTTCGGCCCCACCACGGGCGACAAGATCCGGCTCGCCGACACCGACCTCTTCATCGAGATCACCGAGGACCGCAGCGGCGGCCCGGGTTTGGCGGGCGACGAGGCCGTCTTCGGCGGCGGCAAGGTGCTCCGCGAGTCCATGGGTCAGTCGCGGGCCACCCGTGCCGACGGCGCGCCCGACACCGTCATCACCGGCGTGGTGATCGTCGATCACTGGGGAATCATCAAGGCCGACCTCGGCATTCGCGACGGCCGCATCGCCGCCATCGGCAAGGCGGGTAATCCCGACATCATGTCCGGGGTGCATCCCGATCTGGTGGTGGGGCCGTCCACCGAGATCATCGCAGGCAACGGACGCATCCTCACCGCAGGCGCCATCGACTGTCACGTCCACCTGATCTGCCCGCAGATCATGGAGGAAGCCCTGGGCGGCGGCACCACCACGATCGTCGCGGGCGGCACCGGGCCT
>NZ_JAVROT010000379.1:0-2681 GCF_032162605.1 Mycobacterium sp. | reverse complement strand
TCGCGCCACGCCCGCAATGCTGGTCCAAGCTCACCAGATACGCTCAGCGGTGCAGAGTATGCCGGACCTGCTGCGCGTGCTAACGGTGGCACAGCGGCACCCGCACCGTCGCGTAATTCGGGGGTTGCTCCCGCGTGAAGGTTCCGGATTGGATCGCCGATATCCGTCAAGTAGCTCACTACCATCGCTGCGCCTTGCCCACGATGATCACCGCATTCGCAGAAGGTGTGGGCTGTTCGCAACGTTACCACCGGCCGGCTACCCGCGGGCTTCCGTCGGCAGCTGGTGACTCCGGCGAGGTTGACGTGACCTTCATCTGCGGCGTAGCGTTTGTCATACAGATCGGTCTAAATTCTGCGGGTCGACCGGCACTCGGGCCTACGAAGACAGGAGTCAGCCTCGTGACTACGCCAACCGTCGGAAGCCGAGGGCCAGTGACTCCGGAAACGCGGGATCCCGATCGCGACTACCCACAGATGGTGGGGGACCGAGGCCTCATCGAGCCCTCACCACGCCGGGTACGCGGCTACTTCGATGACGTACTCGTATTCGACACGACTCGCGCCCTTTACGTCTGGGAGATCGCCTACTACCCGCAGTATTACATTCCGGTGTCGGACGTTCGGATGGAGCGCTTGAAGGACGAGAACCACGCCCAGAAGCTGCAGTTCGGTTCCTCGCGGCTACATTCGTTGACCTCGCCTGAGCGCACACTGAAGTCTGCTGCCCGCGTGTACGATTCGGGTTCGGTCGCGGACAGCGTCCGATTTGAATGGGACGCGCTCGAGTGGTTCGAAGAGGATGAACCCATCATCGGTCATCCTCGCAACCCCTACATCCGCGTCGATTCGCTGCGGTCCCACCGCCACGTCAAGGTCGAGCTCGACGGCATCGTTCTAGCCGAAACCCACAGCCCAGTATTGCTTTTCGAGACAGGGCTGCCGACCCGTTTCTACATCGACCGTACCGACGTCGCATTCTCACACTTGGAGCCGAGCGATACCGAAACCGTATGCCCCTACAAGGGGATTACCTCGGGCTACTGGACAGTCCGGGTCGGCGAGGCTGCGTACCCCGATCTAGCCTGGACCTACGATTACCCGTTGCGCGAGGTCGCACCCATCGCCGGGATGATCGCGTTCTACAACGAAAAGCTCGACATCTTCGTCGATGGCACCCGATTGCCTCGGCCGCAAACCCACTTCGCCTAGGGCCAACTTTGCAGTGCGGCATCGATGAGCGCTTCGGCTACTGCCCGCGACGTGTTGACGGTTGAGGGTCGCCTGTCCAGCCAAGCCGAGATCCCTGCGCCGTCGAACAGCACGACAAGCTGCTCGGCGAGTTCCTCGGGATGCGGCACCTCGGCGGCGAAGGCCAGATCGAAGAACAGGTTCTGTAGCCAGTCCCGGTATTCGGTGACGATCTCCTCGACGACTTCGCCCGGTAACGCTTCGGCGCTCGCGGTCACCAAGGCACACCCGTGGAAACCCGGTTCGACGAACGACTGCCCTTGGATCTCGAAGACGCCCACCAGACGCTCTCGGGGTGTCTTGTACCGAGGGAGTTCTCGAGCAACCGCGTCCTGCAACCGGGTGTGGCGGGCCCGCAGGTATGTGCGGATGAGCTCGTCCGTACTTCCGAACACCTCGCGGAGCGTGTCGACGGGGACGCCGGCCTTCTCGATGACCCGGTCGATGTGCACCCGGTGCAGGCCCTCGTGATAGAAAAGCTCGTCCGCGGCGTCGAGAAGTCGTTGACGAACCGATGCGGGATCGTTGACGGAGTCGTCCATATCCGTGTCCCATCCGCCGCTTGGGGCGCCGCCATCGACGCGGCGACACTGCCAAGGGACAACCAGTGTTCGGCTAGAGGGTATTCCCGCTCCACCGTTGGTGGGGACGATCAGTGGAAGCCGTGATTCGGACACTCTTGGCGTCACTCGCACACGAAGTCGGCGATCACGGTGCCGATCTGGTCGGGCCAGCCGTTCATTCGACGATCGGAAGCTGCAGCCAAGACGCCGCGTCGCCTCCGGTGCGTACCGTGGTGCGGCCGCCGAAGATGGCGGCCGGCCGGTCGATAACGTCATTGTGTTGGTATGGCCCCGAACCCTGCAGCGGCACACAAAAATTGAGTAGGTGTCCCGGATTCACGGTACCGGGAAACTTCCAATCGGCGCCTTGGACGGTCAGCGCGACACGGTAGCCGCGGGGCCAACACGACGCAGGTCGGCCAGATCTCGATGTCCACCTGATGGGTCTGGCCGGGCGTGAGCGGTTGGATCTCATCGTGCGCGTGGTAAGGCCGGGATGGCGTGCTCAGCACGGGGCCAAGCTTGCGCTTCGACGCGCGCAGCCAGCCTTTGGACAACGCCGAGTACGAATCGAGGGCGCCCTGGAAGATCTTCTTGGTCCGCTGCGGCGTTGTCCCACGCCGCGGTCCAAGCATCGACGTCGGGGTCGCCGGTGCGCAGCGGCGCCGGTCAGCGATCGATCTGCCCGAGTTGACCGCTGGCCATGAGGCACAACATCACCGCGGACGACCAGGTGTAGTCGTTGGGGAAGTAATAGAACACAGCGACTCCTACCGGTCTACAGTTCGGCGGCCACGGCCCACACCGCGTGCAACGCCGATGGGTCTGTTTGGAAGGGGTTGAGCACCAGATCGGTCGCGCCTGCGGC
>NZ_JAVROT010000378.1:0-21303 GCF_032162605.1 Mycobacterium sp. | reverse complement strand
GACGTGCCCGCCCGGGCGGCCCACACCGTCGGGTTGAGGATGCCGCGCCGCGGCACGACCCGCACCCAGGACCGGGCCCGCCGCATCAACGACGAACGCGAACTCAACCGAACCGCAGCCGCAGCCGAACGAGCAGCCGAAGAAGCCGAACAAGCAACCCCCGACTCGACCCCACCGTTCTGGTGTCCCGAGTCCTCAACCCGCCATCGGCCAATAGACGTGGGCAATGCCAGGTCCTTGTCGCGCAGTTCCCTCCGACCATTGGGGGCTGTGCTGACCGAGCCGCACGCTCGGCGGGATGGGGCAGGGCGGTGAGCCGAGTTACCGGGTTGTATCCCTTCGCCGTGAAACGAACACACTCGGCGACAACGTCGTTCATGCACTGCTGCGGATGACTAAGGTCGATTGCCGACGTCGGCATCACACAGCCGTGGAAGCGAGCAGTGCAGCCTGCCATTCGTCGTCATGGCCGCCGGTGCCATCGCCGTCGGCGCCAGGGCATCCTGCGTCCTCCACCCACTAGTTCCGCAGATCAGGCTTGCCGACCACACCGTCGCGATGCGGCCCGCTGACGGTCTGCGAGCTCAGCGGGACGGCAGGCCCAGTCGCACGAGTTGATCGCGCAGCCGGTGCCTGCCCGAAAGCGATTGTGGGCCGGCCAGCCGGGCCAGTACGCGCTCACTCCAGTTGCCAGGCAGCCCGAATCGCGTGTTGTACGCCGCCAGTCGTTCGTCGTACGTCGGAATGTGTGCGTCGGCGGCCTCGGCAACGCCAACTCGGCGGCGATCTCCTCCGGATGATTGCGCACCGCGCCGACGAAGACCGTTCCCAGACCCAGTGATTCGGCGGCGACGACGGCGTTCTGCGCCGCTAGCGCGGTGTCGACGAAACCGATGATCGTGGTCTCGAGATAGTCCGCACCGTCCAACGGCGTGCCGGCCCGCTCGGCGAGTCGACGTGCGCGGCCGAGGTCGGCGACCCAGACGAAGAACAGCGAGGCCTCGTTGATGAACTGCTGATCGTTGGCCAGTGTCGCCAAGCGCGCCTTGCGTTCTGGGTCACGGACCGCGACCACGCTCCACGGCTGCAGGTTCGACGAGGTCGCCGCAGACTGCGCAGCGGCGACCAGAGCCGCGAGTTGTTCGTCGGTGACCGGCCGGCGCGAGAACTTGCGCACGGAGCGTTGTGCAAGCTGCAGCGCAAGTGTTTCGTTGTGGATTCCCAGCGCCCGCGTCACGATCGCCGTACCAACTGATGACGGTCACGAATTGTCTGCTGCTGCGGCGACTCCCACTGCCGGTGCTTCCGTACCGAGGTTCTCGGGTCGGATCGAGCGGTGACCCGCGACCTGAGCGGCGATCGTCTCGAGTCGCCCCAGTTGGTCGTCGGTAAGCACCACGTCCAGGGCGCCGACGTTCTCGCGCAGATATTCGGTGTGGCGGGTGCCGGGGATCGGCACCACGTCGGTCCCGCGCGACAGCACCCACGCCAGGGCGACCTGGCCCGGCCGCGCCCCTATCTCGGCGGCGATGGCGGCCACGTTGTCGGCGAGGGCACGGTTGCGGTCGAACGCGTCGTCGGCGAAGCGCGGATGCCTGCGGTGGGTATCGCTGACGTCTGCCGGTGTCTGGACGCGTCCGGACAACCAGCCGCGCCCCAGCGGAGAATAGGGCACGATCCCGATGCCCAGCTCGCGGGCCAGCGGGACCGCGCTGTCCTCGATGTCCCTGGTGAACAGTGACCACTCGTTCTGGATCGCGGTGATCGGGTGAACTGCGTGCGCCCGGCGCAGTGTCTGCGGGCCCGGCTCGGACAGCCCGAGGAACCGGACCTTGCCGGCCTGCACCAGTTCCTTGAGCGCCCCGACGGTGTCTTCGATGGGGACTGCCGGATCCACCCGGTGTAGGTAGTACAGGTCTACCTGGTCGACGCCGAGGCGGCGCAGCGAGCCCTCGATCGCGGTGCGCACGTACTCGGGCCTGCCGTCGAGGGCGCGGGGGTTGGTCTCCCGATCGAGCGTGTTGCCGAACTTCGTCGCGATCACGAGTCCGTCTCGTCGCCCGCGGATGGCGCGACCGAGCAGGATCTCGCTGAACTCCGGCCCGTAGATGTCGGCGGTGTCGAAGAGCGTGACGCCCAGGTCGATCGCCGTGTCGACGAGTGCCGTCGCCTGCTCCTCGTCAGCGGCCTCGGCCGAGGTGCGAAAGCTCATGAATCCCAAACCGATCGGAGCGACCTCGGGGCCGTCGGTACCCAGCCGCCGTTGGGGTGCTCTTGTCATGGATCATCCGTTCTGTGTTGATTGATTGACGGTATGCCGTTGTCGGCACGATGCTCAGCCGGGCTGGCCGCCGGTGGCGACCGGGCGGGCCGAGTCAGAGCTCCAGGCCGAGAACGACGCCGGGTAGAGAGTGGCCGTTATCCCGATCTTGGCCAGCGCCAGCACCGTGAGTGTCGCTGACGTTCCGCCCCCGCAGTAGGCGCCGACCGGAACCTGCACGTCCGCGCCGGTCGAACCGTACAGCTCGCGCAGCTCGTCATCGGATGACAGCCTGCCGTCCGGTCCGACGAGTTTGCCGGCAGGCAGGCTCAACGCGCCAGGGATGTGGCCCCCACCGGGCTCCCCCACGTACCCCTCGATCCCGCGGCGTCCAGCAGCACTCCGGAACGGGCGAGCGCCGCCGCCCCGTCGGCATCCAGCGTCGACAGCGACCCGGTGCTCACCAAGAAGGTGCCTGCTGCGTCCACGGGTACGTCGGACACCAGGGTGCCGCCGGCCGCGACCCACTGGTCGGTTCCCCCGTCCAGAACCCGAACATCCGGCACTCCATCCCATTTCAGCGTCCACCACGCGCGCGCTGCCAGGGCCGGATTCTCGGGACTGTAGGCGACGACGACCGAGTCGGCGTTGATGCCCCATCGACGCACCGCATCCTGGACCTGCTCCTCGGACGGAAGCGGAAAATTGCCCGATTCCTGCGTACGCGGCCCGACCAGATCGGCGGTCAATGCCACCGCCCTGGCATCGGGTATCCGCCCCGCTCCCCGCTGATCCGTGGTTTCCCGGCCCACCTCCAGGACCACGACGTCGCGGCCGGCGTCAAGCTGCTGCCGCAGCGCCTCCGCGGTGATCAGGACCTGTTGGACATCGACCGGCGTGGTGGTCAAGGGGTGCTCGCTCTCCGTTGGACTTGGCGGGTGTGAACCTCGCGTTTTCAGGAACCGTAGAACGGCTGACCCGAGACCAGCTCGGACTCGCGACCGTCGACCCCCTTCGGAATGTCACCCTCGAGCGTCACGCGGTACAGCACCCGGTCGTAGCCCAGATGGCCGGCATCGGAGATCGCCAGGTGCGCGGTCGCCCGGTTGTCCCAGAATGCCACGCTGCCCGGCGCCCAGCGGAAGCGGACGGTGTACTCGGTCCGAGTCGCCTCCTCCCACAGCAACTTGAGGATGCCTTCGCTCTGCGACGGCGTGAAACCCCGGATCTCGCGAGCGCCGCGAGTGAAACCGGGACTGACGAACAGCGCGCGCTCACCCGTCACCGGGTGCACCCGCACCGCGGGGTGAAAGGCCACCAGGTTGGCCTCGCGCACCTTGCGATCGCGCTGACTGCCGTCCACCGCCTTGGTGTTGAACTGGTGCTTGATATCCAGCTTGTCGACGAAGTCGCGGAAGTCCTTCGGCAGATTCTCATATGCCGCTACCAGATTCGTCCAGCTCGTGTCGCCGCCATATGGGGGTAGGAGGTGTGACCGCAGGATCGACGCTGCGGGCGGGTTCACCAACGCGGTGACGTCGGTATGCCAGCTGCTGTCGTACGACGTCCGTTTGCGGCCCAGGTTCGCCTCGTAACGCCGACTGTCGATCGGCAGGATCTCCGGGAAGCCCTCGGGCGGGCTCTCCTCGTGGGGATGTGCAGGCGTCACCTTGCCGAACCGGCGCGCAAAGGCGATCTGTTCGGCGTGGCCGATCTCCTGGTCGCGAAAGAAGACCACCTTGTGGGTGTGCAGCGCGCTGCGAATCTCCTCGATCACGCTGTCTTCCAATGGCCCGCGGAGATCGACCCCGCTGATCTCGGCGCCGATGTAACCGGCGAGCGGAACGACGTCCAGTCCGGTGTCGTTGAGAAGGCCGGCTTCCTTGAGTTCGGTCATGGGCTGACTCCCTTGTCGTGGAAAGTGATCTTGTCGTGCACAGTGATGTGAAAAGTGATGAGGAAAGCTTCGATGCCCGCGCGACCGGAAAGAAGACCGATCGGCTACTGGAATCCTTCAGCCTTACTTAACTTCCGACACTGCGCAGTTTTCGTTGAGCAAGTTCGTAGCCGACGTTCATTGATCGACCGGTAGCGAGCACCCATGATGGCGAGCAGGAAGAGTCGAAGGAGCACACAGTGAGCGATCTGGAACGGCGCAGGCTCGGCGAAGACGGTCCCGAGGTGACCGTGCTGGGGTTCGGGGCCATGGAGCTACGTGGCACGCCGCATCGCAATCCCCGGCCCCTCGAGGAAGCCGTGGTCGCCGAGGTCCTCGGCACCGTGCTGGACGAGGGCATCACGTTCATCGACACCTCGATCGACTACGCGCTCAGCGAGGAGCGCATCGGCCGGTACATCGGATCACGTCGCGACGAGTACGTCCTCGCGTCGAAGGCCGGGTGCCCGTTGGAGTTGCGTCCGGACGCTCCCCCCGGACCGCTCCCCCACGACTATTCGCCTGCGAACATTCGGGCCGGCGTCGAGCAGAGCCTGCGGCGCCTGCAGACCGACCGTCTGGACCTGGTGCAACTCCACATCAGCCCATCGTTGGAGGTGTTGCGCCGCGACGGAGCCGTCGAGACACTGACGGCCTTGCGCGACGAGGGAAAGATCGTGGCGTTCGGTGTTTCGTCGACGCTGCCCGCGATCGACGATCACCTCGAGATCAAGGAGTTCGCCGCGTTTCAGGTGCCCTTCTCGGCACTCGAGCGGGAGTTGGAGAGCCGCATCGAACTTGCAGGGCAGCGGGGCTTCGGCATCATCGTGCGGGGCGGCGTCGCCCAGGCGGGCAAGCGGGAGAAGAAGACCGCCGAGGGGCAGCCAGTCACCTGGGCGGACACCGGGTTGGACGAACTGCGCGACGCAGACACCGAACAGGGCTTCCTGCTGCGGTACGCGATCAGCACTCCTGGAGTCACGACGATCATCGCCGGGACGGCGAACCCCGACCACGTGCGAGACAACGTCCGGGCGGCGCGCCGCGGCCCATTGCCAGACGACGTATACGCCGAGGCGCAGCGCCGACTCGATGACGCCGGAATTACATCCGCGCTGATTCCTGGAGCGCTTGCGACGTAAGCGCAGTACAGAGGGCCGCGAGGGTCCACCGGCGAGCGCGGACCAACTGTGTCCGCTGTGTTCTGTGCGACGATTTTGATCGTGAACTCCGTGGACCTCGTCGCCCGGCGCTATCTCGACTTCATGAGTGCCTGTACCGCGATCTGTTGTCGCTGAGGCCTTGTCGTAGGCCCCGAGGAAGATCGGCGATCAGCCGCACAGCCGCCGGCTCCGATCGCGATCACCATCCTGCCCGACCCACTAGCCGCGACCTGCCGTCGGTGGGTATCGGACACCCTTCTCGCACCCGATTTGATGAGGTCCGAATGCCCACCCCAGAACATCCGGCCAGCACTGCTCCGACACCCATCGCGGGGGGTGCATGATGCTCGATCTGCGGCGCATGATGTTGTTGTGCGACCTGGCCGACCTCGGCTCCGTCACTGCCGTCGCCGAGAAGCGGGAGATCACCAGTTCGGCTGTTTCGCAACAGCTCCGCGTGCTCGAGGAGGAGTCGGGCGCGATCCTGTTCCGGCGGGATGGACGAACACTCGGCCTCACCCGTAGTGGCCAGGTCCTCGTCGAACACGTGCGTCGGGTGTTGACCGCGGTCGACGAGGCCATGAGCGCAGTCGCCGAGACCCGCGACCGGGTCTCGGGGCAGATCGCCATTGCGGCCTTCAACATGGGAATTCCCACACTCGCCGCCCCGATGATGCGGCGGCTGAGCGCCATCGAACCCAATCTGCGCGTCGAGGTGCAGCAGGAAACCAGCTCTGGCGCACTGCGTCTGCTGCGCCAGGGCGAGATCGATGTCGCGATCACCTGCCGCTACGACTTCATCGAGCAAGAGTCAATCGGCGGCCTCGTCAGCGAGCCACTGCTGCTGGAACCGCTGGTCCTCATGGCCCCGACTCAGTTGCATCTCCGTATCCGGAAGGGCGGACTGGCGGCCTTGGCCGACGGACCCTGGGTGACGGGCCCGCGTAACTCCGGGCTCGGAGCTGCCGTCTTGCGCGCTGGCGAGAGCGCAGGCTTCACGCCGCAGATCAAGCACAGGCTCATCGGTGCGCAGAACATCTGCGATCTGGCCGCGACGGAGATCGCGTCGGCGATCGTGCCGCGATTGTCCGTGCCGTCGAAGTTGGCGGGGCTGATCGTCCCTGACGTGAATCTCGGTGGTCGCACCATCAGTGCGGTCATCCGAGCCGGCCGCCAGCGTGACCCCAATATCGCTCTCGTCCTGCGGACGCTGCGGGCGGTCGCCGCTGACGCACTACCTTCGCTGTCCGTGAAGGAACTCAGCGTCGCATCCTGAATCGGTCAGCTCGCGAGTTGGCGAGGAACGGGATCCAGGCCGTTGAGTTGGTCGGCGTGTACGGTCGCCTTCGCAAGACGCACGACCCACCGGCCGGCGGCTGCGGCAGGCTCCCAGCTGACCCGGCCGCGATTCTACGGCTGGTGACGTAGTCGAGAGCCTCGCGCAGCGCGGCGATGTGTACGTACGCCCTCATCGAGGGGGAGACCAGAAACCAGCGCGGCAACCGGCATCGCGGGATCGGTCAGTATTTCGCGCAGCGCCCCGGCGGCTTCCTCGTGACGGCGCCCACCGCGCCGTCACGAACTGAACTGTCCGGCACTGGAATCAACTCCCGATCAACTTCTGTGGTGTGGGTAGGCGCGCAGCGCGCGGGCAGGGACGCCGAAGGTGGCGCGGTGCGCAACCCCAGGTTTGCGGCTGGCGTTGCGGTGGGTCACGCCGTGGCCGACCAGGAAGTGCGAGACCAGCACGGCCCGGCTCCAATTTGCTTGCGACGGCGTCACACGGTGATCAACGCAGTCCCACTTGAGCTTTCCCGTAGCCAAAGTTCGCAGATTTACCGCTCCCGCCCCGATACGTTTCGAGTGGCGGGGAAAACCTGCGGCGAAGAGGAGGACAACTCGGTGGGTCGACGTCAACTGCACCTGAACGCGTTCCTGATGAGTCCCGGGCACCACGAGGCGTCGTGGCGGCTGACGGAAAGCGATCCGTTGGCGGCCACCGATGTGGCGACTACTCGAACCTCGCCAGGATTGCTGAACGCGGCACGTTCGACTCGCTCTTCCTCGCGGACCAACCGCAGCTCAACGGCGACGTCGGCCGTCGACCGCTCGGCGTTTCTCGAACCCCTGACGCTACTGACGGTGTTGGCCGGCGTGACCGAACGCATCGGGCTCATCGCAACGGCATCCACCTCGTACAACTCGCCATACAACCTCGCCCGTCGGTTCGCCTCCCTGGACCACGTCAGCAACGGGCGCGCGGGGTGGAACATCGTGACGACGGCGACGCTGGACGCCGCGCGCAACTTCGGCCTTGCGGAACTCCCGTCACACAGCGCCCGGTATGCCCGCGCCGCCGAGTTCGTCGACGTGACGCAAAAGCTGTGGGACAGCTGGGAAGACGACACGATCGTCGCCGACAAACGGGCCGGGGTCTGGGGTGACCAAGCGAAGATTCACGCCCCGGAGCACCACGGCGAGTACTTCTCGGTGCAGGGGGCGCTGAACATCCCCCGCTCACCGCAGGGGTATCCGCTTCTGGTTCAGGCCGGGTCATCAGAGGACGGCAAGGCCCTGGCGGCCCGGTACGCCGAGGCCGTCTTCACCGCTCAGCAGACGACCGAGGAGGCGCGACGTGGTTGGTCGGTTCGGCCACCGATGTCGCTGCCGCCCTGGTGAAGTACGCCGATCTCGGGATCGCCCACTTCGTGTTGTTCGACACCCCGTACAAGTCCGAGGTCGGTAGGATCGGTGATCAGGTGTTGCCGTTGTTACTGCACCCACACCGGTGCCGCACTGAGCAGGAGGCGTTCTGTGCCAAACACATCCGGGCCGGCGGTGGTCGTCTACGGGACGGGCGCGATCGGCGGGGTCATCGCCGCGCGCCTTCGGCTCGCCGGTGTCGACGTGACCGCGGTGGCGCGCGGCGGGCACCTCGATGCCATCCGCGCCGATGGACTGAAGCTCGTCACGCAGGCCGGTACGGATACCGTGGCGCTCCGGGCGGCGGGCGATGCGGGCGAAGTCGACTGGCAGACCGAGCCGATCGTGGTGCTGGCGGTGAAGAGCCATCAGACCGCGGCGGCGCTGGACGATCTAGCGACGCACGCTCCGGCCGAAACGCCGGTATTCGTCGCGCAGAACGGCGTCGCCAACGAATCGGCGGTGCTGCGGAGGTTCGCAGGAGTCTACGGTGTCACCGTGGTGCTGCCTGCCGCGCACCTCGAGCCGGGGGTGGTCATCCAACAGAGCCATCCGGTGGCGGGCATTCTCGATCTGGGCAGATATCCGGCCGGCCGTGATGAGGTAGCCGAACGGACATCCGCCTTGTTTCGCGCGGCACAGTTCATTTCGGAGGTCCGCGATGACATTCACGCGTGGAAGCATCGCAAGCTGATCGCCAACCTCGGCAACGGTGTGACGGCCGCGTTCCGGCCAGGCCCAGACGCCGACGAACTCGCGGCCCGCGCACGGATCGAGGCCGAACGGATCCTCACCGTCGCCGGGATTCCGTTCATCAGCGCCGAGCGAGATCTCCAGCGGCGCGGCGACTTTCTGCGCGGCAAGGTACGCGACGACTACTTCGGCTCCACGTGGCAGAGCGTGGCACGGGGGCACGTGGATGTGGAGACCGACTGGTTCAACGGCGAGATCGTCCTGCAGGCCCGCCTTCACGGGCAGACCGCGCCCGTCAACGAACTGATCCAGCGCATCACCGCCGAGCACGCCCGTCTTGGTCGTGCACCACGCTCCCTGGACGCAACCGCGGCCCTGGCCCAGCTCGCCGAACACCAGTCACTGGCACCCTGAGGCAACCGGGGCGATTGGTCGCACCCGCTCGACTGGCAGGTGATCCGCCGGTATCAGCGTCGGCGGCTGTCCAGAAGGACGACGTCCTACTTCATCGTGAACGGCAGGACCGCCAAGTCGTTCTATGACCGCAACCGCGACGCCGCGGCAACCGTGGGTGCGCCGCCTCAATCGAGTTGATCCTGACCTGCAAGATACTTTTGCGCACTGCAAGATAAACCGTTTCGAACGGTCAACTCGCCATCTACCGTCGTGAGCACGGTCGGATGCGTCCGGCACATCCCCATGCATTGGCAATTGGTAGGCATCCGTGGGTATCTGCCCATACGCATCCGCGTGCACATGAATCTCCTGATGAGGACCAATGACCCGACTAACCAAGTTGATTGCCTGCGTGATCGCGATGGTCGTTCTGGCCGGTTGTTCGGGCCGCCAAGAATCGGCCACCGCGACTTCGGGTCCAAGCGGCGAGCCCCAGCAGGGCGGCACCCTGGTGTTCTCGGACGTACAGTTCGTCACCGACGCGATGAGCACCAACTACACGACCGCCAACCTGCTGTTCCAGGTAGTCGACCGGCTGGTCTACATCGATCCCAAGTCGGGCGAGGTTCAAGGGTGGCTGGCTCAGGAGTTCTCGCGGAACGACGACGCGACGCAATACACGTTCAAGATCCGGGACGGCGTGACGTTCAGCGACGGGACACCGCTGAACGCCGACGTCGTGAAGGCGAACTTCGACCAGCTCGGCAAGGGTGATCCCAGCAAGAAGATCCCTGCCTTCAGCGACTTCGTCGGCTACGACCGCAGTGAAGTCAACGGCAACACCGTCACGGTCTTCCTCGACCGCCCCAATACGAACTTCTACAAGGTGGCGGCCAACGGCCGCGCGGGCATCCGCGGACTCTCGACCCTGGCGCGTGACTACGACGGGCAATCGAAGATCGAGAACGTCGTCGGTTCGGGTGCGTTCGTCTACGAATCGCAGGTTCCCGATCAGGAGGTCGTGCTCGCGAAGCGGAAGGACTATGCGTGGCCGCCGGTGTCCTCGCCGAACAAGGGCGCAGCCTACCTGGACAAGCTCGTCGTCCGGGTGATCGGCGAGCCCGGCCTCCGCGCGGGTGCCGTCCAGTCCAAGCAGGTCGATCTCGCGCGCGGTATCCAGCCGACCGATGAGGCTGCCCTCTCTCGGGGCGGCTTCCAGGTCATTCCGGTCGCCGCGCCCGCGCTGACCGTGAACCTCGTCGCGTTCAGGGTCAACAACGAGCTCGTCGACGACGTACGAGTGCGCCGTGCGCTGCAACTCGGCATCGACCGGCAGGCCGTGGTGGATACCGTCCTCTCTGACAGCTACCACGCCAGCGACTCCGTTCTCGGACATGATGATCCGCTGTTCGCCAACGTGAGCGCCGACATCGGGTACGACCCGAAGAAGGCAGCGAGCTTGCTCGACGAGGCCGGGTGGAAGGTCGGCGGCGACGGCATCCGCGAGAAGGACGGCAAGAAGCTCAACGTGACCTTGGCGGCGTCGAACCAAAGTGTCGTGTTCCGTCCCGCGTTCGAGTTCATCGAGGCGGGCTGGCGTGACCTCGGTGTCGCACTGGTGAACAGGGCCGGTGACACCACGCTGTTCAACCAGGCCAACACGGATCCGTCGACTCCCCTGCTCGGCACGCGCACCGGATACAACATCGGCCTGGGGTTGCTGTTCGGACGTGACAACGGCAACTTGACGTTCGCCAAGAACGACGACCTGATCACCTTGGCGAACGAGGAGCTGAAGGCCACGGACCCAGTGCAACTCAAGGATGTCGTCGCCCGCGAGCAGAAGAAGATCATCGACGATCAGTTGGCCCTGGTCCTGTGGGACGAGGTGCAGGTCCATGCGGCCGCTCCGAACGTCCACGTGGAGTTCACCAACTACACCGAACCGCTATTCCAAAGCGCGTGGAAGCGCTAGCCGTCCATGTTGAGATACGTCCTTGCCAGGGTCGGCCAGTCGGTGATCGTTCTGCTGCTCGCGTTCACCGTCATCTTCTGGGGCGTCAGCATTCTGCCAACCGATCCGGTGTCGATCTTCGTGGCCAAGGGCGACAGCTCCTTCAACCCGGATATCGTCGCGCAGGTCAAGGAGTTCTACGGGTACGACAAACCCGTCTGGGTTCAGTACCTGGCACAGCTGAATCAGGTGTTGCACGGCCAATTCGGGTTCTCCCTGTCCAGTGGGCAGGCGGTGACCGACCGGATCGGCAGCGTGATCGGCGAGACCCTCAAGCTGGCCTCGACGGCGACGGTGTTGGCCCTCACCTTCGCCCTGACCATCGTCCTGCTGGCGACGACCGGCCGGGTCGAATGGCTCCGGACGTTCATCCGAAGCATCCCATCGCTCTTCAGCGCCGTCCCGACGTTCTGGCTCGGGCTGGTGGTGCTGCAGGTCTTCTCGGTACAACTGGGCCTGTTCTCACTCTTTCCGGACGGGTCTTTGGCATCGCTGCTCATTCCGGCACTCGTGCTCGCCGTTCCCATCTCGGCCCCAATCGCACAGGTGCTCTTGAAGAACGCCGAGGCAACGCTTGCCCTGCCCCACGTCAACACCGCGAGGGCGAAGGGCGGAACACCGGGCTGGGTGATCCGTAGGCACGTTCTGAAGAATGCGGCCGGTCCGGCGTTGACCGTGACGGCGACGACCGTCGGGGCCCTCCTCGGCGGCTCGGTGATCACCGAAACCGTGTTCTCCCGTTCGGGGCTGGGAACCGTCCTGTTGCAAGCGGTTTCCAATCAGGACATCTCGCTCATCCAGGGGCTCGTGCTCCTGACGACGGTCGTCATCGTTGGCGCAAATCTCCTGGTTGACCTGGTGTATCCGATCCTCGATCCGCGCGTGACCAAGATGCAGCGGCGGGGTTTCAACACTCGGCTGGGCAGGTTCAATTGACCGACGATCTGGACACTCGACCGCAGGACCCGACGGCCCGGGTGCGCAAGGCCGTTCGCTCGGCGTTCGTCACCACGCCGTGGTCGGTGCGACTGTCCGCGGCCCTGCTGATCCTGGTCGTCGGGTGGGCTCTCGTCCCTGGCCTGTTCACCGACCAGGATCCGTTGACGGGCAACCACCTCGACAAGTTCCAGCCGCCGAGCCTCGCCCACTGGTTCGGCACGGATCACCTCGGGCGGGACGTACTCGCCAGGGTGATCTTCGGTACGTCGCACACGATCCTGACCGCGGGACTCGCGGTGGCGGTCGGTCTGGTCGTCGGCAGCATCCTCGGGATCCTGGCCGGCGTGTCGGGCCCGGTCGTGGATGCCCTCGGGATGCGGATCAGCGACGTACTGTTGTCCCTTCCTGCCTTCCTGGTGTCCATCTGGATCGTCACGGCCTACGGTCCTGGCCCCCTTTCGGTGGGCCTCGGTGTCGGGATCGGTTCGATTGCGATCTTTGCGCGGGTGTTCCGCACTGAGGTGTTGCGCGTCCGCGCACTGGATTACGTCGAAGCCGCCTTCCTGTCGGGCGAGACGCGATGGTCGGTGATCCGCCGCCACATCGTGCCGAATGCGGTGGGCGCCATCGTCGCGTTGGCCGTCATCGACCTCAGCGCGGCGATCCTGGCGATCTCGGCGCTGGGCTATCTCGGGTACAGCGCGCCACCGCCAACCCCGGAGTGGGGTCTGCTGGTGGCCGAGGGCCGGAGCTATCTGGCGACCGCCTGGTGGCTCACCTCGCTTCCCGGCGCGGTGATCCTCGTCGTCATCGTTGCGCTCGGCGTCGTGAGCCGGCGACTGCTGAAGTCCAACCACATCTGACCTGGAGAACGCGACATGGCAGAACGCCTGCTCGAACTGACCGACCTCGTGGTGACCTATCCCGACGGCTCCCCTGACGCAGCGCCCAAAGTCGCTCTGGATCACGTCAACCTGAGCGTATCCGCGGGTGAATTCGTCGCCGTGGTCGGCGAATCCGGTTCGGGTAAGACCACTCTGGCGAACTCGGTGGTCGGACTGCTTCCGCCGTCGGCGGCGTTGACCGCCACGGCGCTGACACTGGGTGGCCGCAGCACGTTGGGTCTGAGCGAGCGCGAATGGAGTCGGATCAGGGGCAGCACCGTCGGTTTGGTGCCGCAAGATCCAGGAGCCTCGCTGAATCCCGTACGCACGGTCGGATCCCAGCTCTCGGAGATCTTCGAGTTGAAGAAGGAGAAGCTGAGTAGGAAGGAGGTCAGGCAGCGGTGTGTCGAGCTGCTGGCTCAGGTGGAGATCGACCACCCGCAGCGACGGCTGAAGCAATACCCCGGTGAGCTGTCGGGCGGTATGCGACAACGCGTGCTCATCGCGATCGCCTTCGGTCTCAATCCTGCGCTGCTGGTGGCCGACGAACCGACGTCCGCTCTCGACGTGACGGTTCAGAGCCATGTGCTGCGTGTCTTCGATCGGCTGGTGGCCGAGCACGGGACGACCGTCCTGTTCGTCACTCACGACATCGGCGTCGCCACCGACCACGCGTCGCGCGTGGTGGTGATGCGCAACGGTGCCGTCGTCGAAGACGCACCGGTCGAGGAGATCGTCAGCTCGCCGCGATCCGAGTACGCCGCCCGACTGGTCCGCCGAATCGGCGCCATCGCACGGCCGGAACCCATCCGCACTCCGCAAGACGGCGATGCCGACGCTTCCGACAGCGCCGACGGTGACGACGACGTCATCCAAGTCTCGAACGTCACCAAGGAGTTTCGAATCTCGGGCCGAACCAAGCACGTCGCGGTCGAAGACGTGAGTTTCACCGTCCGCCGTGGCGAGACGTTGGCTCTGGTTGGCGAATCCGGGTCGGGCAAGTCCACCACGGCCAAGATGATCATCGGCCTGACGAAGCCAACCCGTGGAACGGTCAGTGCACTCGGACGCGACGTCACCAACCTGGCTCAGCGGGCCCGACGAGCCCATTGGCGAGAAATCCAATTCGTCTACCAGAATCCGGATTCCGCACTCGACCCGCGTTGGACCGTGCAGCAGATCCTCGAAACCCCGCTGCAGTCCTACGGTGTGCGCGACCGTCACGAACGCGAACTGCGGATATCGACGGCACTGGACAACGTCAGCCTGACTCGGGAGAAACTGGACCGCCGGGCTTCCGAACTCTCGGGAGGTGAACGCCAGCGGGTCGCCATCGCCAGGGCGCTCGTCGTCCGACCCGAGGTGGTCCTGCTCGACGAACCACTCTCGGCGCTGGACGTCGTGACACAGGACCAGATCATCGGACTCCTACTCGACCTCCAGCAGCAGCTCGGCCTCACCTACCTCTTCATCTCCCATGACCTGTCGGTCGTCCGACGGATGGCTCACCGCGTCGTCATCCTGAAGTCGGGCCGGGTGATCGAAAGCGGTGACACGGCAACCGTGTTCGACACCCCGCGGCAGCCGGAGACCAAGGCGCTGCTCGACGCCGTCCCCGGTCGGCGGCTGGCGCAGCTGGCCTTGGCGGCGCAATGACGTCGGACACCCCGGTCACCGACGGGAGACCGCCATCGGTGTTCTTCGTCTCATCGGAGTTCCACTTCGCCGACCGATTCCCGCGGTGGAAGCAGGGCGACGGCACCGCCTCCAACGAAAATCACCGCGCCAAGACGCACTTCGCCAGGGATCTCGAGCAGCTCGGGTTCCGAGAGCGAGGCATCTTCCGCGACGAGGGCACCATCCCAGGCGAGCTGTTGCGGGACCGCCTTGGCACCCACACGCCCGGCCTGCCGGCTCCCGCGATACCCGCCGAGGCGCGGTGAGTGTTCCCGGACATCTGCACGTCAACCAAACCGTCATTGCGACAGTAGGAGAGAAAAATGACCCGCCCACGGTTGATCCTCAACGCGTTCACCATGAACACCGCCACCCATGTGTCCTACGGGTCGTGGCGCAACCCCGAGACGCGCAGCGTGGAGTTCGATCAGCTCGACGTGTGGGTGGACCTGGTCAAGCTGCTTGAGCGCGGGAAGTTCGATTCCGTGTTCTTCGCCGACGTCGTCGGCGTGTACGACGACTACCGGGGCGGATGGGAGACCTACCTCCGCGAGGGGCTTCAGATCCCCAATCACGACCCCTCGGCGATCGTGTCCGCATTGGCACTGTCCACCGAACATCTCGGCCTGGTCATCACGAGCTCGGTGCTGCAGGATCATCCGTTCTCGTTCGCGCGCAAGATATCCACGCTCGATCATGCGTCGAAGGGGCGCATCGGCTGGAACGTCGTGACCAGTGCACTGAAGAACTCGGCACGCAACTTCGGACTTCCGGAACGCGAGGAGCACGACGCCCGCTACGAGTGGGCCGAGGAGTACACCGAGGTCGTCTACAAGTTGTGGGAGGGTTCCTGGGACGACGGCGCCCTGATCCGGGACCGCGAACGCGGGATTCACGCTGACCCGGATCGCGTGCACAAGATCAACCACGTCGGCAGGCGCTACTCGGTCGAGGGACCTCACCTGAGCTTCCCGTCACCTCAGCGCACGCCGGTGATCTTCCAAGCCGGAACCTCCACGGCAGGACGGACATTCGCGGCGCGCCATGCCGAAGGGGTCTTCATCAACGCCGCCTCGCCGAAGGGTGCCCGCATCGTCATCGACGACACCCGGGACCGTGCGGTGGCCACGGGTCGCCGACGTGACGACGTCAAGTTCTTCCAGGGGATGTCCTTCGTCGTCGGGTCCACCGAGGGCGAGGCCAAGGCCAGGGCTGCCGAGCTCGACGAGTTTCTCAGCGTCGACGGACTGATCGCGCACCGCAGCGGTGGCATCGGCATCGACTTCGGCGGGCTGGATCACAACACCCCGATCGGCGATTTGGCGGCCGACGTCCAGGGCACGCGCAGCACGATCGAATCGCTCATCGCCGCAGCGCCGCCGGGTACCAATCCCACCATCGCCGACCTGATCCGCCAGCAGCAGGAGTCCACCCGAGTCGTCGGCACCCCGGAGCAGATCGCCGACGTCCTGGAGGACTGGCAGGACGCAGGCATCGACGGACTGAACATCCGCTACATCACCACGCCGGGGAGCTTCGAGGACTTCATCGAGCACGTCGTCCCCGAGCTTCAAACCAGTGGGCTGGCGCAATCCGACTACGCACCGGGGACGCTGCGGGACAAGTTGTTCCGAACGGGGCCCGAGCTGCCCGATCGGCATCCCGCCCGGCACTGGCGCGGCAAGTTCAGCCCATCGGCGGTCTCCGCGGGTACCGCAGAGTCCTGAGGTCGAGGCGCCGAGGCGAACCGCGCTCCTATGCCACCGAATGCCGTGCCGAGGATTGTTGACCGTACGTCGAGTACTCGAACCGCGCGGACGGCACGCTCGACAGCAGATCGTCGGCCGGCTCTCCCGACACCTCGGCGATGAAGTCACGCGCGGCGCGCCGTGACCCGGTCCGCAACAATGGTTTCGGATCCGACAACAGGCCGAACAGCGCCGCGCCGAACTCTGGGCTGACGGATGCGGCCGGGAAGAACAACTGTCCGTACGGAGCGAACTCGGGGTCACCGAGGAACAATCGCGTCACGAGCACCGCCGCCGCACCGCGCGTCGACCAGAAGTGCTCGAACCGATCGTGCAGCCACTCCTCGTCGAAGAGGCCGGCGCGGTCCCTGGCGGCCGCTACCAGTTGGGCAGCCTGAATGAGCCCGCCCTGGGCCCCCTGTGCGCCGATCGGGTCGAAGGAGATCGCGGTGTCACCGAGGGCCAGCACCGGGTGTCCGTTCGTGGTGACGCCCACGGCGTGACGGACCGTCGGGGTCACCGCGCCGCGCAGCCAGGAGTGCGGATCGCCTCGGATGACGCTGGTGGCCGAGACCTCTGGCAGATCCCAGTCGACGTAGTCGCGGTGCACGTCGGTGACGATGCGGTGCGCCGAGGCCGCGTCGTCGGCCGCGGCGAATCGCCGCTCCCAGTCGCTGCCAGGTTTGGCGAAGCCCAGGAACGACCAGGCCGGCCCGGCATCCTTGTGCAGATAGGGTCCCCACCAGAGCTCACCCTGTTCAGAGCTGATCGCAAACGTGTTGTGCTCGCCGCCTGCTGAGCCTCGGTGCGCGAAGACGTCGGGACCGTGGCCCAGGCCTGCGACGGTCAGCATCAGCAGGGTCCGCTGCGGCTTGTCGTAGACGGTGCGTGACTCGTCGACCGCGAACAGTTTGGACAGGCCACCCCGCCCGGTCGCCACCAGCGTGAGGTCATGCGCGGCCGCAACGTCGTCGAGAGCGTCGCCGGAGATCGCCGAGATGACGAAACGACCTCCCCTGGTGATGAATTCGTTGAGTCGGTCGTCGACCTTCAGACGTGTGTCCACCCCGACGGCCCGGATTCCGCCGTAGGTGACGTCGAAGTCCAGGCCGTCCTTGCGATCGGCGCCCGAACCGCTGAAGATCTGGGTGCTCTGCCCCGTCACGCGCGGGGCGCGGTTCGCGTAGTCGTCGAGGCCGAGCTCTCGCTCCGCCGCCTGAGCGACTGCGAAGGTCACCGCGGTGCCCGTCGCGGGGCCGCCGTCGCGCAGGGTGTGTTGATCCCGCTCGCTGAAGAGGGTCACCTCGAAACCGGCGTTGAGGAATCCAGCCGCGGCGGAGACTCCGGTTTGGCCTGCTCCGATGATCGCCACTGACCGTCTGTGAGAGCCCATGGTCGGAATGGTCGATCAGATCGACGCGGGCGGGCACCCTTTGGCGTGCGCTGATTCTAATTCGAGGCCACCGCCTCACTGACCACACGACTGACGGCGTGGTTGCTGGTTGCCTGGGCGCTTCGCGCCAACCACACGATCGTTCGCCTGGGATACCGCGCCATCGGCCACTTCGCGCACGTGGAGATTTGAAATCTGACTGAGTCGAAGACGTACTCAGCGCTGCTCGCGGAAGTGCGTGGCGATGTCGTCACTGGTGGTCAGCCAGACGTCGGGCTGCGCGGCCAGGTAGCCGAGCACCTGGTCGAGGTACTTGTGCCGGAACGGTTGTCCGATGACGAACGGGTGCAACGCCAGCGCCATGACTCGCCCACTGGTGGCGGAGTCGGCGTGCAGCTGTTCAAACTGGTCCTTGACGATCTGGACGAACTCCGGACCGGTGGTCCCCTTCGCGAAGAGCAGTAGGTCGTTGAGTTCCACCGAGTAAGGGACGCTGATCATGCCCGGCACGTTTAGCGGGTACGGCTGGTCGTCATTGGTCCAGTCGAGGACGTAGTCAAATCCGATCTCGGCCAATAGTTCCGGGGTGTGATGCGTTTCGGTCAGGCCCGGCCCCATCCAGCCGCGAGGCCGACTGCCGGTGGCGTCGGTGATCGCATCGGCGATCTCGACGAGCAGCAGGCGCTCCTCGTCCACCGCCATCGCGGTGTGCAGGATCGAGTTCGTCCGGCCGTGCGCGAGCCAGGTCCAGTTGCGGTGGAGACCGGCCTCGATGATCTGCGGGTGGTTGTCGATGACCGCCGAGTTGAGCAGCACGCTGGGGCGAATGCCATGTCGGTCGAGACTTTCGATGGTGCGCCAGATCCCTACCCGCGCGCCGTAGTCGCGCCAACCGTAGTTGAGGGCGTCGGGCGTCAGCTCGGCCGTACCCGGCCAGATGCTGGTGGAGGGCTGGTCGAGCAGGAAGTGCTCGACGTTGAGCCCCACGTAGACGGCCACTCTGGCCTCGCCGGGCCAGGTGATGGGTCGGCGCTCGGTGACGGGGCTGTACTCGAAGGGCGGAAGGCGATGCGGTGAGGACATGCCCGACGGTACGAGCTGACACCAGTGTCAGGGTCAAGCGCGACGTGGGTATAACGGAATGATGCGAATTGGTGAGCTGGCGCAGCGGACCGGCGTGAGCGAGCGGTCGTTGCGCTATTACGAGCAGCAGGGACTTCTGGTATCCGACCGGACGCCGCGCGGCCAGCGTGAGTACTCCGAGCGTGCGGTCGACCGAGTGATCCACATCCAGGAGCTCTTGGCCGCCGGACTGCGGAGCAGGACGATCGCGACGTTGCTGCCGTGCATGCGCGACAGCGATGGCGGCCCATCCCCCGATGCGACGCCCCGTCTGGTCACCGAGCTGATCGCCCAACGGACCCGGCTGGATCGGGAGATCCGCGATCTCGCGAACTCCCGTGAGGTTCTCGACGGGGTGATCGCCGCGGCCCGAACGGGCCTCGATGCCACCACCACGACCTCGTCGTCGAGGTAGTCGCTCACCTCGTGGCGGTAGCCGGCGGCCCCTCGGCCTTCTGCACTTCGTTGTACCGCGGGTCGTACTCGATGGCGACGTTGACCGGCTTCTTCAGCACGCCGCTACGTTGCAGCTGGTCGGCCACTGCCTGCTCTTCGGCGATCAGCTGGCCGTCGAGCTTGCGGAAGCCGCCATTGCGGATCTGGTATTCGAATTCCGTTCGCTCGTCGGTGAGTTTGAGGGTGGACTTGAGCGTTTGCTTGACCTTGTCCGGATTCTGGTCGTACCAGTCCCAGAATCCCGCCAGCCGGCCGAAGAAGTCACTGAGCACGGCATTCTTGGCCGGGTCTGCCAAGACGTCGGTCCGGGCGGTCCACACGTTCAGGGCGGGGATCCGGGTGTCGCGGTCGGTCAGAAGAATCTTGGCGTCGCCACTGGTGATCGATTGCAGGATCGCCGCCTGGCCACCGGAGTACACGTCGACCTGCCCGGAGTTGAACGCCGCGGCCGAGGTATTTCCGTCGTTGAACTTCACCGGTTTGATGTCCGATTCGGACAACCCTGCCTTCGCGAGCGAGACCAGGTACTGCCCGTGGTTGTACCCGCCGAAGTTGTAGCCCCACGAGTGCCCACGTAGATCGGCAGGCGTACTGATCCCCGCGCTGACCCGCACCGCGGTGACGAGCGGCGTGTACCTGGGATCGAAGTTATTGCGCCACCCCGCAACGATTTTGAGTGGAACGCTCTGTGGGGTCCAGTCGGCTGAGGCATTGGCCTGTTCGATGGTCAGCGAGGTGTCCCCCATGTGGCCGACGTCGATGGTCTTGCCGTAGAGGGCCGAGAGGTTCGCCGCCGGTCCCGACAGGATGGCCCAATCCACCTTGTATGGCGCACCGTCTAGCACTCCCGAGGCGTCGATCAGGGCCGGAATGCCGTTGTCCTGGTATGCGATCACCAGTTTGCCCTTTCCGTCGTCCGCGTCCGACGAGCATCCGGCCACCGTGGTCGCAGCGACGACGGCGGCGATGAGAGTGGCGCTCAGTCGTTTGATCATGCTGTCTCCCCTGGCATTTCATTGAATGAGCCGCTTCGACCGACGAGGGTGCCGAGGCTGTCGAGCACTGAACGTTTGATCTCGTTGAAGTCCGGCGACGTGACGTCGCGCGGCCGGGATAGCGTGACCGGCAGGTCGGCCTGCACGACGCCTCGCCCGAGTACCACGATGCGGTCGGCGAGCAGTACCGCTTCCTCGATGTCGTGGGTGACCATCAGCACCCCGACCCCGTGCTCCTGCCACAGCGTGGTGACGAGATCCTGGGCGCTCCTGCGCGTGAAGGCATCGAGCGCGCCGAAAGGCTCGTCCAGCAGCAGCAAGTCGGGTGAGCGGAACAAGGCACGCGCCAGGCCGACTCGTTGCGCTTCGCCGCCGGACAGGCTCTTCGGCCAGGCCTGCGCCTTGTCGGCGAGACCCACCTCGGTCAGGGCTGTGATCGCGCGCCGACGGGTGTCGGCGTTGCGGGAAGTGCTCAAGACGACGTTCTTCCACACCCGCTGTGCCTGGATCAGCCGCGGCTCCTGAAACACGACCGACGTCCGGGCGGCGATGCTCACGTGCCCCGACGTGGCGTCTTCCAGGCCGGCGAGGATGCGCAGCAACGTGGTCTTGCCGGTGCCCGACGGACCAAGCAGCGCAACGAATTCACCCTTGCGAACGGTCAGGTCGAGGTCGTCGAGAATGACCTGTTCGCCGTAGGACTTCGACAACTGCGTGAGGTCGATGACGTGGTCGGTCGCCGACCCGACCGCGAGGTCACTTGCCGTCATGGGTGGACCTCCATGGGAGCAGCGCATGCTCGAGGAGTCGCATCACCAAGTCGACGCCGATGCCGAGCGCGGCGTAGACGAGGATGCCGGCGATGATGATGTCGGTGCGCTGAAACTGGTTGGCAGTGTTGAGGATGTAGCCGATGCCCGAGGT
>NZ_JAVROT010000377.1:0-44366 GCF_032162605.1 Mycobacterium sp. | reverse complement strand
CTTGTCCGGCAGGACACGACCAAGGGCGGGGCGGAACGATCGGTTCCGCTCCCCCAGTTCGCAGTGGACGCGCTGCACCGTCGCAAGGGTGAAGCGCCGCGGCCGAACACGGCCGGTGTGATCTTCCCGTCATCGGCGGGCACGCTGCGGGACCCGGACAACTTCGGCAAGCAGTGGCGCGAAGTCCGTGAATCGCTCGGGTTGCCCGACGTGTCTTCGCACAGCTTCCGCAAGACTGTGGCCACGCTCATCGACGACAGCGGGTTGTCGGCGCGGATCGGGGCCGACCAGCTCGGCCACGCGCGTCCGTCGATGACTCAGGATGTCTACATGAGCCGAGGACAGGTGCATGGCGAGGTGGCCGATGTTCTGGACCGGGCCGCCGGTATAAGCGCCGAATAAACGTCGAGTGACGGTCAATATCAAGGCGAAAATAGCCTCTGACGTGGCCAGGGCCGGGATCGAACCGGCGACCTTCCGCTTTTCAGGCGGACGCTCGTACCAACTGAGCTACCTGGCCGGGACGGCACGGATTACCTTGCGTCGCCGTTTGGCGACCCTGACGGGACTCGAACCCGCGACCTCCGCCGTGACAGGGCGGCGCGCTAACCAACTGCGCCACAGGGCCTTACTTTTACTGCTACTCCGACGTTACCGTCATTGCGTCGTACCCCCAACGGGATTCGAACCCGTGCTACCGCCGTGAAAGGGCGGCGTCCTAGGCCGCTAAACGATGGGGGCCAAAGCCGAATCTCTTCGGGGTACTCGCAACGCCAGCGCATTGGGAGCTTCGATAGCTTAGGTTACCGACCCCCAATTCCTCAAACGCGAACTGGGGGCCGCTCCGCGCACAGCAGCCGCCGGGGCGGCAAGTATCGTGATTCTCCACGCCCCTATAGCTCAGTTGGTAGAGCTACGGACTTTTAATCCGCAGGTCCCAGGTTCGAGCCCTGGTGGGGGCACCAAAAAGACCAGGTCAGAGCGTTTTATGCCGATGCGGCTCCTCGCATTGGATAAGTCCAGTCCGCAGGCGGTCCGCAGGAGCCTAGATTGGGCCATGCCAAAGCGCAGTTCACGGGCAGAAGTCGAAGACCGCTGGCACCGCACGCCAGGCCGTGACGAGGCCGTGCCGCACCCGTCGGACAGTGCTGATACCGCCCACTGGTGCATGGACAGCAAGCACTGTTCCCCGGGCACTCAGGTCACGACCCGTGCGCCATGGTCAGGGCTGGCCGTGGCTTGCACGGTGAGTTGATCACAACGGGAACGAGCGATCCAAAGCGTTCGACCGCAAGGGTGAGGCACAAGCTCACGTAACCAATGTGACGACGGCGCTGAGCACGGGCACCTATACCGATCACAAGAAGGGGGCTCGCCCTTCCTCAGCGTTGCCGAGCCATGGTTCGACTCCAAGAGCGGCCTCAAAGAGAAGACACGCGCCGGATACAGATCACTGCTCGACGTACTGGCTACTCCCCCGCTGGGGTGAGATAGCAGTGCGAGACATCACTCACGCCGACGTCCAGGCGTGGGTGCATACGCTGGCCACCGATCCGGGAGTGCGTCAAAGGAAGTCGTCCCGGCCGGACCGCGCGGATAGGGGCCTGTCCGCCGCGCGGGTGGTGCAGGCTTACCAAGTCGTGGACCAGGTACTTCGTTACGCCGTTCGATCGCGCTTCATTGCCACCAATCCCGCCGACGATGTACAACTACCCCAGAAGCGGTAAAGACCATCGCGCCAAACTTTTGCGGACCCGGCTGTTGATGCATCGTGAACGGTTCGCCGATGTGACGCGTTTCGAGCTGGCTCGCTGGGGTAACCGGATGTGAGCAGCGTCACACACCCGGGTGCGGCCAAAGGAGATCGATATGAACAGTAACGATGAAAACAGCGGCGCACCTCACACAGGGTCTGGCGGTGCCAACCGCCCAGCCGGGACCGTCGATGAGGACGCCAATCCACCCCTCAGCGATCCAGACGACGACACCGTCTACGGCGGCTCAGGACCCCTTCCGCCCCAGGACACCGGATCCGCCATACCGCCCTACGAAGGTCGACAAACCAGCGGCAAAATCAGCGGTCAGACCGACGACCCAGGCACAGGTGGAGCGACGCAACCAGAGGAGGATGCCGACTATAGGTCTCAGAAACCAGCGGACACCCCCGGCGGGGCGACGGCGTCGCCAGCCGACGAGCAGCCCGCTTCGCAGGCTCCCGAGACTCAGGGTCATGACGAAGGGGCTGATGCACCGGCCCACGTAACTGGCGTCCGGCGCGGCGAAGACAAGCCGTGATCCGACAAGAAACCGCTATGGACATGCGCATCAGATCCGTATTGGTGCAGCAAAATTTGCGCGATTCAGCCGGTTAACCCGTGCCACCGCATCGCAGACTGACGCGTGCACCCCGGCCTCGCACCCACGTAGGGAAACATTTTGTCGCGCCGGATGAGTCGGGGGATCGACAGGACGTTCGTCGAGCTTGCGTGATGCCGGAACCGTCCATTTGGGGGCCGACCATCACGGGCTCCTCCGGTGGCTCGCGGACCTGAACACCGCCGCCGTGCCCGAGGAGCCGTTCATCCTCTTCGGGCAGATGACCGCGGCCGACCCCAGCGTTCGCCGGCCGGCACCGAAAGTGCCTGGGCCTACAAACATCTTCCCCGTGACATCATCGACGACGAGTGCGCCGACCAGCTGGCGGCAACTGTCGACCGGGTGCTCGAGGAGCGTGCGCCCGGCTTCGGGGCCCACGTCGTTGGAAGGACGGTGCAACGGCCGTCGGATCTGGACGCCAACAACGCGAACCTGTCCGGCGGCGCGATCAACGGTGGTACGGCCCAGCTGCAACAACGAGGTGATCTTCCGTCCCACACCAGGCTTTGGCCGCGCTGAAACCCCCGCTCGCCAACGTCTTCCTGGGCAGTGCCTCGGCCAGCCCCGGCGGCAGCGTGCACGGTATCTGCGGCGGCAACGCCGCGCAGGCGGCACTGAAATCCGACGGCTTGCGGGGATGGCCGCGCCGTCGGCTCAACCAAACGGTCATCTCGCTGCTGGTCAGATAACGCGTTGCCCGTTGCAGGCAACATCCACAACCGGTGACGGGTCGGTGTTCGTCACCGCGGAGGGTACAAGGACCGCAGAGACGGAGATCGCTTCCCGTGGAGTGCAGGTCACGATCGAGCAGGCCCGCCATCACTCCGGACGATCTGTGGGTCTGAGACATGGCGAACCACCTCTGGTCCTCACGGACGTTCACCGCGCTCGGCACTGTGCCGACGCGGTGAATCGAACCGTCACTCAACCGCGGGTCACGAATCTGCTGTCAGGACTTGCTGGCCCGCGCAGATTGCCGTTTCCGCTTCTCCGCGTCTGCCAATTCCGCCACGCGGTCCGCCTGCGCACGCTTGCTTGCAGCGTCGCGGCGCTTGGCCTTCGCATCCTTGAGCTTGGACTCAGCCGTCGCACGGGTCTTTGCCTCGGCCGCCCGAATTCTTGTCTGTTCTTCGCGCTTGGTCTCCTCGGCCGTCTTCTTGCGCCGGGCAGCCACGTCGTCGGCCTGCTGCTTTGCCGCGGAGGTGCGTTTTACGGCTGCCTCGGTGGCAGCGCGCTTGCGCTCGTCGGCTGCGGTGCGTGCTTCGTCGACCGCGCGCTCCTTCGCTGCCCGTGCCTCGTTCTGGTCCTCGATTGCTTCGTCACGCGCCGCCTGCAGTTCGGCGTCAGCCTGCTTCTGCTTTTGCGTAGCAATCGCTTCTAGCTGAGCGGCACGACCAAGCGCGTCGCTGCGGTCGGCGAGCGCGGCCCCACGCCTCTTCAGCCTCGGATCGCCGAGCGCACCGCCGACGGTCGCGTCCAGGACGCCGAGCGAGCGCTCGTATACTAGACGGGCAGGCGCCTCGGTCTCCATCCGCGCCACCACCCGCTCCTTGAGCAACTGCAGCGGGAACCGGACGAGCTGGTACTGAAAACGCAAGACTGCCAACGGAACTCTGGTGATCCTCCTTGCGAACTCCTATGTGATGTCGATGCTCAAGGCAGATCGGATTGGTTGGTCAAACTGTCGGCACGCTGCCGCATTCGGCCGCCGTCCGGGCACTTGCCGCCTCTTGTACTGAAGCGCCTGGTGATCGTCGACGGCATCGACGACGTCGCTCGCGGCGGCTCCCACGTCGACGCGCTCTTGGGCTTTTGCCCGCTCCACCTCGCGCTGAGCGTCGAGTTCAGCCTGAGCCTTCTCCTGGGTAGCGTCCCGTTGGCCAGCCTGCTCGGCCACGCGTTTCTGAGCGTCCAGTTGCGCTTGGACGGAGTTCTCCACTGCAGCGGTCTTCGCGCTCACCGCGATTCGGTTTGCAGTGCCTTCCAGCTTGGCTTCCGTGGCATCGGCGTGGGCTTGTGCGGTCTCCGCATCGGCAACGGCCTCGACACTGTTGGCTTCCTTGCGCTCCTGGGCCTGGGTCTGTTCGAGTTGGCCTTCGGCGGTCAGCGAGTCATTGCCCAACACAGCGCCGGCGACTTCCTTCGCCTTGCCCTTGATCGAATCGATCAAACCCTTGCGCGCCTGATCAGCCTTGTCGTACTCAGTCATCTGGTTCTTCTCCTGATAATAGGAACAACTTCACGATGAGTTGTCCCTGAGATGGTGTTGAGGTCCCCGGCGGCCGGGGCGGTCGGAGTGCGTATGCGTCGACTGCGCGAACGGCGACCCCAACGAATCTGGTAAGCGCCGGGGCTGGACGCGACTTGAATGAACACGAAGGTTCCGGGGGTGAGAATGCTCGGTCCTGGCGATTCGAAACCTGAGTTGCTTGTGTAGTGCGACACCTCTGCCTAAAGCTGGCCACACCAGTCGAGGCCGACGGGACCGCCGATTTCACCGAGGCCATTGAACCCAAGCTGCATGTGCGCACTCGGCCGCCGACCCGAAATTCTGTGCTCGCTATGTTGGACGTCGAGGGGGGCCCGCGCCACACGCAGTACCGATTCCCCGTTCGCAGCTGGGTCGGCGAGCGAGGACAACGTAAGGCCCTGTGTGCTGCAGGACTTCTCACTGTTTCAGGTCCTGCGCTTCGGGTTCCCACCGTCGAAGGTCGCGTTCCTGGCATGGCACGCCTAGCACGATGCCGAGCACGGTGACTGGCCCAGCGGCTATCCGCTGAACGAGCGGCCGTCCTACTCGCTGAGCGAGATTCGGCACTGGCTGCAGGTGTTGCGCAGTGCTTTTACTCGTTCTCCAGCTCGCCAATTACGCCGGCGTGAACTTCGCGCAGTCGGTTGCACCGGTGGCGACGAGGGGTTCGGTGTGGGCATCTTGACGGAGTTGCTTGATCATGGCGGCGAACCGCATCACCTTGCCCGGTTATCGCTGTGTTCGACGATCGGGGACTGATGGCGGGTCTATGTCGTCGTCGGCGCCGGTTCTCATCGGCCGTCCACTGATTTCCTGTGTCGGCGAACGGGTCCTGCCCATAACGGTGGGCGCTGCGCGGGAGGTGTTTGAGCGTGTTCGTCGCGCCGGATGACCGGGATCTGCACTCCCCGTGAGGATGTGGGGGTGCATGTGGACGGCGCGGGCGCATCTGATGCGCGAGATAGCGTGGTGGAGGTGACGTCGGGGTGGCGCAGCTGGGCGTAGGCGGCCAAGACGTCGCGGAGTTGGGCGTCGGCGACCGTTGTGGTCTGTGCGGCGGTGATGCGGGCGTCTGGGTGCAGCGCGCGCACCTGCTTACGGTAGGCGTGGGTGATTTGGGTATGGCTGGCCTCCGGTGACACACCCAACACTGTGTACGGGTCGGGATTCTGTTGCACCATGCTCTCCCTCAGTGACGATCCAGGGCGGTGACTCCCGGCGGCGAAGGTGAACCGGGAGCCACCGGGGCGGGACGGTTCCCTCTGCTTGCCGCCAGATGTAGGCCGTCCGGGGGCGGACGAATGGGTTGGACGTGCGCACTCATCGGTTGATACCCAGTGGCCGTGCAGGAGCACGCCAGGGGTGGCCCGTGACTGGGTCAGGGCCACCCCTGCCGGGCAACGACGCCGCGCGGCCCACGTTCAGGGGTTGCCACTACTGGTGGCGGTGCGCGCGCAGGTCACTTGGACGCTGCATCCGACGCGGTCACCCATTCACAGATGTCGTGGGCGGCGCGGGCGCCGATTGCGTGCTCGCGGCAATCGCTCAGGGCATCACCTCCGTTGCTGTCCAATGCTGTTCGACGAAATAGCGGCTGCGCACGCCGGGGGCGCACGCTGCGTGGCCCACACCAGACGCCCGGGGAAGCGCCGCGCGCGCCACCGCCTCGTTCCACTCGGTCGGGCCGCAGTTTGCCGCCCGCGCACGGTGGTGGTGGTGCGGGCCTGCGGCGGTTGGAGCCGAGGTGTTGCCACCTCGGCGAGGAGTCCGCCGAGCTCCCCGTCCCACCAGTGCTCGTCGCGATGTAGTCGTATCCATTCGGCCTCCACGATCGCCTCCGCCGCACCGAGCAGCACCGGATCGTCTCGTTGTGTGTCGGTATTCAACTCATTCACCCCCTTCCCGGATGTCTTGGCACGGCCGATCATCGGGTCAGGCGTTGATCGCCGCCTTCTCCTCACTACTGGCGATCTTGATGCGCCGCGGCTTGGCCTTCTCGGCGACTGGAATCGTCAATCGCAACACCCCGTCGTGGTAGCTCGCCTGGATCTCGTCGGCGTCGAGGGTGTCACCCAGGAACAGCTGGCGGCTGAACACCCCCCGCGGGCGCTCCGCGGACACCATTTCCCGCTCGCGATCCAGCCCGCGACGTTCGGCGCGCACGGTGAGCACATTGCGCTCCACGTCCAGACCCAGAGAATCACCGTCGATGCCCGGCAGGTCCAACTCAACAATAAATTGATCACCTTCGCGCCAGGCGTCCATCGGCATCACTGCCGGCCGCGCCGCGGTGCCCAACACCTGCTGGGTCCAGCGGTCGAGATCACGGAACGGATCGGTACGCATCAACATCATCTCCACCTCCTGTGACTGAGTTACCAGATCTATGTGATCTGACACAGATTTTTATATATCACCGGTGATAGTTTGTGCAAGGACCAATTTCGACGAGATGGGACGAGATGGAAGACCCCCGTTGAGCGACGACGGCGCGACGCCCCTATCCGCCCGAGGTGTGTACGGCATCTCGGTGACTTCCGAGATGTCTGGGCTCGATCCGCAGTCCCTACGGCTCTACGAGCGGCGCGGACTGCTCACCCCGGCCCGCACCAACGGCGGGACCCGCCGCTACAGCGAGGATGATTTGACCCGCCTGGCCCGGATCACCGACCTCATCGCCGACGGCGTCAACCTCACCGGTATCGCTCGCATCCTGGAGCTCGAACACCGCAACACCCAACTCGAATCCGACAACGCCCGACTCCTGTCCGGCCACATTCCGTCCACGCGGGCCGCGCGGCCCGGCCGCACCAACCCCGAGCGGGGAGCATCGTGACGGAGGCCGACGATGCCCCGCTCACGAGATTCAAGCCCGAAACGTCGGGCTGTGGGTGCCCGGAAGCCTTGCCGCCGTGGCGGTGATGGTGTGGCAGCCTGTGGAGCCATGAGTTAGGCACACGGTCTGTGATTCCGAGTCCGGAGCAGTCGCGACCGCGGACGACGCTGCCCCACGGCCGGTTGGTGCGGCATGGAGTTCGATGCTCCCGACGATGCCACATCGACTAAGCAGCGGTCGCATCGACCGGTGGCCTGCCGGGACCAACATCGCGCAGACGTTTGGCTTCACGATGAAGCAGGGCCAGCGCCCGAGGCCGAAGGCCCGCGCCGAGAGCCTGGTAGCCAACCCCGATGGCCAAGACTCACCAGCGTGCAGCATCCCATGCTGGCATGTAGCGGCTGTACTCCTTGAAGATGTCGTGAACGTTGCCGACGAGGCGAGACCGCGGCACGCGCCACCCAGTGCCGACGATTACAGGCCGATTGCAGGCCGATTGATCGATACCAGCTGACCAAGAATTGCTCATGCGTTGCCCACGGGCTTAGCAGCGGGTACGCGATCGATCGACGATGACGAAAACCGTTGTCGGATCGGAAGTGTCGGACCCGGGGTCGCTGGCGCGCGGCCCGGAGATCGGCACCGACGCCCCTAGTGCGCTCACCGCCCAGCTCAGAAGCTGCGTCGGGGACGTGTAGAACTCCCGCGCGATCCGGTTGCGCGACGATTCGCTGGAACCCACCGAGCCGAACAACTGTCGCACAGATGAGCCCAGCTCGCGGCCTCGCGTTTCCACCCCGGTGCCGAAGTCCCGGATCGCGGTTGTCATCTCCGAACTGATGGCTGTCGAGATCGAGACCATGGCGTTCCTTCCTTCGCCGCTATCCGACTCGGCCCTGACGTTTATGCCCCGCCGCTCACCGCTGCAAACAACCTGCTAACTATTGTTAGCGGTGTCACGTGCAGCCACCGGCTGCAGCACCGCACAGGCCTGCAGGGCCCCTACTTCTCCGATATCGGCGGTCTGGCCGTGGGGCCAGGCCCGCGTTTGGGGACCGCTGCGCACGGGGAACTATGTACGCGTGACGAGCCTGGCCAACCGTGATCTAGCCATCCGCATGGCGGACATGGCGAGAACACTTGCGCGTGAGCGCACGCTCGATGCGGTGCTCGCCGAAGTGACGGCTGCTGCCGTCGAACTCATCCCCGGCGTCGACACCGCAGGCATTCTGCTGGTAAAGCCCCGTGGCAGCTTCGAGTCGCTCGCGGCTACCTCCGAGCTACCCCATCAACTCGACATCCTTCAGATGACCTTCGACGAAGGCCCATGCGTGCAGGCCGCCGTGGCGGACACCATCGTGCGCACCGACGACTTTCGTACAGAAACGCGGTGGCCTCAGTACTCGCCCGCCGTCGTAGACATTGGCGTGCTCAGCGGAATGTCCTTCAAGCTCTACACCGGCGATCGGACCGCCGGTGCGCTCAACTTGTTCGGTTTCCAGCCGCGGCAATGGGAAGCCGATGACGAATCCGTCGGCAGCGTGCTGGCGGCCCACGCCGCGGCCGCGATCATCGCCACCCAACAGGAACAGCAGCTGCAAGCCGCATTGATGACCCGCGACCACATCGGCCAGGCGAAGGGCATCATCATGGAGCGGTTCGGCGTCGACGGCCTGCGCGCGTTTGAGATGCTGCGGCAATTGAGCCAAGAAGAAAACATCAAACTGGTCGAACTCGCCGGCCGTGTCATCCACACCCGCCACGGCTGACCGCAACGCCTAGAGATGACCCCGTGCGAAATCGCCGGGCGAGTTCTGGTGCCGCTCGCAACCGAAGCCTCGGAGCCGGGCCGAACAGTTGAGACGTTTGATAGCCGAATATCAGCGCTCGGACTCCACCGCCGCACCGTCCGACATTTCGATGCGCCCAGACCCTGCACCACGGGGCCCGACGGGGTGATCCGAACCGTCCGTGGCTTTCGGTCGCTCACCACCGGTCCCCCCGCACCACAGCCAGACGTTCCTGGCGCAGGCCCGTTTCGAGCAGGCCGACGTGCTCCAGCCAGTGTGCCCGCGCAGTTAGGACCGGACCGAATGGGATCCACTGCTCGGCAACGACATCCGCGCGCAGGTCGCCAGCACGAAGCCCCTCGACCGTGCGATCGACGTCGGCGAACTCGGAGTGCACGATCAGGATGGTGCCACCCTTGGCCAGCAGCTCCGGGGCGCGCTCACACAACGGGTCGAGCACCTGACGCCCATCGCGCCCGGCATTCCACGCGGCGTCCGGTCCGGCGTCGGCCGGTATCGGCTCTTCGTCGGCGTCCTCGGCGTAGGGCACGTAGGGCGGGTTGCAAGTCACCACGTCAAACGACCTGAATTCGGCGGCCCGCGCCCAGGATCCGCGATGCACCGAGACGTCGAGTCCGGCCGCTGACGCATTGGCCCTCGCGCAGGTGACCGCACGTGACCTCGTCTCAAAGGCGGCCACCGACGCCGCCCCTTGGGCTGCGGCGGCCAATGCGACCACGCCGCTTCCCGTGCACAGATCGGCGACCCGGCTGCCGGCAGCGCGGCCCGTGGCACGCAGCGCGTCGATGAGCAGCGCCGAGTCTTCTTGAGGCGCGTACACGCCGTGGGGGACGCGAATCGGAGCCAGTCGACGCATTCATCGCCGTCGAGGACGGTCGGCTCCATGTCGAATCCATGATCGCGGGCGAAGTCGGAGGCGCTGCCGGCTTCCAGCGTGATCACCCCAGACGACCTATGCAGCAGCACGATTGCCATCGTTTGACCCTAACGACGGCAATGGTTGCAAACAATGGATGGGCGAGCGTCAACCTCAGCCCTAGCGGCCCAGAGTGATTGGAAGACAACGTGAACCGATGCCGCCTCCCAGTGGTCCTTGATGAGTCTGGGTGCGGCCGACGGCGGCGACGACGTCAGCTTCGCTCATCGCGCGGGCGAGATGGGTGTTTTGGAGCGGCAGTAGGTGACAGTGGCATCGCGGACCAGCAGCAGCATCCCGGCCGGTTTTCCGTCACCGGAGGCTTCCCTGGGCAGGCACTGGTTTTTCGGTGGGCCGTGATCGCTCGGCTACTGTCGATAGCAGACGTGCGTGAGGGAGTGAGTTGATGGGAGATGCTCTCGCCCCGGCCCCTCGCTCTTCGTTTGCTCGCTATTGGACGGCTGCCGCGATCAGTTCGTTTGGCTCGGCGGTTACCGCGGTCGCGATGCCAGTACTGGTAGTCCGACTACTCGGCGCGACACCGTTCGAGGTCGGTGTCGTGAACGCCGCGCAGTTCGTGCCGTATGCGCTGCTCGGACTCATCGCCGGCGTGTACACCGATCGGTGGCGTCGCAAACCCATCCTCGTTTGGGCGAGCGTCGGGCGCGCGCTGTCCCTGAGTGCAGTTCCGATCCTGTGGCTCATGGGGGTACTGCAGATCTGGATGCTGGCTATCGCGCTGGTGTTCTTCGGCGCGTTTTCCGTTTTCGGGTTCGCCGCGACCCAATCGCTGCTTCCTCGCCTGGTGCCCCGAGCGCGACTGGTGTCGGCCAATGCGCGCCTCGATCAAACAGACGCCGCCGCACAGACTCTCGGGCCAGCAATCGGCGGCGGACTCGTCGGGCTGCTGGGAGCCCCCGTAGCGATTGCCCTCGACGCGATCAGCTACCTCGTCGATGCAGCACTCAACGCGGGCATCCGCGTTGACGAGCCCCGACCCGACTCCCCCGCTCGCAATTTTCGCGACGAGATGCGCGACGGCCTGCAGTGGACGTATCGCCATCGCACGCTCGGCCCATTGGCGGCGTCGACGCACGTCTGGTTCCTCGCCAACGGCGCTGCGATGACGGTCCTTTCCCTTCTTGCGTTGCGATCGCTCGGGTTCACTGCCTACGCATTCGGGATGCTGTTGACGGTCTTCGGCATCACCAGCCTGATCGGTGCGTCGATCGCACCCCGGTGTGGTTATCGGATCGGATCTGGCCGGGTGATCATCCTCGCGCGCATGGCGTACTCGTTCACATGGCTTCTCGTGGCCATCGCCCCTCCAACCGGCGTCGGCGATGCTCTGCTGTTCGTCGCACTGGCCCTGCAGGGACTCGCCGCCGGCATGGAGAACTCGAACGAGATGGGCTACTGGCAGGCGCTCACGCCGGACGATCTTCTCGGCCGAGTGAACGCCACCAGGCGCTCGATCAATCGAACGACGGCCGCACTCGGAGCTCTCATTGCCGGCCTCCTCGTCGGGCTGATCGGTGATCGCGCCACGCTCATCGACGTGATCACCGCCTTTGCGGTCGCCGCGCTCACCGCAGCCCTATCGCCGCTACGCAAAGCGCCCAACAGAAATTGACCCCGCCCGTTTGGTACCGGACGTTCCGCGACTGACTGACAACCGGTCAGCCGGTCCCTCACCGCGCACCGTCGGTAGCGGCCTCGAACCCTGAGCCGGTGGCGGCTCGGGCTCGCACGGCCCACTCATGGTCGTTTGCGCGTGGCCTCATGTGACTGCACCGGTGATTGCTTGCGATGTCGGTCATGGTGGTGACCGTGAGTCCGTGCGCAGAGGTGACATCGCCTCGGGCCCGGACCTGATGGTGTGCCGTCACCCGAACGTTCTACGGACAGTCGGGTTCGTCTGCGAGGGGTGAGGAACGGCTGCATGGCAGGTAGCGAAACCCAAACGTTTTACCCTCCACCGTCACCTCCTCGATCGACGGCACGCTGGACGGACTCAGACATGCGGGGTGGGCCGGTAGATGAGCTCCTGGATGTTGCCGTCGAGCGTCCGGCTCTCGATCAGCTCGAGGTCGAAGTCGGCCGCACCCCGGAAGATCGGGTCATCACCGGTCCGACCGGTGATCACGGGGAAGAGCGTCACCTGGACGCGGTCAACCAAGCTGGCGGCCATCAGTGCCCGGTTCATCGACAGGCTGCCGTGCGAGCGCAACGGCACCTCGGACTCCTCCTTGAGGCGGGCAACGACGTCGACGGCGTCACCGCTCACGACGGTCGCGTCCGGCCAGTCGAGTGGTCCATCCAGGGTGGTCGACACCACCGTCGCCGGCAGGCTCCTCATCCGGGTGACCCATGGGTCACGAACCGACTCATCGGTGCCCGAGGCCAGCATCTGCGCGAACGCCCGATAGGTGTTGGACCCGAATACCATTCGCTGCTCCGCCTCGTATAAGGCGAGGCGGTGGTCGAGCAGTTCGGGGCCTTGCTTGCCCCAGTATCCGCCCCAGTCGCCGTCGCTGACGCCCCCATAGCCGTCGAGGCTGGAAAAGACGTCGAAGGTGTAAGTGGCGGTCATGATGCTCTCCTCGAGAATGCGGTTGATCCGGTGCATGAATACAGACGGCAAACCACGGCGAAACTCATCGCCGTTCGACTCCTGGACACTTCCTCCAGCAGAACCACCCCCGGGCTCTTGCACGTGACGCGGAGTCACACGCGATCGTGGGCATTATGTGCCGGGGCCCCTTACGTGAAGGAATCGACACGGCCACCCCGACAGGACGTGCGGTGGCTGCGATCATGGCCACCCTCGCCGAGCTGGAACTCGAACTAGGCCGTGAGCGTCGCGCCGTCTCCCGCGAATCGCGCCGCAGCCGAAGTCTGCCGGCCACCAAGCCGACCAAACTCAATGCCCAACGGCAAGAACAGCTTCGGCGGCTGGCCGCGACCGGCGAACCCGTTCGCGAGTTCTCCGCAGCATTCGGAATTGGCCGCGCCACCGCCTACCGCTACTTATCTCGGTAAGGACTCGCACCGCAGGAGTCGCAGATGCTGGGAATCCGGTCGACGGGTCCTCCCCTGCATTCCGCGCAGACCGGCAGCCGGCACTCCACGCACGCCATCGAAGGACCATCCCCCGCGTCGGGACTCCTATCGCCGTGGCAGGTAGCCGTTGCGCAACGTGGATTGATCGAGGTGATCTTGCGGCAACCTCCGCTCCGACATATCAGGACCATCAGATCCTCGCAGCGCCCGTGTGAAGCGTGTATCGCCGTCGCACGCGCAGCGAGGTTCACCGGAGTATTTGGCGAACGCCACGAGTACGGCCACCGCTCTGGCGGCGTCCGCCGATGCTCGTCGCAGCTCTACATCTCGGTATTGATTAGTTCACACGGGGCGTCATTCTGACGGTAGCTACCGACGAGACAGCGACTGCTTCAAGGACGCCCGGGGCCTGTCCCGAAAGCCTTCGTGTACGGGACTCCTCGGGCTTACCGGCCGTCGGACCGGTGATTCAGATCCGTTTGGCTCGGTGAGCGCTGGTCATCGAGTGTCGTGCTAATCATGGCGGCTGCCCGGTCGCCCCGTTCCGGCCGTCAATTAGCGGCGGGTCCCCCCGGTCAGAAACACCAAGCGGAACTTGCCGAGCTGCACCTCGTCGCCGTCGGCCAGCGTCGCCGAGTCCACAGGCTCGCGGTTGACGTAAGTGCCGTTGAGGCTGCCGACGTCGACAACCTGGACGTCGTTGTTCTCCTTCACCTGGAATTCGGCGTGCCGGCGGCTGACGGTGACGTCGTCGAGGAAGATGTCGCTGTCCGGGTGGCGCCCGACTGAGGTGATGGCCTTGTCGAGAGCGAGCTGTGATCCGGCATTGGGGCCGCGTTTGACGACGAGCAGGGCGGCCGAGCCCGGTGGCGGGGTTTGCCCCGAAGCCGTAACCCATGTGTCGGGCTTTTCGACGAAATTGGCCCGGAAGACCGAGGTCATCTCCCCCGCGATGTCGTCCGAGGTCTGGTCGTGATCATTAGCGGTCACCCAACTGCTCCGTTCTGGGCCGCCGCGCCGCGCGCCCATCTCAGGATCATCCGCCACGTACTCACACACATACCCGGAACCGTCCGATTAGTGGTCTGACGGTGGACTGGTTCCGCCTTGTGCCGCGCCCTGGGTTCCTACGGTCCCGGCGACCAGACGGAGTGTTTTAGACATGTAAATCAACTCGCATGAAGTTCGAAGATGTAGAACTTTTTTGGCAATTCAGTCGGTCCTATTCGAGCAGCCCTAATGGCCGGATCGCCACCGTGATGGACCGCTGCAACGTATCCCGTCCTACTGCGGCCAGCTGGCTGAACACCCTCGCTGACAACGGCATGGCCCAGAACGTCAAGACCGGCCGCGATCGACTGTTCATCAACCGCGAGTTCCTGCAGCTTCTCGTCCGACGAGAACCTGCCGGGCGGGACGGCGCGGTGGGAAAGAAACTTGGCACGTTCTCAAAACATCTAGTCCGGGGAAGTGGGGCTTGACGCGATGAGATCGGCGAGCACCGCGGCCTCGCTGATGTCGGCTGCTCTGGTCGCGGTCAGCAACGTCAGCATCTGCCGCGCGGCCAAATGACGCAGATGGACTAGCAGAGCGGCGCGACCAGGTTCGATCAGCTCGACGCGATAGCGATCGGCGAACGCGTCGAACAACTTTGGATCGTGGCGGTACCACGTTTGGAGTTCGGCAGATGGGGCAATGTCCTTGCACCACTCATCGAGATGCGCGCGGGCTTTGCTCACCCGCGTGGCCAGATCCGATCCACCAGAACGCAGGTGCGGTCGCTCGGCGTCGGATCGTCGTAGATCCGGCGCACCTGGACATGGCGTCTTTCGATCATCAAAACCGCTACTAGCTCACGTGTTCGTCCGCCGTCGCCGCGGCCACCATCGGGGCACATGCGGCCTGATTCACGGTCGGACAAGGTCATCGAGTGCCAGCGAGTCGTTTCGCGTGAGCCGACGGTGCATCGCCCAGGCGATTGTTGCGGCCTGGATCTTGCGCGCTCGGCGATCGGGCCCCGATACATCTGGTCGACCGTGCTGTTCCACAATGCGAGCCAGCGCAGAAAGGTGAGCGGCGGTCAGTGCGTGACGGTCGTGGAGAGCCTGGTCAGCGGAGGTGTCCAGTGCTCAGTGAGCATGAACGCGACGCCGTGCGGTACTGCACAGGTCCCCGCAACTCGCGCACATCGCCACGCCCGGCTCGTGCAGCGCGACAATTGATCACATAAGCGGCCCGAGCCCGCCGACGACTACCGCCGACCGGCCCCCGGGCAGAAGTGGAGACAATGATGTCCATCCTGTACGCACTGAGTGCCCTGTTGGGTGTTGGTCTGCTGGGCCTGGGAACCACCTTCCGGGTCATCAAACAATTCGAACGCGGCGTCGTCTTCCGGTTCGGGCGCGTGCAAGACGCTGTGCGCGGGCCGGGTCTCACGTTGCTGATGCCGTTGGCTGATCGCCTCGAGAAGGTGAACATGCAGATCATCACGATGCCGGTGCCCGCCCAGGACGGCATCACCCGCGACAACGTCACCGTCCGGGTAGATGCCGTCATCTACTTCAATGTGTGCGACCCGCGGCGGGTCGCCGTCGACGTCGAGGACTACGTGTCAGCCATCGGCCAGGTCGCTCAGACGTCGCTGCGCTCGATCATCGGAAAGAGCGACCTCGACGACCTGCTCTCCAATCGGGAGGGCCTCAACCAGGGGCTGGAAATCATGATCGACAGCCCCGCGCTGAGCTGGGGTGTTCACATCGATCGCGTCGAGATCAAGGATGTGGTGCTGCCCGATTCAATGAAGCGGTCCATGTCACGCCAGGCCGAAGCCGAACGCGAGCGAAGGGCCCGGGTCATCACCGCCGACGGTGAACTTCAAGCATCCGAAAAGCTGGCCCAAGCCGCCGAGATCATGGCCGAACACCCGGCCGCCCTGCAACTGCGACTCCTGGAGACCGTCGTCGAGGTCGCCGCCGAGAAGAACTCCACCCTGGTACTGCCCTTCCCCGTCGAACTGCTGCGATTCTTGGAAAGGACGACACCCCCGGCAGCGCAGCAACGCGACAAGGCCCCTGCACCCGATGCCGGCTCGACGTCCAACGGCGACACGTTGATATTGCAACCACCAGTAATTCCCGACGACGCACGCGCCCTCGCGGCACACCTGGCAGACACCCAGCCAGACCGGTAACCGCGTCGCCCCTCTGCGACCGGCCGCTAGTTACGCTGGGTGGATCCGGTCGACACGAGGGGCGGCCCGTGGTCACGTTGGACCGTTTGGTGAACGTGCTGGGGGGCTATGGGGTCCGCCTGCGCTTCTGCGCAGTGCCGCGGTCCCACCGAACTGCACAGCGTGGTGATGCACGAGGACGCGCACGGCCGCGTGGTCGTCGGTGATGTGCTCCTGGCCATCGGTGCTCATTCGGCGGAAGACACGGTGCGGTGGGCGGTGGCCGCGCACGGTCGCCGTGCTGATCCGCGACGGCGAGGGCACCCCCTTCGTCGGTGAGGACGATCCGATGCGCGATCGCTGGCCCGCGCATCGGTGAGCAGCGCACCTACTCCATCCCCAGTGGCAAAGACCTGCCCGTGACGCTGCTCAACGCGGTGCCCTACGGCATTCACACCGCCGACCTGAGCCAATCCGCACCGCGCTGACATGCACCCCTTGCTCGGGTACGACGCGAGGAACGTCGTGGCCGCCGTCGTATGGGCACGTCCTTCTGTGCACTCAACGAGATTTAAAGCCCCCCGGTCCCGGTTTGGCTGGTGCCCAGTGGCCAGTTCGCGCTGTCGACGCCATAGGGCACCATAACGGCCGTATACGGTTTACCCTTCCGCCATGAGATCGGTCGTTGGGTTCCTGGCGCTGCTGCTGGTGACGATCGCGTGCTCGGCTTGCGTCTCCGCACACGGCGCATCCGGCTCGTCCGTCGTTCGCGTCGCGGCGACCCAGGGTTCGGATTCGAGTTCGGCGCAGACAGACGTGCCGGAGACCCTCGCGGCTGCCACGGCCGCCGCCCAGAAGAACATCGACAGCTTTACGTCGGGAGACTTCGCGGGCGTCTGGGAGGACATGGAGCAGGACGTCCGTGACCGGATCACTCAGGAAGACTTCGTGACGTTCTACGAGACCTGCAAGAAACCAGGACCCCCGATCAGCGTGACGGGGTTGCGCCTGGACTCCGGTGACCAGGCGATCGTGCTCATGAAGGTGCACGGCATCGAACGCTCGAGGACGATGGTCTACCAAGACGGCCACTGGAACATGCAGGCCACTGAGGACTTCGCGAAGCACCTCGGTGAACCGGTCCAGCAGATCATCGCCGAAGAGACGGCCGCCGAGCTCTGCACCCGTTGACGATGCCGCTCAGCCGTTCGCACCGTGCTTCGGCTTCTTCGGACCGCCGTTTCCGTGACCGTTGCCTGGCCGCTCCGGGATCGTCTCTGCGGTCGTCGGCGGATAAGGCGTCGCCGTCTGCGGCGGTGTCGACGGATCGATTGACGTGAGGCTTGGCGTCGACGTCGTCGGGGTGTCCCGGGTGGCCGGCCGCGAACCGGTCGACTCGACGACGGCGAGGACGAGTGCAAGCAGCACGGCCGCTGCGACGGCGAACGCGGCCCACGTCCTGCGACGCCGGCCGGGTAAAGGCGGTGGGGGCACCGCACCGGTCAACGGCGGCCCAGCCCCAGCCAGTGGAGACGCCAGCACGAGAGTCGGCGGTCGCCCCGAGTCAAGAGCGGTACGCATTGCCTCTGCGTGCGGGAAGCGATGTGCCGGGTTCGGCGCCATCGCGCGGTCGATGACGGCCGCCAGGGCGGGATCGACATCGGGTCTCACGGCCAGCAGAGGCGCCAGGTCGTGCTGCGCGATCGCGCGCATCAATGCCGCCGGTTCGGGCTGCGGGAACGGCATTCGCCCGGTCAGTGCCTCGTAGCCAATTGCCCCGACTGCGTACAGGTCATCGAGCGGGGTGGCGGGCTGACCGGCGATCCGTTGGGGGCTGAGATAGGCCATCGTGCCGACCACCTGTCCCATCTGGGTCAGATCGTTGCCGCCGCTCTTCGCCACGCCGAAGTCCGCGATCTTGGCCTCCCCGGCCGCCCCGAACACGACGTTGGCCGGCTTGATGTCGCGGTGCAGGATCCCGGCCGAATGTGCGGCGCCCAATCCGGCGAGCACGTCGGAGAGCACTCGATGCACCTGATCGGGCGCCAGCCGCCCGTGGGCGATCGCGTCGAGAAGTGACCGTCCAGGCAACCGCTCCATGATCAGGTACGGCGCACCGCCGTGTTGGGAGTCTTCACCGCTGTCGTGGACCACGACGATGTTCGGGTGGTTGAGCGCTGCAGCCGACCGTGCCTCGAATGCGATCCGATCCCGGAACTCCGGATTGGCGCTGAGTCCCGGGTGAAGCAGCTTGATCGCCACCGGCCGACCCAGCCGCAGGTCCCATCCGTCGTACACCGTGGCCATGCCGCCATGGCCCAGGACACCGCTGATCCGGTAGCGCCCACCGAGGAGTTCAGGGGCTGCCACCGGTCCCACGCTAGACGTACGTCAGACCTTCGGGCAGTAGTGCATCGGGTTGTCGCGCTCGTCGAGCGGCGGCAGGTTGCGCGCCGGAGTCTCCGGCAACAATGCATCGGCGGGAAGTCGGCCCGCCGCCCGGTCCCAACCCGCACGAGCGCGTGGATGCATGCGCCGGCGCTTGGGCAGCAGCGAGAACACCACGTGCACCAGCTGGCCGAGGCGACGGTGCAGCCACTCGTCGCGCCCAGACCACGTGTAGCCCATCAGTTCTCGAACCGACGGGTCATAGAGACCGACGGTGAACCAGACGAAGAAGGGCGCCACCGCCTTTCGCTGCGACCGCCACATCCAGTCCGGCATCTTCCCGGCCCACGGAGGCTTGGGCAGATCGGTCAGGTCCAGTACGGCGCGCGCCGCGTAGTTGTTCTCGAGCACGTTGGCGCACATGTGGTCCCAGTACGCCTGGAATTCTTCCCAGGTCTTGGGGACAGGGCGCATGCTCATGCCGTACATCCGGTACCACTCGACGTGCTCGTCGAAGAGTTGGCGCTTCTCCGCCTCGGTGAGGCCGCCGCACAGCCGTTCCGCCACGATCAGCGTCCCGACGAAGAACGTGGAGTGGGCCCAGTAGAAGACGTCCGGATTGAGTGCGTGATACCGGCGGCCTTGAGCGTCAACACCTTTGATGTCGGTGTGATATTCGCGGACCTCGGCGCCCGTGCGAGGGGCCCGGTCGGTGTCGAAGACGACGCCGCCGATCGGATACAGCGACCGGAGCAACCGCGGCCACCGTTCCCGAAAGAAGGTCGAATGCTCCTCCACCGCCGCACCAAGCTGAGGATGCATGTTCTGCATCGACCCCGCCCACGGCCCCTGCAGGAGTCCTCGCCAGTCGCCGAAGTACTTCCACGTCAGAGAATCGGGACCAAGCGGAAGCGGTGGAGCGTCATAACCGCCGGGCGACACGGGACAACCGGGATCGATCCCCCCGTCGCTACGCTCCTGCCCGCCGGAACCGACTGTCTCAGATCGGCTGGTCACCGGGCATGCCTCAGACGTATCTTGAGTCACTGATGACCTTCCCTAGGGATGGGCGAATACTCTGACTACGAGCGTTGTCAGGTGAGCTTAGGAGCGATGTGCCTTCCGGTCAACGACAGGGCCGCTGGTCCGGCGTACCACTGCAGGACCGACAGACGCTCAGGCGTGACGAACTGATCGCTGCCGGAGTCGACGTTCTCGGCGGCGACGACGGTTCGACCCTCACCGTCCGTGCCGTGTGCCGCACTGCCGGACTGACCGAACGCTACTTCTACGAGAGCTTCACCGACCGTGACGAGTTCGTGCGCGCGGTATACGACCACGTCTGCAGCACCGCGATGAGCGCCCTCACGTCATCGACCACACCGCGCGACGCCGTCGAACGATTCGTCGCCCTCGTGGTCGACGACCCCGTGCGCGGGCGGGTGCTGCTGATCGCGCCCGAGCGGGAACCTGTGCTGACGAAGTCGGGCGCCGAATGGATGCCCAGCTTCATCGAGTTGCTTCAACACAAGCTGACCCGAATCACCGATCCAGCGGTACAGGCCATGGTGGCCACCGGCCTCGTGGGCGCGCTCACGGCGCTCTTCACGGCCTATCTCAACGGCCGCTTGACCACCACCCGCGAGCAGTTCATCGACTATTGCGTCGACATGCTGCTCAGCCGGGCGTCAAGCCGTTAGTTACGCGCCGGGTGCGCCAGGCGTCTGGCCGGCATTTGCCAGCTGATCCTGCTCGTTCTGCGCGGCAGCGGCCTGGTCCGCGGCGGCCTTGGCCTCCCGGCCCTCCTGACTGCCCACCGAAGTGCCTGGCGTGGTGGCGGTGGCGTAACCGCCGTTGCAGTTCAAGTAGAACTGCACCGTGGAGGCGACGTGAACGCCGTCGTTGGCACTTGCGAACGGCGCAGTCTGGGAGCGCTCGACGATGCACTCGTCCTGCGCCAGCTTGTCGCCGGTCCTTCCCGCGACCACGACCGTCTGACCCGCATCGCTGGCAGCGGAGGATGCGTCCGAGTACTTTTGGCCGGCGTAGTCGTCGGCCGAGGCCACACCACCGCCGAGAAGCGCCGACACAGCCAGCGCGCCGATGGCACCGGAACCAACAACGATCAGCTTCTTCACGTCTAGCCCTATCTGTCCGCGGAGTCGGAAAACCTTGTGCTTGCTCGCGGGCATAGTACCGCCGTCGGCGTGACGGCGCATCGTCTTCCGCGTCCAAACCACGGGGGCGAAAGATGTCGACCAGACGGGTCTCTACTCGCCGGTCTGCTGGGCGTCAGTGGCGGCGAGTTGCTCGTCCTCCGCCTGCTCCGCCACTGCGGCCTCTTCGGCCTCCCGTTGCTGCTTTGGTGCCAGATCAGTCTGATAGATGCTCTCACCTTGGGGGCTCTGCATCGAGAACTCCCGGCCAGACCTTTGTCGCGGGCCAAGATCTTCGTCAAGTCTGTGCGACCCTCCGTCATCGCTTGCGTTTCCTGCCGGCCAAATCAGTTTGCCGCAACGGGCATGTTCCCCCGGGTGAGATTACCCTTTGCCATGAAGCTTCCCGTGAACCACCGAAGGCCGGGGAGAGACCCCCCGGTGCGTAGAACTTGATGTCACCGGGGGGTACAGATATATTGAGTGCTACCAACAGGTACAGATAACTGGGAGGGTCCATGTCGACCGAGTTAACCGACCTGCAGCTTCTGCACGAACTCGAGCCAGTGGTCGAGCAGAACATCAACCGCCACATGCGGATGCGCAAGGACTGGAACCCGCACGACTACATCCCGTGGTCGGACGGCAAGAACTACTACGCCCTGGGCGGCCAGGACTGGGAGCCCGGACAGTCGGTTCTGTCCGAGGTCGCGCAGGTGTCGATGCTGCAGAACCTCCTGACGGAGGACAATCTGCCCTCGTACCACCGCGAGATCGCGATGAACTTCAGCATGGACGGTCCGTGGGGCTTCTGGGTGAACCGCTGGACGACCGAGGAGAACCGCCACGGCATCGCGCTGCGCGACTACCTCGTCGTCACCCGCGCGATCGATCCGCTGGAACTCGAGGAACTGCGCATGGAGCAGGTCACCCGTGGCTTCAGCCCCGGCCAGGGCCACCAGGGCGACATGTTCGCCGAGAGCCTCTTCGACTCGGTCATCTACGTGACCTTCCAGGAGCTGGCCACCCGGGTGTCGCACCGCAACACCGGCAAGGCGTGCAACGAGACCATCGCCGACCAGCTGCTGCAGCGAGTGTCGGCCGACGAGAACCTGCACATGATCTTCTACCGCGACGTCAGCGCGGCCGGCCTGGACATGGCCCCCAACCAGGCGATGAAATCGTTACACCGCGTGCTTCGCAACTTCAAGATGCCCGGGTACACAGTGCCCGAGTTCCGTCGCAAGGCAGTCATCATCGCCGTCGGCGGCGTGTACGACCCACGAATCCATCTCGACGACGTGGTGATGCCCGTGCTGAAGAAGTGGCGCATCTTCGAGCGTGAGGACTTCACCGGTGAGGCGGCTGAGATGCGCGACGACCTCGGCAAGCTGGTCGAGGAACTCGAGGACACCTGCGAGAAGTTCGAGGTGGCCAAGGAACGTCGCCTGGAGCGCGAGCGCAAGGTGGCCGAGAAGAAGGCCATGAAGAACCTCTTGGTGTCGACATCAGCGTCTTAACCGAGCCCAAAGCTGAAGCGTCGGCCCGGTCTGCTCTGCAGATCGGGCCGATCGCATTGCGCAGTCCCGTCGTGCTGGCCCCGATGGCCGGTGTCACGAACGTCGCGTTCCGCACCCTGTGCCGCGAGCTCGAACTCGCCCGCGCGGGCACCGTCAGCGGCCTGTACGTATGCGAGATGGTCACGGCTCGCGCGCTCGTCGAGCGAAACGCCAGCACGCTGCACATGACGACCTTCGGCCCCGACGAGTCGCCGCGGTCGCTGCAGCTCTACACCGTCGATCCCGAGACCACCTACGCGGCGGCCAAGATGATCGTCGACGAGGACATGGCCGACCACATCGACATGAACTTCGGCTGTCCCGTACCCAAGGTCACGCGTCGGGGCGGCGGCGCCGCGCTTCCGTACAAGCGCAAGCTCTTCGGCCAGATCGTGGCGGCCGCGGTCCGCGCCACCGCAGGCAGCGGAATTCCGGTCACCGTGAAGTTCCGGATCGGCATCGACGACGCCCACCACACACATCTGGACGCAGGCCGGATCGCCGCCGAGGAGGGTGCCGCCGCGATCGCGTTGCACGCCCGCACCGCCGCGCAGCGCTACTCCGGCCGCGCCGACTGGAACCAGATCGCCCAGCTGAAGCAGCACGTCACCGACATTCCCGTCCTCGGCAACGGCGACATTTTCCAGGCAGGCGACGCATTGGACATGATGACCGCCACCGGATGTGACGGAGTCGTCATCGGACGTGGCTGTCTTGGCCGGCCGTGGCTGTTTGCCGAACTGTCCGCGGCGTTCGCCGGCAGCGGGCCTCCTACCCCGCCGACACTCGGAGAGGTCGCCGACATCGCCCGGCGCCACGGCGAGCTGCTCGCCGACCACTTCGGCGAGGACAAGGGCATGCGCGACATCCGCAAGCACGTCGCCTGGTACCTGCACGGCTTCCCCGCCGGTGCCGATCTTCGGCGCGCATTGGCACTGGTCAAGACGTTGGCTGAACTCGACGAACTGCTGTCTCAGCTCGACCCCGACGTGCCGTTCCCGAGTGCGGCGGAGGGCCCGAGGGGGCGGCAGGGGTCCCCCGGCTCGGTGACGCTTCCCGAGGGGTGGCTGACCGATCCCGACGACTGCACGGTGCCCTCCGGTGCCGACGTCATGCATTCCGGAGGTTGATTTCGTCCGGTAGCCGACACGACGCCGAGACCGCACCGAGATGGCGCCGAGATGGCACTGACATCTCCCAGGACTGGCTCCGTCCCAGAGTGTCTCAGTACGATGGCATTCCACTACGACGGGCTTCGACTGGCGGAGTTCCGCACGTGCTGCTAAAGAACTAGAAGCACGACGACGATTTTTGCGCCGAGGGCGCGACGTCCCTGACAGTCGGAGGCCGGTGAGACATGAGTGACGGCGACAACGCCGCCCCCAGTCGTCGGTCCCCGAGAACGCCCGACGAGGCCGACAATCAATGGCTTACCCGATCCGCACGGTCGATACCAGGCGCCGCGCCGTGGGAACGCGGACGCATCTCCAGAGATGACGCGCCCGACCCCGAACCTTCCGCGTCACCCCTTGGGGGCAGCCACACCGACGGGGTGACGGTCGCCGACCTGATCGCCAAGGTGTCCGGGTCAGCCCCCGACGAGACCAGGGACGAGCCCAGGCGACGCCGTCTGCCGATCGTCGAGCCGGATCCCGACACCGAAGTCATCCCAGTCGTGCCCGCCCATGCGTCGGAGCTGCCGGTCCTGGTGGAAGGCCCCAGGGATCCGGCGCTTCCCGAGCGCGTCGGCGCAGCCGGGGACCCCATCAAGCTCGCATCGCACCGCGGTCGACGAACGGCGATGGTCGTCGGTCGCGTGGCGGCAGCGCTGATCGCGGTGCTGGCGCTCGCCATGACGGGCGCGGCGTGGCAATGGCAGGCGACGAAGAACAACAACCTCAACAAGGTGGCTGCGCTGGACCCGAACTCGCGGGATATCCTGGACCCCAGCGCTCAGTACGGTGACGAGAACTTCCTCATCGTCGGCGTCGACAGCCGCATCGGCGCGAATAGCGACATGGGTGCGGGCACCACCGACGACGCCGCGGGTGCGCGGTCGGACACCATCATGCTGGTCAACATCCCGGCCGACCGTAAACGCGTTGTCGCCGTATCGTTTCCGCGCGACCTGTCGATCACGCCCATGCAGTGCGAGCCCTGGAACGCGGATACGGGCGCCTACGGTCCGATCACCGACGAACAGTCGTCGATGTACGGGATGGACAAGGTCTACACCGAGACCAAGCTGAACTCCGCCTACGCCGTCGGCGGGCCGAAGTGTCTGGTGAAGGTCATCCAGAAGCTGTCGGGTCTATCGGTCAACCGGTTCATGGCGGTCGACTTCGCGGGCTTCGCGACGATGGTCGACGCTCTCGGTGGCGTCGAGGTGTGCAGCACCACGCCACTGAAGGACTACGAACTCGGCACCGTGCTCGCGAACGCAGGCCGTCAGGTCATCGACGGCCACACGGCCCTGCAGTACGTGCGCGCCCGTCAGGTCACCACGGAGACCAACGGCGACTACGGACGCATCAAGCGACAGCAGCTGTTCCTGTCCTCGCTGTTGCGGTCGCTGATCTCCAAGGACACCTTCTTCAGCCTCAGCAAGCTGAACAACGTCGTCAACATGTTCATCAACGACAGCTACGTCGACAACATCCAGACCAAGGACCTCGTCGACCTCGGCCAGTCCGTTCAGGGCGTGAACGCGGGCCGCATCACCTTCGTCACGATTCCGACGGTCGGATACGCCGATCAGTACGGCAACGAGGTCCCCCGCACCGACGACACGCGGTCGCTGTTCGATGCGATCATCAACGACGATCCGCTGCCGGAGGAGAAGAACGCCGACAACACCCCGGTTCCCGTGACGCCCGAGGTCCCCAGCTCCGCGCCTGCTCCGGTCGACGCCGCCGGTGAACTCGTCAATGCGGTCACCACCAACCCCGGTGACATCACCGTTCGGGTGTCCAACTCCACCGGCGAGAACGGCCTGGCGTCGACCGCGGCCAGCGAACTCCAGCAGCATGGCTTCAACGTCGAGACACCGGACGACTACCCCGGCCCGCTGAACTCGACGACGGTGTTCTTCTCCGCGGGCAACGAGCAGGCCGCCGCCACCGTGGCCTCGTCGTTCAAGACGTCGACAATCGAGCGCGCGTCCGGCATCGGTGACGTCATCCAGGTGGTCCTCGGCTCCGACTTCAACCAAGTCAGCGCGCCGGAACCCAGCGGATCATCGGTGCAGGTACACGTGCTTCACGACCGTGGCGGCTCGGCCACCCACCTCCCCGAAGACCTGACGGTCACCAACGCCGCCGATACCACCTGCGAATGACGCCCTGAGCACCCATTGGGGCAGGTGGCATTCACCTTTCGTTCACCATCGCGGTCGTGACGATCTTGGCGTACAGACCGTAGGCTTGAGACATGCGTACCGCTTACCACGAGCAGCTGGCTGCACTGACGGATCAGCTCGGCGAGATGTGCGGGCTTGCCGGCGCAGCGATGGAACGCGCGACCCAGGCTCTGCTGCAAGCCGACCTCGTCCTGGCCGAACAGGTCATCACCGACCACGAACAAATCGCCGCGATGAGCGCGCGTGCCGAGGAAGCCGCGTTCGTCCTGCTGGCATTGCAGGCTCCGGTCGCGGGTGACCTTCGCGCGATCGTCAGCTCGATCCAGATCGTCGCAGACGTCGACCGGATGGGTGCCCTCGCGCTTCACGTCGCCAAGATTGCGCGTCGCCGTCATCCGCAGCACACCCTGCCCGAGGAAGTGAACGGTTACTTCGCCGAAATGGGCCGGGTGGCAGTCGATCTCGGAAACAGCGCGCAAGAGGTGCTGGTCACCCGAGACCCGGAGAAGGCCGCGCGCATCCGCGAAGAGGACGACGCGATGGACGACCTCCACCGCCACCTGTTCTCGGTGTTGATGGACCGCGAGTGGAGGCACGGCGTCACGGCGGCCGTCGACGTCACACTTCTGAGTAGATTCTACGAACGCTTCGCCGACCACGCGGTCGAGGTCGCTCGGCGCGTCATCTTCCAGGTCACCGGCCGGTTCCCGGACGAGGAAGCGGTCCCCGCCGTTCAGTGACGGGTCATCCTCACCCCGTCCTGTCGCGCCGACAACAGATCTCGCAGCACCATCGCGACCACTCCTAAATCGGCGTTGCTGTAGGCCTGCAGAAAGTCGTGCAGCCCACGGGCCACTTCGTCGTGCAGTTGCCGGTGCGCGTCGCACACCAGGTCGCCGTCTCCGGTCAGGGCCAGCTCGACCTCCTTCCGGTTCCCCGGGATCGGCATGCGTATCACCAGGCCCGCCGCCACCAGCCGCTGGACGTGCTTGGACACCGTGCCCTTCAACTGACCGGACCTCGCGGCGAGACCGACGACGCTGACGGGCCCCTGCCCGATGGCCGCGAGAAGGTGCATCGACAGCGACGGCAGCGTCCGGACCGTGGCCTCCAACCGCTCGGGGCAGCGATCCACGATGAAGTCGCGCTCGGCGTCACCGTCCTCGTCTCGGTCCATCTCGACGGCAAACTTGTCACCCACTGCGCCGACCAGTTGATTGATGTCCGCGATGAGTACCGACTTGGTTTTCATGGAAACCATCTTCGTCATCGCGGGCCTGCCGTCGTACATTGTTTCCATAGAAACAATACCTGACGAAACTACGGGAGAAGGCTCATGAAGGCAGCGGTGGTCGAGGATTGGGGCCTTGCGCCCGTATACCAGGATTTTCCGGAGCCGGCGGCCCGCGAGGGCGAGGTGATCGCAGCCGTGGAGGCGTCGGCGCTGACCAACCTCAGCCGAGGCTTGATGTCGGGAAAGCACTACGCCAGCAGCGAGATTCAACTACCTGCCATCCCAGGTGTCGACGGGGTGGCCCGCCTCGACGACGGCCGCCGCGTGTACACCGGCGCGCTGGCACCCTACGGAATGATGGCCGAGCGGACGTTGATCAACCCGGCTGGAGCAATCGAGGTACCCGACGGAGTCGACTCGGTGACCGCCGCCGCCATCCCCAATCCCGGTATCTCGGCGTGGATGTCGCTCGAATACGCGGCGGCAGTGAAACCGGGCGATCACGTCTTGGTGCTTGGCGCCACCGGAGTCACCGGCTCGACGGCCACTCAGCTCGCGAAGTCGGTGTTCGGCGCGGGCCGCGTCGTGGTGACAGGCCGCGATACCACCCGCCTGGACTGGTTGCGCACCGTCGGGGCCGATGAGGCCATCGCGCTCGGTGCCGAGGACGCCTTCGCCAGGGTCGGCGCGTTGCACGGCGAGCGGCCGTTCGACGCCGTGCTCGACTACCTGTGGGGCATGCCCGCCGAGCGCGTCCTCGCCGCGTTGTCCGACAGCCGCCCTGCGGCGCACTATCACGCGACCCGGTTCGTCCAGATCGGCTCGATGGCGGGTCTGACCATGACCCTGCCCGCGGGCATCCTCCGCAGCGCGGGCATCACCATCTCCGGCGTCGGACTCGGCAGCATGCCACCGGAAGTACTCGGCCGAGCCCGTGTCGACGCGTTGCCGAAGCTGTTCACCATGGTGGCCGGGGGCCAGCTGCACCTGAGTACCCAGGCACGCAGACTCGCCGACATCGAGCAGGTGTGGACGGCGGCCGAACCGTCGGGTACCCGCGTGGTGCTGGTGCCCTAGCCGAAACGGCCGGAGATGTAGTCCTCCGTCGCCTTCTGCGTCGGGTTGGAGAAGATCTTCTCGGTGTCGTCGATTTCGATCAGCTTGCCCGGCTTGCCCGTCGCCTCCAGGTTGAAGAACGCGGTCTGATCGCTCACCCGGGCGGCCTGCTGCATGTTGTGCGTGACGATGACGATCGTGAAGTCCTGCTTCAACTCGGAGATGAGATCCTCGATCGCCAGCGTCGAGATGGGGTCCAGCGCCGAGCACGGCTCGTCCATCAGCAGCACGTCCGGTTGCACGGCGATGGCACGGGCGATGCACAACCGCTGCTGCTGGCCGCCGGAGAGCCCGCCACCGGGCTTCTCCAGTCGGTCCTTGACCTCGTTCCACAGGTTGGCGCCCTTGAGCGAACGCTCCGCCACCTCGTCGAGCACCTTCTTGCTGTGCCTGCCCTGCAGTCTCAGCCCTGCGACCACGTTGTCGCGAATCGACATGGTGGGGAAGGGATTCGGCCGCTGGAACACCATACCGATGGTCTTGCGGACCCCGACCGGATCGACGCCGGCACCGTAGATGTCCTCGCCGTCGAGCAGCACCGACCCTTCCACGCGGGCGCCGGGAATGACCTCGTGCATCCGGTTGAGCGTGCGAAGCACCGTCGACTTGCCGCAACCCGACGGTCCGATGAACGCCGTCACACTGCGCGGCTGTACCGACAGAGCCACGTCGGCCACGGCATGGAATGACCCGTAGAAGATGTTGACGTCTTTGAGATCGAGGCGCTTGGCCACGGGAAGCTCCTAAACCATCTTGGGGGAAAAGATCTTTGCGACGAGCCGCGCCGCGATGTTGAGGATGGCGATCAGCAGGACCAGCGTCAGCGCGGCACCCCACAAGCGGTCCGTGGGGATCGGGTTGGCGCCGGCACCGGCCGAGATCTGGTCGTACATCATGCCGGGCAACGAGCCCATGAAACCGCCGAACATGTCGAAGTTCATGGATGCCGCGTAGCCGACCAGGATCAGCAGCGGCGCGGTCTCGCCCATCACGCGGGCCAGCGCCAGCATCACGCCCGTCACGATGCCCGACAGCGCCGTCGGGATGACGATGCGGACGATGGTCTTCCACTTCGGCACGCCCAGTGCGTAACTCGCCTCGCGCAGATCCATCGGCACGATGCGCAACATCTCCTCGGTGGCCCGCACGATGACCGGAATCATCAGCAATACCAAGGCCAGCGACACCGCGAAGCCCGACCGTTCGAAGCCCAGCGTCGCGACCCAGAGAGCGTAGATGAACAGCGCCGCCACGATCGACGGCACACCCGTGAGGATGTCGACCATGAACGTGGTGATCTTGCCCAATCGCGTCCCGCCGCCGTACTCGACGAGATACACCGCCACCATCACGCCGATCGGGATCGAGATGATCGAGCAGACGAGGCCTTGCAGCAGCGTGCCCACGATGGCGTGGTAGACACCGCCACCCGCAGAGAACGCGGTGGTGCCTGCCTGCGAGTGGGTGAACCACGTCGGGGACGTGACCGCGGCGAGGCCCTTCGTGATGACCGAGTACAGCACCCAGATCAGTGGCACCAACGCCACCAGGACCGACGCCGAAACCATCACGGTCGCAACGTTGTTGGTCAGCTTGCGCTTGGCGCTGACCCCCTGGAAGGTGGGAGCCTTGACCGGCTTGTCCAAGGTGGCGGTCATTTGGCACCCCTTCCGGCGACCGCGGCGCGGGCCAGCGAGTTCACCACGAACGTCAGGATGAACAGCACCAAGCCGGCCGCGATATAGGCGCCCGCCTTGTACTGGTCGTTGAATTCGCTTGCCGTGGCGGCGATCTTGCTGGCGAAGGTATAGCCGCCGTCGAACAGCGACCAGCCGAACGCGGTCTGGGTACCGCGCAGGATGATCAGCAGGGCGATGGTCTCACCGAGCGCGCGGCCGAGACCGAGCATCGCGCCGCTGATGTAACCCGACAATCCGAAGGGCAGCACCGTGGTCCTGACGACCTCCCACCGGGTGGCGCCGAGCGCGAGAGCGGCCTCGATTTGACCGCGTGGCGTCTGGATGAACACCTCGCGGGAGACCGCGGTGATGATCGGCAGGATCATCACCGCCAGAACGATGCCCGCGGTGAAGATCGTTCCGCCGCCCGCCACCGACGCGGTGCCGGTCTTGAACAGGAACAGCCAGTCAAGGTTGGTGTTGAGCCACAGTGCGAAGGGCTTGAGCACGGGCGCGAGCACGTACAGACCCCACACGCCGTAGACGATCGACGGCACGGCGGCCAACAGGTCGACCACGTACGCCAGCGGGCCCGCCAGCCGTCGCGGCGAGTACTGGGTCAGGAAGATCGCGATACCCAGCGCCACCGGCATGGCCAGTATCAAGGCGAACACCGAGACGAACACGGTCACCTGGAGCAGGTCGAGGATGCCGAAGTGCATCGCCGCCGTGTCGGTGGTGATCCAGTTTCCCCCGTAGGTGAAGAAGTTCTCCTCGTTGCGGCTCAGCGCGGGGATCGCGCGCCACAGCAGGAACACCCCGATCGCCGCGATGAGAACGACGATGAGGATGCCAGCGCCCTCGGCGAGTCCGCCGAAGATCCTGTCTCCCAAGCGGACCTTCGCGCCCTTCGAAGGGTTGGTGGAGATGGGGTCCGGAGAGGGAAATGGCGAAGCGATCACTTCGCCCGATCCCGCGCCGGTTGGGTTCGGTGTCGTCACTTTCATCCCGTGGTCGGTCATCTGTTCCAGAACCCATCCTCACCGCGTTGGTGCCAGTACGCCAGCCAACTACGCAATCGCATCAACGGACTTGAGCAACCGCTCCTTGAAGCCGTCGGGCAGCGGGACGAAACCGGCCGCCGACAGGGTGGCCTGGCCCTGGTTGGCCGCCACCGACAGGAACGACTTGACCGCTGCGGCGGTGTCGGCGTCGTAGCCCTTCGAGCAGACGATCTCGTACGTGGCCAGCATCAGCGGGTAGGCACCGGCTTCCTTGGAAGCGTAGAGCGCGTTGAGGTCCAGCGTGAGGTCCATGCCCTCGGCCTTGAACTTGGCGTCGCCGACGGCCTTCGCCGACGTCTCGTCGGTCAGTGCAACCGCACCCGCGCCACTGTCGATCTGCGCGAACGGCAGGTTCGCCGCGGCGGCCGGGCTCTTCTCGACGTACCCGATGGCACCAGGTGTGGCCTGCACGGCCTGCACGACGCCGGACGACTTCTGCGCGCCCTCACCCGCACCGCCCTGGAATTCCTTGCCTGCGCCCTTGGTCCACGCCTGCGGCGCGGCGGCGGCCAGGTACGTCTGGAAGTTGTCCGTGGTGCCCGATGAGTCCGACCGGTAGATCGGCGTGATCTTGGTATTCGGCAGGGTCGCGCCACTGTTGAGCGCGGCGATGGCCGGGTCGTTCCACGTGGTGATGGCACCGGTGAAGATCTTGGACAGCACGTCGGCGTTCACGACGAGATTGTCGACACCGTCGATGTTGTAGGCCATCGCGACCGGGCCGAACACCAGCGGCAGGTTCCACGCCGGGTTACCGCCGCAACGCTGTGCGGCAGGATCGACCTGGTCACTGGAAAGGGCGGAGTCGGAGCCTGCGACGTCGACCTGCTTGGCGATGAACTGCGTGACGCCCGCGCCGGATCCGGTGGGGTTGTAGGACAGGGACTTGCCCGAGCAAGCCTGACCCCAGGCCTTGTTGAACTCGGCGATGGCGTTCTGCTGGGCCGTCGAACCCTCGGCGGTCAGAGAGGCCTTGCCGCCGCAGTCGGCTGCGGCTGCGGCGGCCGAGGACGATCCCGATCCCGATCCCGATGCGCTGCTTGACGAGGTTCCGGAGTTGTTGTCACTGCCGCACGCGGTCATCGTCATCGCGGCGAGCGCCGCTGCCGATAATGTCGTGCCAAGCACCTTGCCAAAGCGATTGAGCTTCACTTATCCCACTTTCGATTCGTCTGCCTCAGGACTCCCCGGCAACGTATGCGCCGCCGGTGGACGGATCGCGGACGAAAGGTGAACGAGCAGTGAACAGGCTCAGCGATTTCACAGCTGAGGGGCTAACGCAGGGTGTACGCCACGTCCGTGGCGAAGACCGAGAATCCCAGCCGTTCGTACGTCTTCACCGCCGCCGAGTTATCTGCCTCGACGTAAAGGGTCACCGTCGCCCCGTCGATCCCCCGAGTCGCTTGGCTCTCCCCCGCAAGCGGGGGGACCCCCAGCACCGAGGCCCCGAGCCGCTGCGCGAGGTGGTGCAGGCCGACCAGCGTCAGCGCCGCGCCCAGCCCACGACCCTGCGCGTCCGGATCGACGCCGACGACGTAGACCTCGCCCAGCGTGGGCCCGTGCACCTTGGTCCAGTGGAACCCCACCAGGGCGCCGGTCTGAGCGTCGAACGCCAGGAACAACCCGTCGGGGTCAAACCACGATTCGCCGCGTCGCTCCGCGATGTCCGCCTCGGTCCAGCCACCCTGCTCGGGATGCCAGGAGAACGCGGCGCTGTTGACGCGCAGCAGCTCGGCGTCGTCGTCCGGGCCTGCGTAGGTCCGCAGCAGCACGTCGTCCCGGGGCGCGAGGGGCGGGAGGTCACTGAGCGGGCGGCGCATCTGCAGCAGCTCGCGCGCGGCGACGAGGCCGAGCGCGGCGGCCGTGCCCCTCGCGGGCTCGAGGTCGCCGTGCGCCCACACCCGGGCGCCCCCGCCACCCTCGGCGAGGCCGGTGCGGATCAACTCGGACCCGATGCCACGCCGGCGGACGTCTGGCGCGACCGCGACCTCGGCCATGGCGGGCGCGTCGTCCGTCGCGGGGACCAGATCGAGGTAGCCGACGATCGCGTCGTCGAGCTCGGCGACGAGGTGCCTGGTGTGGTCGTGGTACAGGTCACGGAGCACCTGATCGCCGACGGGCGCCGTGCCGTCATGCACCGCCGCGGCGTCGAAGACTGCGGTGATGCGGCGTCGTTCTGCGTCGGAAAGGCCTGTCCGCCAAGCGATTACGTTCACTGCGTGCGAAGTGGGTCGCCTAGGCCGTCGGGGCGGCCCGCTGGCTCCTGGTCGTAGGCAGCCGAGTCGTCGAGGTCGTCACCGTAGTCCGACTCCGGGACCGGCGGTCGACCGCGCGCGGGCCGCACGGCCTTGTAGCCGACGTTGCGGACAGTCCCGATCAACGACTCGTACTCGGGGCCGAGCTTCGCGCGCAGGCGTCGCACGTGCACATCGACGGTGCGGGTGCCACCGAAGAAGTCGTAGCCCCAGACCTCCTGGAGCAACTGCGCCCTGGTGAACACCCGGCCCGCATGCTGCGCCAGATACTTCAGCAGCTCGAACTCCTTGTACGTGAGGTCGAGCGGGCGACCACGGAGCCGTGCGGTGTAGGTGCCCTCGTCGATGACGAGCTCACCGAGATTGACCTTGCCCGCGCTCTCCTGGTCTGCGGCGCCGCCGCGGCGACCGACGAGCAGTCGCAGCCTGGCGTCGATCTCGGCTGGTCCAGTGCTCGGCAGCAGGATCTCGTCGAGACCCCATTCGACGTTGACGGCCACCAGGCCACCTTCGTTCACGACCGCTACGACTGGTACCGACGTCCCCGTGGTGCCAAGCAGTCGGCACAGCCCGCGGGCGGCCGCCAGGTCGGTCCGGGCATCGACGATCGCCACGTCCGCGGTGCCCGCCTCGAGAAGCGAGGACACCTCGGTCGGCGCGGACCGCACGCTGTGCGCAAGCAGCGCCAGCGACGGCAGTACCGACTCGGGATGCGGGTCGACGGTCAGCAGCAACAGATCCAATGGGCCCTCCAGCGCATTTCGGGAAGATCACCCGACGTCATCAACATCGACAAGTCCGGGCAATCTCCCAGATTCATGGCTGACACGCCGCCGTTACCGGCCGACGCTGGCACAACGATAGCGTGCAACCTGCTGATTAGCCGCGCTGAGCGCTCAAGCCCTCCCCCGGTCGCTTCGCTCCTGCCCGCCGGACGCCGACCGTCGTAGTCCAGAATGTGCGAGTGCGCAAGCTGCTGATCGGACTCGTCGCGACGGTCACGACGCTCGCGCTCGGCGCCGTCGGTGCCGACTTCGGCACGGCGATCTACGCCGAATTCCACTGGGCCCGCACCGTGCGATCGTCCAACGACCTGCCGTTCGATCCGTGGGTGGGCATCCTCGGGTTTCCCTTCGTCGCGCAAGCGATGCGCCACGACTACCGGGAGGTGGAGATCCGCGCGGGCGGAGTGGACCACCCCGTCGTCGGCGAGGTCTCCCTCGAGGCGACGCTGCACTCCGTCGACCTGACCGAGAGCTCGTGGCTCATCCGATCGGGCTCCAAGCTGCCGGTGGCCGAGCTGGAGAGCCGCATCATCGTCGACTCGACGCACGTCGGCAGGTTCATGGGGATCAAGGACCTGCTCGTCGAAGCGCCGCCGCAGGAGACCAACGACGCGACGGGCGGCACGACGGAGTCGGGCATCTCGGAGAGCCACGGACTGGTGTTCACGGGGACACCGAGCTCGGCGGGTTTCGACAAGCGGGTCAGTGTGTCGGTCGACCTCTCGACCGAGGGCGACGACCAGACCACGCTGGTGTTCACCGCAACCGGCGTGCTCACCGGTGCGGGCACGGCCGACCAGTCGGTACCCGACGACGAGAAGCAGGCCGTCCTCGCAGCGTTCCGCACCCGAATGCCCGGCATGAAGCTTCCGTTCGCCGTGGCGCCCACCACCAAGGGCGCCAGGGGGTCCGACATCATCATCGAAGGCATCACCACGGGAGTAACCATCGCCCTCGACGGGTTTAGACAGAGATGAGCGCTTGCGCGAAGAACAGAAGGCACCGTTGAGCTCTTCACTGCCGGTCGCCATCGCAGTGCTCGTCGTCGCTCTGGGGGCGGCGTTCGTGATCGGGCGGCTGATGACGCGGCGCGCCGGCGTGCTCAAGAGCACCGCACGGGAATCGCCCGACGTGGACACCTCCGATCTGGGCCTGTCCGAAGATCGGCCCACTGTGCTGCACTTCAGCGCGGACTGGTGCGGTCCGTGCGCAGGTGTCCGGCGCGTGGTCGACGAGGTGTGCGCCACGTTGCCCGGCGTCGCTCACGTGGAGATCGACATGGACGACAACCCCGCCGCGGCGCGGCGACTTTCGGTGCTGTCTCTGCCGACCACGTTCATCTTCGATGCCGACGGTCGCCAGCAATACCGGGCGTCCGGTGTGCCCAACGCCGCTGACCTGCGCTCGGCGCTCGAACCGTTATTGGCTTGACGAGGATGTCATTGGGTAGGCTGTCGGGCGTGTCCACCCGCGTCGAGCTCAGGCTCACCAAGCGCCGCGCAGTAGATCTGTGCCGCGTCGCGGGTTGCTGCTGTTGTTGTTGTTGTAGCTGCTGAGTAGCCACGCGTTCCTCGCGTCGCCCTCGGAGCAGCCTCTCTGGCATGCCCACGTCCAGCTCTCACGACATCAGGAGTTTTCCGTGCCGAATCAGACCAGCGACCAGGTCGACGTTCGCGGGCCGCGCTTCGCGGCGTGGGTCACCACTGCCGTCATCGTCGCCACCCTCGTCGCCTCGGCGTTCAGTTCCTACGCCGCCGCCGTAGTCCTGGGCCTGCAGGCCGTCGTATTCGCGATCGGGGCGGTCGGCGGCCCTCGCAAGCACCCGTACGGCCGCTTGTTCGCGAAGTTCGTCGCCCCTCGGCTCGGACCGGTGACCGAGAAGGAGCCGGTGGCCCCGCTGAAGTTCGCCCAGCTGGTCGGGTTCCTGTTCGCCGTCGTCGGAACCATCGGCTTCGCCACCGGATTGGCCACACTCGGCTTGATCGCAGGAGCATTCGCATTGATCGCGGCCTTCCTCAACGCGGCCTTCGGCATCTGCCTCGGCTGCCAGCTCTACCCGCTCGTCGCCCGTTTCCGCACCACGCCCAGTCCCGCCTGACTCTCCGAATTCGCAAGCAACCGAAGGGATTTCATCAATGGCACGCTCCGACGTCCTGGTCACGACCGACTGGGCCGAGAGCAATCTCGACGCGACGAACACTGTCTTCGTCGAGGTCGACGAGGACACCAGCGCCTACGACGGCGGTCATATCGCCGGCGCGGTCAAGTTGGACTGGAAGACCGATCTGCAGGATTCGGTTCGCCGCGACTTCGTCGACGCGCAGGAGTTCTCGAAGTTGCTGTCCGATCGTGGAATCTCCAACGACGACACGGTGATCCTGTACGGCGGCAACAACAACTGGTTCGCCGCGTACGCCTACTGGTACTTCAAGCTGTACGGACACCAGGACGTCAAGCTGCTCGACGGCGGCCGCAAGAAGTGGGAGCTCGACGGCCGCCCACTGGTCTCGGATGCGCCCGCCCGGCCTTCGACGTCCTATTCCGCGCAGGCGCCCGACAACACCATCCGCGCGTTCCGCGACGAGACCATCGCCGCCATCGGCACCAAGAACCTGGTCGACGTCCGCTCCCCCGACGAGTTCTCCGGCAAGATCCTCGCGCCTGCACACCTGCCTCAGGAGCAGAGCCAGCGCCCCGGCCACATCCCCAGCGCCATCAACGTGCCGTGGAGCAAGGCGGCCAACGAGGACGGCACTTTCAAGTCCGACGACGACCTGGCGAAGCTGTACGCCGAGGCCGGCCTGGACGGGCAGAAGGAGACCATCGCTTACTGCCGCATCGGTGAGCGTTCGTCGCACACCTGGTTCGTGCTGGCCGAACTCCTCGGCCACGAAAACGTCAAGAACTACGACGGCAGTTGGACGGAATACGGCTCCCTCGTGGGCGCCCCGATCGAGTTGGGAAGTTGATATGTGCTCTGCACCGAAGCAAGGACTGACGTTGCCCGCCAGCGTTGACCTCGAGAAGGAGACCGTCATCACCGGCCGCGTGGTCGACGGCTCCGGTCAGACCGTCGGAGGGGCGTTCGTGCGCCTGCTCGACTCGTCCGACGAGTTCACCGCCGAGGTCGTCGCATCGGCGACGGGCGACTTCCGGTTCTTCGCCGCGCCGGGAACGTGGACGCTTCGCGCCCTGTCGCCCGCAGGCAACGGAGACGCCAGCGTCGCACCGTCGGGTGCAGGCATCCACGAAGTCGACGTCAAGGTCGCCTAGCGACGATGCGGCGAGGTGCCCCGGCGAGTCGGGGCACCGCTGACGAGCCAGAGCCCCCGGTCGCTTCGCGCCTGCCCGCCGGATCTAGACTCCATGACGTGGTGCTCTTCTTCGAGATCATGCTCATCGTGGCAGTCGTCGTCATCACCTGGTTCGCCCTGTATGCGGTGTACCGGTTGGTCACCGACGAGTTGTGACCTCCGACGAGAACCCCGTCGACCCCACTGAGACGACGGGATCGATCATTCCCGGTTCGGCCGACCGCGCCGTGGCGGCTGCCATCGAGCGCGCCAAGGTGACGGCCTCGCGCAACGTCCCGACGTTCGACGACCTGCCGATTCCCTCGGACACCGCGAACCTTCGCGAAGGCGTCAGTCTCAATGACGCCTTGCTGGCCCTGCTGCCGCTCGTCGGGGTGTGGCGCGGCGAGGGCACGGGCCGCGGCTCGGGAGGGGATTATCCGTTCGGCCAGCAGATCGTCGTCTCGCACGACGGGGGTGAGTACCTGAATTGGGAAGCGCGCTCCTGGCTGCTCTCGGAGTCCGGCGAGTACGAGGGACCGGCGCTCCGGGAGTCCGGGTTCTGGCGATTCGTGAACGACCCCGAGGACCCCGCGGAGTCCCAGGCGATCGAGCTGCTGCTGGCGCACACCGCCGGCTACGTCGAGTTGTTCTACGGCTATCCGTTGAATCAGTCGTCGTGGGAATTGGCGACCGATGCACTGGCTCGCAGCAAGTCCGGGGTGCTCGTCGGCGGCGCCAAGCGGCTGTACGGCATCGTCGAGGGCGGTGACCTCGCCTACGTCGAGGAGCGCGTCGACGCCGACGGTGGACTCGTCCCGCACCTGTCCGCACGCCTGTCGCGGCACGTCGGCTAGTGCGGTTCCCCACCCTCGCCGTGGCGGTCGCCGCGGCGGCGCTGCTCGCCTCCTGCAGCTCCGAGGCGCCGAAGCCCGAGGCTCCCGCAACGTCGACGTCCCCTTCGGGCCACGGCGCTCTCGCACAGTGCCTTTCCGAGCACGGCGTACCAGCCGCACCGGGACCGTCGGCCGGGCCACCCCCCGGCGTCGACCAGGTCACCTGGCGCAACGCAATGCAAGCCTGCTCGACGCTGGGCCCCGGGCCCGCGACCTCCTAGGTCCAGACATGGAGCGGCCCCCGAGCCTTTGGTGCCTGGTTGGACGGACCGAGGGGCTCGGGGGCCGGGTGACTGCCGGGAATTCGCCAGCGCACGCTGGTAAACACCCGGTGCTGCTAGCGGGCAGCCACCTCACTTGTCCATGAGTCAATCAATTTCTCGGACCACCTCCCTTCACGTGTAAAAGTGAACGTACTCCCGAAAGGGCGGGCCGACAACCGATTTTCGCGGTGCCGCTCAGTGCCTGCCATCGATCGCCTCGTCGACCAGCGCCGCGATGTCGGCGCCATCGGGTGCGGTAGGCAGAGGGCGGCCGTCCAGCGTGTGCACCCGCGCCGCGAGCGTGATGCTGGAAAGCAGCCAAACCCCCTGTGCAGCAATGAGATCACCGATGCGCAGCGGACGACTCTGGCAGGCTCTGCCGTGTGCGCGGGCGACGTCGAACACGGCCTGCACCGTGGTGCCGGGGAGGATCGGCAACGTCGTCGGCGGCGTCACCAGCCTGTCGTCACCATCGGCGATCACGACGCTCGACCGCGGTCCCTCCAGAACGAATCCGTCGGTGCTCAGCAGGACCACGTCACCGATGCCGAGGCCTTCGGCATGCCGCAGTGCAGCCGCGTTGATCGCGTACGACAGGGACTTGGCCCCCGCGAGCGACCACGGCGCTCCGGTGGCGCCATCTGCCATCACCCCGCGATCGAGTGTCATCGCAGACACGCCGTCCCGCCGCGAAGCGTGTGCCCGGGCGGGCAACTCCGACAACGTGACGAACCCGGCGGCACCACCGCCACGCTCGCGCCCGAACACCAGCCGCAGCACCGCATCGCCTGCGTCGGGCCACCGCGCGCACGCGGCGGCGGCTGCGGCGCTCCAGCGGACCAGATCTGGCGCGGGCAGTCCGACGATCGCGGCGGAGCGCGCCAACCTCTCGAGGTGGGCGTCGAGGAGGCACACCCGCCCGTGGCGGACCAGCAGCGTCTCGAACACCCCGTCACCACGGGAGAACATCGGATCGTCGGCATGCACGATGGGCTGGTTGCGTTCGACGGCCAGGCCGTCGTACGTGACGACGATCTCGATGCGGGTCGCCATGGGGCAAGAGGGTAATCCGCGCAACCGCCGTACGCTGGAGGGATGTCCGCAATCCCCTCGCCAGAGCCGGGTCCCGACGCAGGCGCCACCTGGCACTACGGTGATCCGCTTGGAGAACAGCGCACCGCGGAAACCGGTGCCGTGGTCGTGGACCGCTCGCACCGGGCCACCATCAAGCTGACCGGCGGCGAGCGTCGCAAGTGGCTGCACACGATCTCCACTCAGCACGTGGCCGACCTGCCGGACGGCGCCGTCGCGGAGAACCTGAGCCTCGACGTGCAGGGGCGTGTCGAAGATCACTGGCTGCAGACGCAACTCGACGGCGTCACGATCATCGACACCGAGCCCTGGCGCGGTGAGCCACTGCTGGGTTACCTCCGCAAGATGATCTTCTGGGCCGACGTCGTCGTCGACCCTGCCGACCTGGCGGTGTTGTCGCTACTGGGACCCCAGGTGGGTGACCCCGCCATCCTCAGTGCCATCGGCGTCGACACACTGCCTGCCGTGTCATCGGCAACGCCGCTGGCAGACGGCGGACTCGTGCGCAGTCTGCGCGACGGCGAAGTGGACCTCGTCGTCCCGCGCGAGGCAGGCGCGGCCTGGCGCGACCGACTGATCGCGGCCGGCGTGCGGCCCGCGGGAGTCTGGGCCTACGAGGCGCGCCGGGCGGCGGCGCTGCGGCCCCGGCTGGGTGTCGACACCGACGAGCGGACCATCCCCCACGAAGTCGGCTGGATCGGCGGCCCTGGTGACGGCGCCGTTCACCTGGAGAAGGGCTGCTACCGCGGCCAGGAGACGGTCGCGCGCGTGCACAACCTGGGCAAGCCGCCACGGATGCTGGTGCTGCTGCACCTGGATGGATCCGGGGACCGCCCCGTCACCGGAGATCCCATCCTCGCTGGTGGGCGGTCGATCGGGCGGTTGGGCACGGTGGTGGATCACGTCGACCTCGGCCCGATCGCCATCGCTCTGGTCAAGCGGGGGGTGCCCGCCGAGACGGAGTTGACCACCGGCGGCGAGACCACCGTGAACGCCCTCATCGACCCCGATTCGATGCCGGCCTCCGCGGGCGTTGGCGCCGGACGGCTCGCCGTGGAACGTCTGAGGAGCAGCCAGCGTTGAAGGAATTGGTCCCGCGCTCGCCGCAGGACCGGGCCTGACAGCATGAGACCGCCGGGCACGGTAAAGTGTTGACAGGACGATAAACACACTCAGATCGGAGCCGCCTGCTATTCAGGCCGCTCCGTTATTGCGCGAGGGGGTCCCCCATGGGCCGCGGCCGGGCGAAGGCGAAGCAGACCAAGGTTGCTCGTGACCTGAAGTACAGCTCGCCACAAACCGATTTCCAACGGTTACAGAAGGAATTGGGCGGGTCAGGATCCCCCGAGCCTGACGTACTCAACGGCGATGCCGCGGTCGATGACCGGTGGGCTGACGACGACGACTGGCGACGCTGAGCCGTTTCTCCGGTTGACGCCTGCGGCCTGAGCCTTCAGAACCGCGGGTGCTGACCCACCAACAATGCGCGGGACTTGCCCTTGCCACTCTTCTTGACGGTGCCGAGAGTCCAGCAGTCCAGATGACGGGCAGTCAAGATCGCCAACGCGCGGTCGGTGTCCTCCGGCGCGACGATCGCGACCATGCCGACGCCCATGTTGAAGGTCTTGTCCATCTCCGCGCGTTCGATACGCCCCCGCTGGGCGATCATCGTGAACACCGGCGCCGGCGTCCACGTACCGCGGTCCAGCTCGGCCATCAGGCCATCGGGGATGACGCGCTCGAGGTTCCCGGCCAGTCCGCCGCCCGTGATGTGGCAGAACGTCCGAACCTGGGTTTCGGCGGCGAGCGCAAGGCAGTCCCTGGTATAGATGCGGGTCGGTTCGAGCAGTTCCTCGCCCAGCGTGCGGCCGAATTCCTCGACGTGCCCGGCGAGGTTGCCCCGGTCGATCTCCAGCAGCACCTTGCGGGCCAGCGAGTATCCGTTGGAGTGCAGCCCGGTTGACGCCATGGCGATGATCACGTCCCCCGGCTTGACGCGATCGGGTCCGAGAACGTCGTCGGCCTCGACCACGCCGACGCCGGTTGCGGAGATGTCGTAGTGGTCGGGCGCCATCAGGCCCGGGTGTTCGGCCGTCTCGCCGCCGAGCAGGGCGCAGCCCGCCATGACGCAGCCGTTGGCGATGCCCGACACGATCTCGGCGACCCGTTCGGGGACGGTCCGGCCGACCGCGATGTAGTCCTGGAGGAACAGCGGTTCGGCACCGCAGACCACGAGATCGTCCACGACCATCGCGACGAGGTCGAGTCCGACGGTGTCGTGCTTGTCCATCGCCTGCGCGATCGCCAGCTTGGTGCCGACGCCGTCGGTGGAGGATGCCAGCAGCGGTTCGCGATATCCGCCACGCAGCGCGAAGAGCCCGGCGAAACCACCGAGACCTCCACGTACCTCCGGTCGAGTTGCCTTCTTCGCAAGCGGTTTGAACAATTCGACGGCCCGATCGCCCGCCTCGATGTCCACCCCCGCAGATGCGTAGGACGCGCCGTGATCCTCGCTCATCATCGCGCCCAAGGGTACCGGTCCCGGATGACGGGGGCGCGCACTCCTTCGGTCTTGGGCATATCTACCCGAGCTGTCCGTTTGAATGGCCCCTTCGGCGGACATCTGTCCATACACCCGCTCCGAATACCTGGCGGCGGTAATCGACGGTTGGAGACTTGGTGTCGGACGTGGAGCCAGAGGCAGCATCGCACCGTTTCCTGGTGACGGGAGCAACCGGCTACGTCGGCGGGCATCTCGCTGCGTTGCTGGTGGAGCGTGGCCACACCGTGCGGGCGATGGCTCGCAATCCCGACAAGCTTCGCAACGCACCGTGGCGCGACCGGGCCGAGGTGGTGCGCGGCGACCTGAGTGACCCCGAGTCCCTGATCGCCGCATTCGAGGACGTCGACGTGCTGTATTACCTCGTCCATTCGATGGGCTCGTCGTCCGACTTCGTCAGCGAGGAAGAGCGCGCGGCACACAACGTCGCCACCGCCGCGAAGAAGGCAGGCGTGCGCCGCATCGTCTATCTGTCCGGGTTGCACCCGACGGGCGAGCTGTCCCGGCACCTGCATTCGCGAAACGCCGTCGGCGAGATCCTGATGAAGTCCGGTGTAGAGACCGTCGTACTGCAGGCGGGCATCGTCGCCGGCTCGGGCTCGGCATCGTTCGAGATGATCCGTCATCTCACCGACCGACTCCCGGTGATGACCACCCCGAAGTGGGTGCACAACAAGATCCAGCCGATCTCGATCGACGACGTGCTGCACTATCTGGCCGAATCCGCCGTCGCGCCCGTGCCGGACTCACGCACCTACGACGTCGGCGGGCCGGACGTGCTCGAGTACGGCGACGCCATGCAGATCTACGCGGAGGAGGCGGGGCTGCGCAGGCGGGTCATCGTGGCGCTGCCACTTCTCACGCCGAGCATCGCGAGCTGGTGGGTCGGCCTGGTCACGCCGATCCCCTCGCGCCTGGCGCGACCGCTGGTCGAATCGCTCGAACACGACGCGGTGATGTCCGAACACGACGTCGACGCCGTCATCCCGCCGCCCGCGGGTGGGTTGACGAGCTATCGCGACTCCGTGAAGCAGGCGCTGCAACACGACGGCACGGCAGGCAAGGGCCGCCGTCACCTCATCCGGTTCAGTCCGGCTGTGCCCCAGTGACTTTCGGGGGCCGGTGACCGTCAGGGGCGGCGAAGAGCCGAGGAGTTGTCGTTGGCCGCCTGCACGGGCAGGCCGTTGCGTGCCGCATTGGCCAGCATGTGCTCGATGACGTTCTTGCCGAGTGCCGATTCGCTGGGCAGCTCGATGGGATATTGACCGTCGAAGCATGCCGAGCAGAGCCGCGACGCGGGTTGCTCGGTGGCGGCGATCATTCCGTGCTGTGAGATGTAGTTGAGGCTGTCGGCACCGATGGCGCGACGAACGGCGTCGAGCATCTCGTCCTCGTTCGCCCCGGCGTTCGAGGCGTTGGCGATCAGCTCAGCGGGCGTGGCGAAGTCGATGCCGTAGAAGCACGGCCACTTGACCGGCGGCGACGCGATGCGCACGTGCACCTCGACGGCGCCTGCCTCGTGCAGCATCCGGATCAGCGCGCGCTGGGTGTTGCCGCGCACGATCGAGTCGTCGACCACGATGAGTCGCTTGCCCCGGATGACTTCCTTGAGCGGGTTGAGCTTGAGCCGGATGCCGAGTTGGCGGATGGTCTGCGACGGCTGGATGAACGTGCGCCCGACGTAGGCGTTCTTCATCAGGCCCTGGCCGTAGGGTATGCCGGACTCCTGCGCGTATCCGACGGCGGCCGGGATACCGGACTCGGGCACACCGATGACCAGGTCGGCGTCGACGGGCGCCTCGCGCGCCAGCCGCCTGCCGATGTCCACGCGAGTGGCGTGCACGGACCGCCCGCCGATGACGCTGTCCGGGCGGGCGAGGTAGACGTACTCGAACACGCAGCCCTTGGGCGTCGGGTTGGCGAACCGGGTGGAGCGCACGCCGTCGGCGTCGATGGCCAGCAGCTCACCGGGTTCGATGTCGCGGACGAAGGCGGCGCCGACGATGTCGAGCGCGGCCGTCTCCGAGGCCACCACCCAGCCACGGTCCAGCCGGCCGAGCGACAACGGACGAACACCGTGGGGATCGCGGGCGGCGTAGAGCGTGTTCTCGTCCATGAAGGTCAGGCAGAACGCACCCCGAACCGTGGGCAGCAGGTCCAGCGCAGCCTGCTCGAGGGTGGCGTCCGCGGCACCGTGGGCGAGCAGCGCGCCGAGGATGTCGGAGTCGGTGGTGGCCGCTGGGGCG
>NZ_JAVROT010000376.1:0-3204 GCF_032162605.1 Mycobacterium sp. | reverse complement strand
ATCGAGCTGGGCGATGGTCAATGACGGTGCGGCTCAGGGCGCATACGCAAGGGAACTCGCGATCTGCAAGTTCAAGGAAATGTGAGGAAAGGGTAGACGATGATGATCTGGTACGGCAGTAACGGCTGGGGATGGGGCGGCTGGATGACCGTCGTGATGGTGTTGTTCTGGGCCGCGGTGATCACCGCTGTCGTCCTCGCCATCCGTTATGTGGCAAGTCCGCGCGGCACTGCCGCCAGCCCGCCCGGTTCCTGGCAGCCACGCGCGCAGGATCTGCTCAGCGAACGCTTTGCCCGCGGCGAGATCGACGACGACGAGTATCGACAACGCCTCGCGCTGCTGCGCGAACCCCGGTGATCGCGATGCACTCCAGCATTGCCGGAGGGTACCGGTCACTGCGACCGCTGCCGTCCCGCTCGCAATAACGACCACGGCAACCTCAGCGGTCGCCGGATCATTGGGCGCCAAGGACATTCACCTCCGACGGCCGGTTCCCCCGACGCGTCACCATCGTGTGCGGGCCGCTGACGCCTGCCTCGCCAGGTTTCGGTTCGTTCGGTCGGTCGTCGATGTGTCGACGCCGGTGACGAGTCGACATGGTCGGTGGCCTGCGCGGTTGCCGCGGGGCCAGTCGAGAACCGCCGGCGTCCGTCGCGCCATGGGGGTGCTCGCCGTACTGGTCGCATTGGTGGTGCTCAGCGTCGGTGCCGCCGGGACGGCCGCGGCGCACCCGACGCTGCTGTTCACCGACCCCGCCGCCGACACCGCGGTACCGATTGCGCCGCAGCCGATCACGCTGATGTTCAACGAACCGGTCACCATCGGCGCCGACGCGGTCGTGCTGCTCGACAAGGACGGCGCGACGGTGCCGATCGGCGTCGCGACAACCGCGCGTGGCGGGCAGGTGGTGACCGCACGCCCGAGCGCGCCGCTGCCGCCGGGCAGCTACACCGTGCGCTGGCGGGCCACCGGCACCGACGGCGACCTGGTCGAAGAGGAATTCCGGTTCGGCGTCGGCTACGCGCTGAGCGCCGCAGCGTCGGGCACCAACGGTGCGTCGATCGCCTGGCTGTCCGCTGGGCTGCGCTGGCTGCTGTTCGGGGGCTTCGCGATCGCGTTCGGCGGTCTGATCGCCCAACGGTTCACCTCCTCGGCGCGGGCCGAGAATCCGCGGCTTCCGGCGACGAGGTCGTGGACCATCGGCGCCCTGCTGGTCGCGCTGGCCGCGGTGGCCGGCCTCGGGGCCGAGATGGTGGCTGAGGGCGGCCGGGTGAATGTCTTGTGGCGCGGCGGTTCTGGGGTAATCCTGTCGGTCGAAGCTGCCGGACTGCTCGCGGCGCTGGCCGTTGTCAGTGTGCGACGCCGAGCGTGGGCCCCGCTGCCGCTGCTGGTGGTGGTCGGCGCGGAAGGGTGGCGGTCGCACGCCCATACCGTGGCCGGAGTGTGGGGCGCGTTGCTCACCGGTGTGCACCTAGGCGCCGCGGCGATCTGGGTCGGCGCCCTCGTCGCGACAACGCTGGCGGTGCTGGCCTGGCGGGGTGAACCAGCGGCGCTGCGATGGGTGCTCAGCGGCTACATGCGGCTGGCGGTGTGGACGTTCACCGTCGTCATCGCCACCGGCGTGGTGTCGGCGCTGGTGCTGCTACCGCTGTCCGAGGTGTTCTCCACCGATTACGGCCGGGTCCTGGTGGTGAAACTCGTCCTCGTCGCCGCCGCCACCACGCTGGCCTTGACGGCGCGCAGGATCCAACGCAACGAAGCCCGTATCTCGAAGGTGCCCAGCGTGATTCGCGTCGAAAGCATTACCCTGGTCGCGGTGCTCGCGCTCAGCGCGACACTGGTGTCCACGACGCCGGCGAGAGGCGCGGTGCAACCAGCGCCACCGGAACCCAAAGGTCCAGTGCTGCCATTGGGGACCCTCGCCGGCCAGATCGGAGTCGCCGTCGCCGCCAGCGACGGACAACTGGTGGTACGGCTGTCGGCTCCCGGTCGGCGGGACTTCTACGCCGCCCAACCCGACCTGCACTACACCCTGTCCGGCCGGTTCGGCCGACCCGACGGTGCCGACGCAGCACTGCCGTTTCGCGGCTGCGGGCAGGGTTGCTTCGTGGCCAGCGCGGCCTGGGGCGCTGGCGACAACGTGTTGAGCCTGGCCGCCGGGGCCGACGACGCTCGGGGCGCGCCGGTGAGCCTGCTGGTGCCGTGGCCAACGCGCCCGGGCGCCGAGGACCTCGCCCGCGCCGTGGCCGCCACCCGGGCCGTCGGCCAGATCACCGTCTACGAATCGGTCACCAGCGACTCGACGTCGGGCGCCGGTGCGCCCACACCGCTGGAATTGTCGGCAGGGTTCTTCGTGTCCCAGCAGCCCTACGCGGCGGGCAGCGCCCCGCAGGCAGTTCGTGTCTCGAGCGGCAGCGGCGCGACCCGGCTCGCCCTCGGATACCCTGCCGCGTCGATCTCGATGCTCCTCACCCTCGACAAAGCAGGGCGAATCACTGACGAGACCCTGACCGACCCAAGCCATCTCGTCACCAGGCGGATCGTGTACCCCGACCACGACTGATCAAGCGACGCCTACCGGCCGGCATTCAGCCTTCCCACCGCGAGAAAGGCCTCGGTGCCGCGACCATCGGTTCGGGGGCGGAGTCGCCACCCGCGTACGGGCCCACGCAGCGGCGTGGCAAGAGTCGGCACTAGCCGCATCCCAGGCCGCTCATCAGCGGGCCCCGAGGAAATCAGCACCCGGACCGCCACAGACAAGGGTCCTCAAGGGCAAGACCCAGCAAGCCATCGCGCTGTACGTGACAAACATCTTCGTAGAGCAAATGCTCGCGGCTCGACCACAGCAGCCCTGTCAGCGGAGCTATGTCGATCGTTCGAGGAGCTGAATGCCGTCCTGAGCAGGGCAGCGGCTGCCGTTGGCATGTCGGGACGTCACTCGACCCCGAGCGGGATCGTGACGATCAGTGACGTCCCGCGTCCGGTCTGACTTGAGATCGCCAACTGGCCGCCGTGAGCCTCGACGCGGTCCGTCAGGCCAATCAGCCCGGAGCCCTTACGTGAGTCAGCTCCCCCGATTCCGTCGTCGGTAATCGTGAGACGAAGATTCGCATCGTCGGTGTCCACGCAGACGTCCACCCTGGAAGCTCGCGCGTGTTTGGCCGCGTTAGTGAGAGCCTCGGCGACCACGTAATAGGCGGCCAC
>NZ_JAVROT010000375.1:0-8734 GCF_032162605.1 Mycobacterium sp. | reverse complement strand
CGACCCGAACGCCGAGCTGCGGACCGTCGTTGCCGCAGGCGCGATCCCGTGCTCGGAGGGCTCGAAGTGCGTTGGCGACGAGTTCCTGGTCACGTGCGGCGTGGAGGGCACCGATCCGTGGATCACCTGCCGCGGAGGCCGCGACGCCGTCGTGTTCCTCTACTGATCAGAGCGGCCCGAATCACTTCTCCAGGAGAGCTCCGACATGTCTCGATCGTGGCTGCCTGCCGCTGGCCCACCGCGCGCGGTGCTACCTTGGCCGGGTGGATCGGTTCGTCTTGCCCGCTGCGGCCAGCATCGTAGTCGGCCTGTTGCTGGGCGCCGCCGCCATCTTCGGGGTCACGCTGATGGTGCAGCAGGACACCAAGCCGCCGCTGCAGGCTGGCGACCCGGCGTCGTCGGTGCTCAACAGGGTCGAGTACGGCGACCGGGCCTAATCCCCGGTCGCTACGCTCCTGCCGTCCGTACGTAACTCTCAGGTCACACGCTCCTGCCCCCTCAACCCGAACTCCTGGTCACGGCGCCACTGTCGCGCCGTTGGCTGTGGCTCGTCGGCGCCGTCGCGCTGGCGTGCGCGTTCGCCCAGTCACCCGGGCAGATCTCCCCCGACACCAAACTCGACCTGACGGCGAACCCGCTGCGCTTCCTGTCCCGCGCAGCGAATCTGTGGAACAGCGACCTGCCGTTCGGGCAGACGCAGAACCAGGCCTACGGCTACCTGTTTCCCCACGGCGCCTTCTTCCTCGCCGGTGACGTGCTCGGGTTGCCGGGCTGGGTGACCCAGCGCCTGTGGTGGGCGCTACTGCTTGGCGTCGGATTCTGGGGCATCGTGCGCCTTGCCGAGGCCCTCGACATCGGTAGCCCCACCTCGAGGGTCATCGCCGCGGTCGCGTTCACGCTGTCGCCGCGGGTGCTGACGACGCTTGGTGCGATTTCGTCGGAGACGCTGCCGATGATGCTGGCGCCGTGGGTGCTGCTGCCCGTGATCCTCGCGTTGCGTGGACGCGGCGCGGGCGGGACGGCAGAGGTGGGAAGCGGATCCGTACGGGTGCTGGCCGCCAGGTCGGCACTGGCCGTCGCGCTGATGGGCGCGGTCAACGCCGTCGCCACCCTGACTGCCTGCCTGGCCGCGCTGATCTGGTGGGCGGCCCACCGGCCCAACAAGCTGTGGTGGCGGTTCACCGCATGGTGGTCGCTGTCGGCGGTGCTGGCGGTGACGTGGTGGGTGATCGCGCTGTTCCTGCTCGGCCGGGTCAGCCCACCGTTCCTCGACTTCATCGAATCGTCCGGGGTCACCACGCAGTGGCTGTCGCTGACGGAGGTGCTGCGCGGCACCTACAGCTGGACGCCATTCGTGGCGCCGAACGCCACCGCCGGAGCGTCGCTGGTGACGGGGTCGGTGGCGGTGCTGGCGACCACGCTGGTGGCCGCGGCGGGGCTGGCCGGGCTGGCATTGCGGTCGATGCCGGCCCGTGGCCGGCTGATCGTCAGCCTCCTCATCGGCCTGGCGCTGTTGGGCGTCGGGTACTCGGGTGGCCTCGGATCTCCGTTCGCCCACCAGGTGCAGGCGTTTCTTGACGCCGACGGCACGCCCCTGCGCAACGTGCACAAGCTCGAGCCGTTGATCCGGCTGCCGCTGGTACTCGGCCTCGCGCACCTACTGGGTCGCGTCCCACTTCCAGGCAGCACGCCGCGGCGCGAGTGGTTGCAGGCCTACGCGCACCCAGAACGCGACAAGCGGGTCGCCGTTGGCGCCGTCGCCCTCGTCGCGCTCACCGTGGCCACGTCGCTGGCCTGGACCGGACGCCTCAATCCGCCTGGGTCGTTCACGGCGATCCCGCAGTACTGGCACGAGGCGGCGGACTGGCTCGACCAGCACAACCGGGCTCCGGGCGGCCAAGCCACTGGCCGCGTGCTCGTAGTTCCCGGCGCGCCGTTCGCGACGCAGGTGTGGGGCAACAGTCACGACGAGCCGCTACAGGTGCTCGGCGCCAGCCCGTGGGGGGTGCGCGACTCGATCCCCCTGACACCGTCTGCGACGATCCGCGCCCTTGACTCGGTGCAGCAGTTGTTCGCCGCGGGCAGGCCGTCGGCTGGCCTAGCCGATACCCTTGCACGACAAGGTATCTCGTACCTGGCGGTGCGCAACGACCTCGACCCCGCGACGTCGCGGTCCGCGCGTCCGCTGCTGGTTCACCGGGTCTTGGAGAACTCGGGCGGGCTCGTCAAAATGGCGCAGTTCGGCGATCCGGTCGGTCCAGGCACGCTGAAGGGGTTCATCACCGACAGCGGGCTGCGGCCGTCGTATCCGGCGGTGGAGATCTACCGGGTCGACGGTGCAGGGGTTGATGCTTCAGATCCCATGCACCCGTACCTGACCGATGCCGGCGCCATGGCCCGTGTCGACGGAGGCCCCGAGTCGCTGCTGCGAATCGACGAGCGGCGCCGCCTGCTCGGCAAGCCGCCGCTTGGTCCGATGCTCCTGACGGCCGATGCCCGCGCAGCCGGACTGCAGGCACCCGTCGTCACCGTCACGGACGCCCCGATGGCCCGCGAAACCGACTATGGCCGCGTCGATGACCACTCCTCGGCCGTCCGCGCACCCGGCGACTCGCGGAAAACGTTCAACCGCGTGATGGACTACCCGGCCGGAGGTGCCGACGTCGTCTACGGCCGTTGGCCCGGCGGGCGGGTGTCGGTGTCGAGTTCGGCAGCGGACTCCACGGCGCTGCCCTTCGTCGCGCCCGCGACCGGTCCGGCAGCCGCGATCGACGGCGATCCCGCGACCAGCTGGGTGTCCAACTCGCTGCAATCGGCTGTGGGCCAATGGCTTCAGGTGGACTTCGATCGCCCGATCGCCAACGCGGCGGTCACCATCACACCCAGTGCCACCGCCGTCGGTGCGCAGGTGCGGCGCATAGAGGTGTCGACCGCCACCGGCACCAGCACCCTGCGCTTCGACGCGGCGGGCAAGGCCCTTTCGGCCGCGCTGCCGATCGGCGAGACGCCGTGGGTGAGGTTCACGGCCGTCGCGACCAACGACGGCTCGCCGGGAGTCCAGTTCGGCATCACCGACTTTGCGATCACGCAGTACGACGCGTCCGGATTCGCCCAGCCGGTCAGCCTGCGTCACACCGTCGACGTGCCAGCCCCACCGCCGGGTTCCGCCGTCGCACAGTGGGATCTGGGTCAGGAGTTGCTCGGTCGTCCCGGCTGCGCGGACGGACCCGACGGGGTGCGGTGCGCGGCGACGATGGCCCTGACGCCAGAGGAGCCGGTCAACCTGAGTCGCACGCTGTCGGTGCCCGAGGCCACGACGGTGACGCCAACGGTGTGGGTGCGGGCGCGCCAAGGACCCAACCTCGCCGACCTGATCGCCCAACCCGGTACCGCCCGCACGGGAGGCGACGCCGACCTCATCGACGTGCTCGGCTCCGCGTACGCCGCGAGCGATGGCGACCCGCGCACGTCGTGGACCGCGCCGCAGAACATCGTGCAGCACCGGACAGGCGCCAACCTGACCCTGAAGCTGCCAACGGCCACGAACGTCGCCGCGCTGCGGCTGACGCCAAGCCCGTCGGAGTTACCCGCGCACCCGACGCTGGTGGCCGTCGATCTCGGCGACGGCCCTCAGGTCCGCAGACTCGACGCCGATGGCCCGCAGACCATCGATCTCAAACCCCGCGTCACCGACACCGTCAAGCTGTCGATTCTGGACTGGAACGACGTGATCGACCGCACTGCACTGGGTTTCGATCAGGTCAAGCCACCAGGGCTGGCCGAGGTGACGGCACTTGACGGTCGCGGCGCACCGATCGCCACCCCGGACGCCGCGCGCAACCGCGGCCGCCCGATCACACTGCCATGCGGCAAGGGCCCGATCATCGGCGTCGCCGGACAGTTCATCCAGACGTCGGTGGACACCACCGTCGGCGCGCTTCTGGACGGTGAACCCGTCGCCGCCAAACCGTGCCTGCAGGCGCCGATCGCGTTGCCCGCAGGTCAGCAGGAGCTGGTGATCAGCCCTGGCTCGGCGTTCGTCGCCGACGGCGTCCAGCTTGCCGGGCCGCTCGCGGCGCAATTGCCCACTGCTCCAAGGCTTCCCACGCAGATCACCCAGTGGCGGGCCGACCACCGGGAGCTCGACGTCGCCGCCTCGGCTGTCCAGCGGGTGCTGGTGGTGCCCGAGAGCATCAACCCCGGCTGGACCGCCCGCCGCTCCGACGGCATTCCCCTGACACCGATCACCGTCAATGGGTGGCAGCAGGGCTGGGTCGTTCCCCCCGACACCTCGGGGGCCATCACCCTCGACTTCGCCTCGAACACGACGTACCGCGTCGGCCTCTTCGGCGGACTGGCACTGCTCCCCTTGTTGTTCCTGCTCGCCTTCCTCCCCGTCCGTCGGCCCCGACCGCCGGGCGTGCCTGCCCGACCATGGCGGCCGGGGCCGATCACCGCGGGCGCCGCAGTGCTCGCCGTCGGGTTCCTCGTCTCGGGGCTCGCCGGGATCGTGGTGGTGGGCGCCGCCATCGGCCTGCGCCGGCTACTGCGGACACGGCCGCTCGTGTCGGACCGGGTCACGCTCGGCGCCGCCGCGGCCGGGCTGATCCTGGCCGGCGCCGTTCTCAGCAGATATCCGTGGCGGTCCGTGGACGGGTACATCGGCCACGCCTGGGGCGTGCAGCTGTTGGCACTGATCTCGGTCGCCGCACTCGCTGCGTCGACGGTGCCGATGACTCGCCCGTAGCATCGCCATGGTCTACGGCGACGGGAGCGCAGCCATGAGTGGGTCAACGGTCAACACCGCACGCGGAGCCATCGACGTCCAGGACCTCGGCGGGACGCTCATGCACGAGCACGTCTTCATCATGACCACCGAGATCATGGAGAACTATCCGGAGGGCTGGGGGGACGGCGCCAGACGCGAGGCGGATGCTGTGGTTCGACTCAACGAGCTGAAGTCACGCGGCGTCGACACGATCGTCGACCTCACCGTCGTCGGCCTGGGCCGGTACATCCCCCGCATCGCCCGCGTCGCCGCGCAGACGGAGCTGAACATCGTCGTCGCGACGGGCCTCTACACCTACAACGACGTCCCGATGTACTTCCACTACCTGGGGCCGGGCGCCGAACTCGGCGGCCCGGAGACCATGACCGACATGTTCGTCCGCGACATCGAGCACGGCATCGCCGACACCGGCGTTAAGGCCGCAATCCTGAAGTGCGCCACCGACGAACCGGGCGTCACCCCTGGCGTCGAGCGGGTGCTACGAGCGGTCGCACAGGCGCACCGCCAGACCGGCGTCCCGATCTCCACCCACACCCACGCCGCAAGCCGCCGCGGTCTCGAACAGCAGCGGATCTTCGCCGAGGAGGGCGTAGACCTGACCCGCGTCGTGATCGGCCACTGCGGCGACACCACCGACATTGCGTATCTGGAGGAGTTGATCGCCGCGGGTTCGTACATCGGAATGGACCGCTTCGGCATCGACGCGGTCCTGGGGTTCGAGGACCGGGTCGATACGGTGGCGACGATGTGCGAGCGCGGCCACGCGGACAAGATGGTGCTTTCCCACGACGCCTCCTGCTATTTCGACGCGCTACCCGAGGCGACACTGCCGGTCGCGCTGCCCAACTGGCACTACCTGCACATCCACGACGACGTCATCCCCGCGCTCAAACGACGCGGGGTCACCGAGGAACAACTCACCGCGATGCTGGTGGACAATCCCCAGCGCATCTTCTCCGCCAGGGGCGGGTACTGACGTGGTCGACGGGGTCATTGTGCGACGGCGGGCTCGGGCGCATCACTGACCGAACTGTCCAGCGGCGTAATTGAGTTACGTATCTCCCAGCGCCGCAACGCATTTCGGCATGGAGATTCGACGAGCGCATAGCTCACCGCCGCGATCGCGAAGCCGAACACCAGCGTCAGCGCCAGCACCAGCGGCATGTGCCCGTTGAATGGGAACTCCCCGATCACCGGAAACACCATCGCCAGTGCCGCGAGGTGCCAGACGAACAATCCATAGGACCAACGACCGAGCGTCACCATCGGCGTACTCCCGAGCAACCGGTGCGGGGTTTCCGGACCCTCGTCATTCCCCGGTCGCTCCGCTCCTGCCCTCCGGTCGAGCACCAGCGGCGCAAGCAGCGCACCCGCGACCACCGCGCCCATCGACACCTTGATGAGGAACTGCCCCAGAGTGCCCGGCGCCAGACCCGCGGGGCCGGCAATCGGCGACGCGGCCAGCCCGTACGCCGTGACCGCGACGACCGCCATCAGGACCCTGCGGCGCGCCAACCTGTGGGCCCACCCCACCGGGCTCACTGTCAGCTCTGCGAGCAGCATGCCCGCGGCGAACCAGGAGAAGAACGCGGGGGGCCACGTCAGCGGGTTGACGCCGAAGGGCACGGAGAACGGGATCAGCCCCCACGCGAAGCTCGCCAGCGCGAAGAAGGCGATGGCCGGTATCCGGGCGCGCACCGGCAGCCAGCGGGCCAACAGCGCCAGAAACGGCAGGGCGAGGTAGAAGCTCACCTCGACCGACAGACTCCACATCTGCGTAAGCCCGGACGTCAAGGTCAGTGGCACGTAGATCTGGGTCAGCGTCAGATTGGCCAGCCAAACCGTCAGATCGGCGTTGGCCTCGGGAAACAGAGTCAGGATCAACACCACCGCAACCAGGTAGCCGGGCATGATGCGCACGATTCTGGACCGCAGGTAGTGACCCGTCGGCGGGACGCGACGCAGGCCGCGCGCCGATGCGGCGTGCCCGCGCCACAGCAGGAATCCCGACAGCGAGAAGAACACCGCGACCGCAAGGTCGAAGCGCCCGAGGAGCCTGCCGGTGCTCCAGGTCGTGTGCCCGGTCTGGAACGCCACGTGGGTGATCACCACGCCGATGGCGGCGCAGGCTCGCATGCCTTCGACGGCAGGCAGGAAACTGCGATCCTGCCCGCCGGAGACACTCCCCGAGCCTGTCCGACTGCCGCCCATGGCGACCAGTGTGCCCGATGACCTTGTCCTAAGCACTGGCCTCATCATCGGCTGTTAGGGTCGACACGGTTTGCCTCAGCTGCCTACGGGGCAGCTCAGGGCGTGGGTGGAGTCGTCTCGCGACGAGAAGGAGGCACGGTTTGAACCGCGCAGTGGCGCTGCGGATCGCGGCGTGCGGGCTCATGGGCCTCGGTGCCGCCCTTCTCATCGCCGCACTTCTGTTGTCGACCTACACCAAGGGCAAGATCGCCAAGATCCCGCTCAACATCGACACCACGCTGGTCAGCGACGGCTCGGGAACGGTCTTCGACCCAGCCTCGCTGTCCGGCACGAAGTTCGTGATCGACAAGAACGTGCCCGTCACGTTCCAGCAGCAGATCAGCGTCGAGGCGCCGTCGAACGCCGACGTCGTCACGTTGCAGGTCGGCAACACGGTTCGCCGGACCGACAAGCAAAAGGACAACGGCCTGCTCCTGGCTCTCGTCGACACCGTCACGCTGGACCGCAAGACCGCATTGGCGGTGTCGAGCGATACCAATCCCGGCGGCTCGGTGCAGAAGCCGCGCAGCATCTCCGATCCCCAACCGCCGACCAATGTAGCGCTGCCGCACGAGGGTCTGGCCTATCGCTTCCCGTTCGACACCCAGAAGAAGACGTACCCATACTTCGATCCGATCGCGCAGAAGGCGTACGACGCCAACTACGACGGCGAAGAGGACGTCAACGGGCTGAACACCTTCCGGTTCACCCAGAACGTGGGCTACGACGCCGACGGCAAGCTGGTGGAACCGGTCAAGTACGCGTCGCTCTACGGTGACGACGCCGACAGCACCGTCTCCGCGCGCGCCGAGCTGTGGGGCCTGCCCGGCGGGCCCGACGAGCAGATCACGATGACCCGGTACTACGCCGCACAACGGACGTTCTGGGTGGATCCCGTCTCGGGAACCATCGTCAAGGCCGAGGAGCACGGCTACCACTACTACGCCCGCGATGCCCTGAAGCCCGAGGTCACGTTCGCCGACTACAAGGTCACGACCAACGAGGAAACCGTCGAGGCGCAGGTGGCCAGTGCACGCGACGAGGGCGACGTCGTCTCCCTGTGGGGCCGGATCCTGCCGATCACCTTCACCGGCGTCGGCCTGCTGGCTCTGGTGGGTGGTGTGCTGCTCGGCTCGTTCACCCTGAGGGCAGAGTCCGCACTGATCGACCCCGGCCTCGATGACACCGGGCACGGGTTCTTCGGCAGGCGCCCCGCCGACACCGGTCCGATGCCCGCCGCCGAGGCCGCGACCGAGAAGATACCCACGCAGAGACCATCGGATCTGCCTCCGGACCGACCAGTCTGATCGCTCGGTCCCCGGGTCACGGCGCTCTCCCCCACAAGGGGGGGTACCGGTGGGCCGTGCCCGTTTACGCGCTAGCACTGTCCCTGGCGGTGACGGCGCCCCTGCTGGCGCCGGGTTACCTGCTGCTCCGTGACGCCGTGTCCACGCCGCGCGCATATCTGACCGACGCCGCGTTGGGGCTGACCGAGGCCGCACCCCGGGCGCTGCCGCAGGACTTCGCGGTGGCGCTGGCGTCGCACGTCGTCGACGGCGGTGTGGTGGTCAAGGTGTTGCTGATCGCCGGGCTGTGGCTCGCCGGCTGGGGTGCCGCGCGCCTGGCCGCGGTCGTGGTTCCCGCCTCCGGCATGCCCGGCCAGTTCGTCGCCGCGACGCTCGCGGTGTGGAATCC